>CAYTMM010000079.1:0-12314 GCA_964438875.1 uncultured Sphingosinicella sp. | reverse complement strand
AACTGCTCGGGTAAAACTTCCATTAGCCGGACTATTCTCGAAGGGCCGCCCCTGCCGGGCGGCCCTTCTTCTTTGTGGGAGAGCAGGCATGACGGGCACCGCTTCCTTCGACGCGATCATCCTCGGCGCGGGCGGGGCCGGGCTTATGTGCGCGGGCGTGGCGGGGCAGCGCGGACGCAAGGTGCTGGTAATCGACCATGCCGAGCGCCCAGGGAAGAAAATCCTGATCTCCGGGGGCGGGCGCTGCAATTTCACCAATGTCCACGCCGCGCCGGACCGGTTCCTGTCCGCCAACCCGCATTTCGCCAAATCGGCGCTGCGGCGCTACACCCCGGCCGACTTCATCGCCCTGGTCGATCGCTACAAAATCGCCTGGCATGAAAAGACGCTGGGCCAGCTTTTCTGCGACGGTTCGGCGAAGGATATTGTCGGCCTGCTGATGGCGGAATGCGCGAAGGGCAATGTGCGGATTTCGCTGGGTCGGCCGATCATCGAGGTGAGTCATGCCGACGGGCTGTACATGGTGCGCTACGGCGACGAGGTAGCGACCGCGCCGGCGCTCGTGATCGCGACCGGCGGGCCGTCGATCCCGAAAATGGGGGCGACCGGCTTCGCCTACGATCTGGCGCGGCGATTCGGATTGAAGATCGTGGAGCCGCGCCCGGCGCTCGTGCCGCTGACCTTGAGCGGCGAGGACCTGCTGTTCCGCGAGCTGTCCGGCGTCTCCGCCGAGGTGGTAGCACGAACGGGCAAGGCGGCGTTCCGCGAGGCCGCTCTGTTCACCCATCGCGGCCTGTCCGGCCCCGCCATCCTGCAAATCTCCTCCTATTGGCGAAATGACGAGGAGATTGGTGTCGATTTCCTACCCGATCAGGCGGCGCACTGGCCGGTGGTGGCCAAGCGGGCGCGGCCGAAAACGCATTTTCACACCCTGATCGGCGAGTTGCTGCCGGACCGGCTGGCCGAGGCGCTGGCGAAGAAGATCGGGCTGTGGGGCGAACTCGCCAACCTGCCCGACGCGAAGCTGCGCGCGGCGGCGGGGCGGCTGGCAGACTGGCGCTTCCGACCCAGCGGCAGCGAAGGCTTCGCCAAGGCGGAAGTCACGGTGGGCGGGATCAGCACCGCCGACCTCTCCTCGCAGACGATGGAAGCGCGCCGGGTGCCCGGCCTTTACGCAATCGGCGAGGCGGTGGACGTCACAGGCTGGCTTGGGGGCTATAATTTTCAGTGGGCATGGGCTAGCGGATGGGCCGCAGGGCAGGCGTTATAGGACGAGTCCCGGCCTTCCCTCATGACATGGTGCGCGACGCGCTTTGCGCCGGCACCGCAATTGGACGACATATGACATTCGAACATCTTCCGCCGCTGCTCGGCGAAGCGCTTGCCGCGCGCGGCTATACGGCGCCGACGCCAGTGCAGGCCGCCGTGCTGGAGGCCGAGGCCGACGGCCACGACCTTATCGTTTCCGCCCAGACGGGCTCCGGCAAGACCGTCGCCTTCGGGCTGGCCATCGCGCCGCAATTGCTGAACGATGCAGGCGGCCTGCCCCCGGCCGGCGTGCCGCTGGCGCTGGCCATCGCGCCGACCCGCGAGCTGGCCCTTCAGGTCAGCCGCGAATTGATCTGGCTCTACGGCAAGGCCGGGGCGCGGATCGCCACCTGCGTCGGCGGGATGGATCCGTCCAAGGAGCGCCGGAGCCTGTCCTATGGCGCGCATATCGTGGTCGGCACACCAGGCCGTTTGCGCGATCATCTGGAGCGCGGCGCTCTGGACCTCAGCGAACTGAAGGTCGCGATACTCGACGAGGCGGACGAGATGCTCGACATGGGCTTTCGCGAGGATCTGGAAGAGATCCTCGACGCGACGCCGCAGGAACGCCGCACCCTGCTCTTCTCCGCCACTATGCCAAAGCCGATCGTCGCGCTGGCGAAGCGCTATCAAAACGACGCGTTGCGCATCTCGACGATCGGCGAGGAGCGTGGCCATGGCGACATCACCTACCAGGCGATGACCGTCGCGCCGGCCGAGATCGAGCATGCGGTGGTGAACCTGCTGCGGCTGCACGAGGCGGATTCGGCGCTCCTGTTCTGCGCGACGCGCGACAATGTGCGGCGGCTGCATTCGAGCCTGACCGAGCGCGGCTTCAATGCCGTCGCCCTCTCCGGCGAGCACAGCCAGAGCGAGCGCAACCATGCGCTGCAGGCGCTGCGCGACGGGCGGGCGCGCATCCTGGTCGCGACCGACGTGGCAGCGCGGGGCATCGATCTGCCGAAGCTCAGCCTGGTCGTCCATGTCGAGCTGCCGCGCGACGCGGAGACCTTGCAGCACCGTTCGGGGCGGACCGGACGCGCAGGCAAGAAGGGTATCGCCGTGCTGGTCGTCCCCTATCCGCGCCGTCGCCGGGTCGAACAGGTGATGCGGAACGCGCGGATCGAGACCCAGTGGATTTCGCCGCCGACACCGGCGGACATTGCCAAGGCGGATCGCGAGCGAATGCTGGCGGCCTTGCTGGCTCCAGTGGAGATCGAGGCGGAGGACCGGGAGCTGGCCGCGCGGCTGCTCGAGCAGAAGACTCCCGAAGAAATCGCAGCGACTTTGGTCCGCATGCACCGCGCGAAGCTGCCGGCCGCGGAGGAAGTGTCCGACGCCAGCGTCCGACCGCAGCGACCCGAAGGGCCACGTCCCGGCTTCGAGGACACGATCTGGTTCCGCATGGATGTGGGCCGGCGGCACAATGCTGATCCGCGCTGGCTGCTGCCTTTGCTCTGCCGGCGCGGACATATCACCAAGAACGAGATCGGCGCGATCCGGATCGCCGCGAACGAGACGATGTTTGAGGTGCGACGCGAGGCGGCGGGCAAGTTCGCGGCGGCGCTGAAGCGGACGGCTGGGCGCGATGCGGATGGCGAGGGCGATATCCGGATCGAACCGGTGCAGGGCACCCCGCGCGACGCGGCGAAGGCGAACCGGCGCAGCGGGCCACCGCCAGCGCGGCACCAGGCCAAGCCGTTTCGCAAGGGGCCGAAGCCTCATCGCGGCAGGGGGAAATAGGAAGGGCGTCGCGGCAAAGCCGCGCCGTCGGTCGGGTTCGGCCAGATGAACTGGCCGACCCGCCGTCCGGTCTGCGCGGTCTCTTCGTCTAAGCGGGAAAACGCATTCGCATTTTCCCGCTTAGTCTCGGCCGCTTAGACCACCCCAAAGGCCAGCATCGCGTCGGCGACCTTCTTGAAGCCGGCGATGTTCGCCCCCTTCACATAGTCGGTATAGCCGCCGCCGCGGTCGCCATATTCCAGGCAGCTCTTGTGGATGCCCTCCATGATGTCCTTGAGCATCTGCTGGAGCTCGCTTTCCTTCCAGGCGCGACGTTCGGAATTCTGGCTCATCTCCAGGCCGGAGACGGCGACGCCGCCGGCATTGGAGGCCTTGCCGGGGGCATAGAGGATCTTCGCGTCCTTGAAGACGTGCACGCCTTCCAGATCGGTCGGCATGTTGGCGCCTTCGGAGACGCCGATGCAGCCGTTCTTGACGAGGGTACGCGCATCCTCGCCGAGCAGTTCGTTCTGCGTCGCGCAGGGGAGCGCCACGTCGCATGTCACGCCCCAGGGCGTCTTACCCTCGTGGAAGGTCGCGTTCTTATACTCCTCGGCATACTCGCTGATCCGGCCGCGCCGGCGGGTCTTGTGCGCCTTCACCCAGTCGATCTTCTCCTGGGTGATGCCGTCCGGATCGTGGATGAAGCCCTGGCTGTCGGACAAGGTCAGCACCTTGCCACCGAGATGGTTGATCTTCTCCGCTGCATGAGTCGCAACATTGCCGGAGCCGGAGATGACAGCGGAAAGGCCGGTCAGATCGCGATCCTTCGTCTTCAGCATGTTCAGCAGAAAATAGACCGCGCCATAGCCGGTCGCCTCGGGGCGGATCAGCGAGCCGCCATATTCCATGCCCTTGCCGGTCAGGACGCCGGTGAACTGGTTGGTGATCCGCTTGTATTGGCCGAACATATAGCCGATCTCGCGACCGCCCACGCCGATATCGCCAGCCGGAACGTCCACATCCGCACCGATATGGCGGTACAGCTCGGTCATGAAGGACTGACAGAAACGCATGATCTCGCCGTCCGACTTGCCTTTCGGATTGAAGTTCGCGCCACCCTTGCCGCCGCCCATCGGCAGACCGGTCAGCGCATTCTTGAAGGTCTGTTCGAAGGCGAGGAACTTCAGGATCGACTCGTTGACCGAGGGGTGAAAGCGGATTCCGCCCTTATAGGGGCCGATCGCGTTGTTGTTCTGGACGCGATAGCCACGCTGGACGCGGATATTGTGATTGTCGTCCTCCCAGCAGACGCGGAAGGAGACGATCCGGTCCGGCTCGGCGATACGGCGCAGGATCTGCCAGCGGTGATAATCCTCCTTGTCGTCCATGAACTCGAAAATATCCTCGGCTACTTCCTGGACCGCCTGGACGAATTCCGGCTGCCCCGGATTGCGACGCTTCACGCCCTCCATGAAGCCGTTCAGATCGACATGCTCGCTGGCACCCGTGCCCATATTTCCTGTCCCCCCTCGCAAATGTGATGACGCTCCAGCCAGAAAAGCCGGAGTCGCGCGGCGCGCGAACATAGCACTTTTTCGTCGATTCCAAGCGGCTGTGCTCAGCGGAGCAGACGCACGTCCGTGCACGTTCAATTGCCGGACTAAATCACGCCGTCATTTATGCAGCAGAAGCCGCGCCTGCCTGTCCGGTCAGTCGTCCAGGATCATGTCGATGGCGGTGCCGACTTCAGCGATTCCGGCCATGCCGTCGACGCGCGCGACCAAGCCACGCGCTTCGTAGAGTGGCAGGATCGGCGCGGTCTTGGCGCGATATTCGGCCATGCGGGTGCGCACCGTTTCCTCATTGTCGTCGGGCCGGCGCTTGAACTCGTGCCCGCCGCATTCATCGCAGGTGCCTTCCGCCACCGGCGGCTTGTAGCGATCGTGGTAGCCCTCACCGCAGCTCGCGCAGGTAAAGCGCCCAGTAATGCGATCGACCAAGGCGTCCTCGTTCACCTCCAGCTCGATCACATGGTCGAGCGTACGGCCATGCTTGGCAAGGATGCCGTCCAGCGATTCGGCCTGCGCGGCGGTGCGCGGATAGCCATCGAAGATCGCGCCGGCGTCCGGCCCGATCTGTGTCAGCTTGTCGTCGATCAGCGCCGAGACAATCTCGTCCGACACAAGCGCGCCCGCCTCCATCACCGCCTTGGCCTGAAGCCCGACCGGCGTGCCGGCCTTCACGGCAGCGCGCAACATGTCGCCGGTCGAAAGCTGGACCATACCGCGATTGTCGACCAGTCGATCCGCCTGAGTTCCCTTGCCCGCGCCCGGAGGCCCGAGAAGGATGATGTTCATCGCCGTCATGACAAGCCCCCGTCACCTGCGCGCGCGCTGCGCGCGAATGTCGCACCCGGCCGCCGGTGCTAAATGCGCCGCGGCCCGCCGCCCTTCAGCTTCGCCTTCTTGATGAGATCGCCATATTGATGGGCGATGAGATGGCTCTGAATCTGCGTCACCGTGTCCATCGTCACGTTGACGACGATGATCAGGCTGGTGCCGCCCAGATAGAAGGGAATCCCCGCCCGCGCGATCAGATATTCCGGGATAAGGCAGGTCAGCGTCAAATACGCCGCGCCGACCACCGTGATGCGCGTAAGCACATAATCCAGATAGTCCTGGGTCCGCTTGCCCGGCCGGATGCCGGGGATGAAGCCACCATGCTTCTTCAGATTTTCCGCCGTCTCCTCCGGATTGAACACGACTGAGGTGTAGAAGAAGCAGAAGAAGACGATCAGCGCACCGTAGAGGAACATATAGAGCGGCGCGCCATGCTGCAACGAAGTGGTCAGCGTGATCACGAACTCGCCCCAGGCGCTGTCCGAATCCTGCTGCTGCCCGGCAAACTGGGCGATGGTAAGCGGCATCAGCAGGATCGACGAGGCGAAGATCGGCGGGATCACGTTCGCGCTGTTGACCTTGAGCGGCAGGTGGCTGCGCTCCTGCTGGATCTGGCCCCGCGCGCTCTGGCGCTTGGGATACTGAATCAGCACCCGGCGCTGGGCACGTTCCATGAAGCAGATGAAGAGCACCAGTACGATCGCCATCGCCACGATCATGACGATAAGAAAGGGATCGAGGCTGCCGGTGCGGCCGCCTTCGAACATCTGTGCCAGCGCGGTCGGAAGCTGGGCGACAATGCCCGCCATGATGATCAGCGAGATGCCATTGCCGACGCCCCGGCTGGTGATCTGCTCGCCCAGCCACATCAGGAACATCGTGCCGCCGACCAGGCTGATGACCACGGTGATGCGGAACAGCATGCCCGGATCGATCACCGCCGACTGGCCGGTACCGGCGCCCCAGCTTTCCAGCGCCACGGCCATGAAATAACCCTGGATCGCGCAAAGCAGCACCGTACCGTAGCGGGTATATTGGTTGATTTTCTTGCGCCCGCTCTCGCCCTCTTTCTTGAGGGCGGCGAGCGTCGGCGACATCGAGCTGGCGAGCTGCATGACGATCGACGCGGTGATGTAGGGCATGACGCCCAGCGCGATCAGGCTCATCCGCTCCAGGCTGCCGCCTGAGAACATGTTAAAGAAATCGAGCACGCCGCCGCGCGTCGTATCGAACAGGGCCGACAGTGAACGCGGATCGATGCCGGGCAGCGGCACGAAGCTCAGGAGGCGGAAGACGACCAGGGCGCCGAGCGTGAACCACAGCCTCTTCTTGAGCTCGGTCGCCTTGGCGAAGTTCGCCAGATTGAGATTGGCGACCATCTGGTCGGCGGTGGATGCCATGTGTCGTTCTTGCCTTGAAAAGATAAAAGCGGCGGCAGGCCATCAGGCCCCCCGCCGCTTCATATAGTGTCCGGTTCGGGCTTGTCAGCCTTTACCGCGCGCGACGGGGTTCAGGCTTGTGCCTTCTTGGCCCGGCGCTCGCTCTTGCCCTTCTTGGCAGCGGCCTTTTCGGCGGCCGGCACGATCTCTATGATCTCGACGGAACCGCCGGCCTTCTCGATCGCTTCCTGCGCGCCCTTGGAGACGCCGGCGACCTTGAAATTCAGCTTCGCGGTCAGCTCGCCCTTGCCGAGCAAGCGCACGCCATGCTTGCCGCCGCGCGCCACGCCCGCCGCTTTCAGCGCATCATGATCGATAACGGCCTTGGCATCGAGCTTCTTTGCATCGATCAGCTTCTGGACAGCGCCGAGATTCACCTCGGCATAATCCTTGGCGAACGGATTGTTGAAGCCGCGCTTCGGCAGCCGCATGTGAAGCGGCATCTGACCGCCCTCGAAGCCCCAGATCGAAACGCCCGAGCGGCTCTTCTGGCCCTTCTGGCCACGCCCGGCAGTCTTGCCCAGGCCCGAACCGATGCCCCGGCCGACGCGCACGCGGCTCTTGCGGGCACCCTTGTTGTCGCGGATGTCGTTGAGTTTCATATTCTGCACTCGCTTTCGCTTTTGTCGCGCTGTTCCAGCATAGGCTGGGACTTGTCTAGTTCGTCATCCCGGACTTGATCCGGGATCAATGAACGCCGCATCCGAAGCAAGTGTCACCGGCTTCGGTGTTCATGAGTCCTGACTTTCGTCAGGATGACGATCGAGTTTAACCTTCGACCGACACCAGATGCCGCACCGCCCGGATCATGCCGCGGACCTCGGGGGTGTCCTCCAGTTCGACCGTCTTGTGCATCTTGTTGAGCCCCAGACCGGCGAGCGTGGCCCGCTGGTCCTTCGTGCGACGGATCGGAGAGCCCGTCTGGGTGATTTTCACTTTTGCCATGACGCTTACTCCGCGACCGCTTCGGCCTGAGCGTCCGCCTCGGCGGCCGTGAGGCCTTCGCGACGCGCCATCAGGTCGGCGATCTTCTTGCCCCGGCGCTGCGCGACGCTCTTGGGCGACGTCTGGTCGCCGAGCGCCTCGAAGGTCGCGCGGATCATGTTGTAGGGATTGGACGTACCGATCGACTTGGTCACCACGTCGGCGACGCCAAGGCTCTCGAACACGGCTCGCATCGGACCACCGGCAATGATGCCGGTGCCGGCCGGGGCCGAACGGACATAGACGCGGCCGGCACCGAAATGGCCGAGACCATCATGGTGCAGCGTTCGGCCTTCGCGCAACGGAACGCGGACCATCGCTTTCTTGGCCGCCGCAGTCGCCTTAGAAATCGCCTCCGGCACTTCGCGGGCCTTGCCGTGACCGAAGCCCGCGCGCCCCTTGCCGTCGCCGACCACCACGAGCGCCGCGAAGCCGAAGCGCTTGCCGCCCTTCACCGTCTTGGAGACGCGGTTGATGTGGACGAGCTTCTCGATCAGCTCCTCGCCGCCATCCTCGTCGCCGCCACGGCCGCCACGGCGGTTGTCGTCGCGACGACCGCCACGGCCACCACGATCGCCGCCGCCACGGCCACGGCCACCACGCGGACCGCGCGCACCGCGCTCGGGACGATCGCCGCCTTCGACCGGCGCGGCCTCGAGAGCGGCAGCCTGGGCTTCGGGGGTCTGGGTGTTTTCGTCAGACATCATTAGAACTCCAATCCGCCTTCGCGGGCGGCGTCGGCGAGCGCCTTCACGCGGCCGTGGAACAGGAAGCCACCGCGATCGAAGACGACCTTGGTGATGCCGGCGGCCTTCGCGCGCTCGGCGAGCCGCTTGCCGACTTCCTGCGCACTGGCGACAGTCGCGCCGGTCTTGGCCCGGGCGTCCTTCTCCAGCGTCGAGGCAGAGGCCACGGTGCGGCCTTCGCCATCGACAATGACCTGCGCGTATATGTGCCGGCCTGAGCGATGAACGCTGAGACGGGCGCGGTCGCCAGCACGCTGGCGGAGCGACGTGCGGACGCGCTGGCGCCGCTTATCGAATGTGTTGATCTTCGCCATGGCTTACTTCTTCTTCCCTTCCTTGCGGAAGATATATTCGCCGCGATACTTGATGCCCTTGCCCTTATAGGGCTCGGGCTTGCGCCAGCGGCGGATCTCGGCGGCGAGCTGGCCGACCTTCTGGCGATCGATGCCGCTGATCTCGACCGTGGTCGCGTCCGGCGTTTTCACCTCGAGCCCGTCCGGGATCGCGATATCGACATCGTGCGAGAAGCCGAGCTTCATGTTCAGCTTCTTGCCCTGCGCCGCGGCGCGATAGCCGACGCCAGTGATCTCCAGCACCTTGGTGAAACCTTCACTCACCCCGGTGACGAGATTCTGCACCAGCGTGCGCTGCATGCCCCAGAAGGCCCGCGCCTGCTTGGTCGCATTGGCCGGCTGGACACTGATCGCGCCTTCGCCAATCTCGTAGCTGATCTCGTCGCGCATCTGCAGCGTGAGCGTGCCCTTCGGACCCTTCACCGACAGGATCTGACCTTCGGTGGTCGCCGTCACGCCGGACGGAAGCTCCACCGGCCTCTTACCGATGCGGGACATCAGAACACCTCCGCGAGGACTTCGCCGCCCACATTCTGCGACCGCGCTTCCGCGTCCGACAGAACGCCACGGGGCGTCGAGACGATGGTGATACCAAGACCGTTGCGCACACGCGGCAATTCCTGCGAACCGGAATAGACGCGGCGGCCTGGCTTGGACACACGGGCCACATGCTGGATCGCCGGCTGGCCCTCGAAATATTTCAGCTCGATCCGCAGTCCCTTGTGGGCGCCGAGCGCCTCCTCGGAATAGCCGCGGATATAGCCTTCACGCTGCAGCACGTCGAGCACGCGGGCGCGCAGCTTCGACGCCGGCGACAGGACGGAGTCCTTCTTCGCCTGCTGGCCGTTGCGGATGCGGGTGAGCATATCACCCAAAGGATCGGTCAATGGCATAGCTCTACCTTACCAGCTCGACTTCGTGAGGCCGGGAATCAGGCCCTTGTTGCCCAGTTCGCGCAGCATGACGCGCGACAGCCGGAACTTGCGATAATAAGCGCGCGAGCGCCCCGTCAGCTCGCACCGGTTGCGGATGCGGGTCGGGTTCGCGTTGCGCGGAATCTCGGCCATCTTCAGACGGGCAATCAGACGCTCGGTGTCGTCCTTGCTATCGTCGTTCGCGATCGCCTTCAGCTTCGCATATTGGCCGGCATATTTCTTCGCCAGCTTCTTGCGACGCTCGTTCTTGTTCACGGAACTCAGTTTCGCCATGACTTAAGTTCTCTTCCTCTTATCCAAGCAGGAGGCCTCAGGCCGCCTGCTTCTGATCCTGGTCCTGCGGGAACGGGAAGTTGAAGAGGCGCAGCAGCTCGCGCGCCTCGTCATCCGTTCTCGCGGTGGTGGTGACGATGATGTCCATGCCGCGGACCTTCTCGATCCGGTCATAGTTGATCTCCGGGAACACGATCTGCTCCTTGAGACCCATCGCGTAATTGCCGCGGCCGTCGAACGACTTCGGGTTCAGACCACGAAAGTCGCGAACGCGCGGCAGCGCAATCGTAACCAGCCGGTCGAGGAACTCGTACATCCGCTCGCGACGCAGCGTGACCTTTACGCCGATCGGCATGCCCTCGCGCAGCTTGAACTGTGCGATCGACGTCTTCGCCTTGGTGATCACCGGCTTCTGGCCTGCGATCAGCTCCATCTCGGCGGCGGCCGTCTCGACCTTCTTCTTGTCCTGGGTCGCCTCGCCGACGCCCATGTTCAGGACAACCTTGTCGATCCGCGGGACTTCCATCCGGTTCTTGTAGCCGAACTTTTCGATCATCGCCGGAACGATGCGCTTGTCGTAATCAGCGCGCAGGCGCGCGACATATTTGGCGTCAGCCATTGATCAGCTCCCCGGACCGGGCCGCGACCCGAACCTTCTTCCCGTCGCGGATCTCGAAACGGACGCGCGTAGGCTTGCCCGTCTTCGGATCTTCGATCGCGACCTTCGACACATGCAGCGGCGCCTCGCTCCGCTCGATCCGGCCCTGCGGATTGGCCTGGCTCGGCTTGCGATGGCGCGCCGCGACATTGACGCCGGAGACGAGCACCTTGCCCTCCTTCGGCATGACCTTCGTCACTTCGCCGTGACGGCCCTTGTCCTTGCCGGACAGGACGACGACCTTGTCGCCTTTCTTGATCTTGGCGGCGGACATTACAGCACCTCCGGCGCGAGAGAGATGATCTTCATATGCTTCTTCGCGCGCAATTCGCGGACGACCGGCCCGAAGATGCGGGTGCCGATCGGCTCCTGGTTGTTGTTGACCAGCACGGCCGCGTTCGAATCGAAGCGGATCGTCGAACCGTCCGGACGATGAATGTCCTTGGCGGTCCGGACGATGACGGCCTTATGCACGTCGCCCTTCTTCACGCGGCCACGCGGTGCGGCTTCCTTGACGGAGACGACGATGATGTCGCCCACGCCGGCGAAACGCCGCTTGGAGCCGCCCAGCACCTTGATGCACTGGACGCGCTTGGCGCCGCTATTGTCGGCGACGTCCAGGTTGGACTGCATCTGGATCATCGATCCAATTCCTTCTCTTCACTTCAACCGGAACTCGTCCGGCGATCAGTTGAACTCGCTTACGCTTCGGCGGTCTCGGCTTCGGCCGGGGCCGCGTCCGCCTTCGCTTTGCCCTTCGCGGTGGCCTTTTCCGGCGTCGCATGGGTATCGATCCGGTCGAGCACCTTCCAGGTCTTCAGCTTCGAGATCGGCGCGGTCTCCTCGATCCGCACGGTCTCTCCCGCCTTGAACTCGTTCGCCTCGTCATGGGCGTGATACTTCTTCGACCGCTTGATGATCTTGCCGTAGAGCGGGTGCTTCACCCGCCGCTCGACCAGGACAACCACGGTCTTGTCGGTCTTGTCGGACACCACAGTGCCGGTCATGACGCGCTTGGGCATCGATATACTCCTCAGGCCTGCGCTTTGGCGGCGCGGACGCGCGCGTTCTGCAGGGTCTTGATGCGGGCGATGTCGCGGCGGACCTCGCGCACGCGGCTCGGCTTTTCGATCTGGTTGGTCGCCGCCTGGAAGCGCAGGTTGAACTGCTCACGCTTCAGTTCGAGCAACTGATCGCTCAGTTGATCGTCAGTCTGGCTCTTGAGTTCATCAATATTGGCCATGTCAGGCGTCCTCAAGCAGAGATTCGCCAAGGCGGGCGACCACCTTGGTCTTGATCGGCAGCTTCTCCGCGGCGCGCTCGAAAGCGGCCTTGGCGAGCGGACCGGGCACGCCGTCCAGCTCGAACAGGATGCGGCCGGGCTTCACGCGGGCCGCCCAATATTCCGGCGAACCCTTGCCCGAGCCCATGCGGACTTCGGCCGGCTTCGACGAAACGGGAACGTCAGGGAAGATACGAATCCACAAGCGGCCC
>CAYTMM010000078.1:9711-14587 GCA_964438875.1 uncultured Sphingosinicella sp. | reverse complement strand
GGATCGACCCGGATGGGCCGCGAGCTCTCGCCCCGCGTCGCCGCCCGTTTCGGCCGGACATTGCTGGAGCTGGGCGGCAACAATGCGATGATCGTCGCGCCGTCCGCCGATCTCGGTCTCGCCGCCCGCGCCATCGCATTCGCCGCGGCGGGCACGGCGGGGCAGCGCTGCACCACGCTCAGGCGGCTTTTCGTCCATGAGGCGGTCTACGATGACCTGGTCGATCGCCTGCGGGCCGTCTGGGCGAAGCTCCCCGTTGGCAACCCGCTGGAGGATGGCGTGCTGGTCGGCCCGCTGATCGATGGCGATGCGGTCGCGGCGATGGGCAAAGCGCTGGACGCCGCGCGCGGGCAGGGCGGCATCGTGCATGGCGGTGAGGCGTTGCATGGCAACTATGTCCGCCCCGCTTTGGTCGAGATGCCCGGCCAGTCGGAGGTGATGCGCAAGGAAACATTTGCGCCGATCCTCTATGCGCTGCGCTATGCCGATCTCGAGGCAGCGATCGCCCTTCAGAACGACGTGCCGCAAGGTCTTTCCTCCTCGATCTTCACCACCGATCTGCGCGAGGCGGAGCTGTTCCTGTCCGCCGCCGGCTCGGACTGCGGCATCGCCAACGTCAATATCGGCCCGTCGGGCGCCGAAATCGGCGGCGCGTTCGGCGGCGAGAAGGAGACGGGCGGCGGCCGCGAGAGCGGTTCGGACGCCTGGCGCGCTTATATGCGGCGGGCGACCAACACGATCAATTACGGCCGTGCCCTGCCGCTTGCCCAAGGCGTCGATTTCTCGCTGCCCGGCGAGGACTGAACGGCCCTGTTCCGCCCCCGAAACTGAGCGATTTGTTAACCGTTGATCGGCTAACGGGATCGCTTCTCGCAGGAGAAGTTCGGGTGGGGTATTCACGAAAAGTCGGCCCGCCGATCGTATCGGCAGCAGTGGCGACGCTCGTCCTGACCAATTTCGCCACCATCAGCATCATTCGGGACAGCTCCCTGTCCCGTTTCGACCTGTTTCCTACGATTTGGCCGATCATCCTGACCTCGGGCGTGGCGGTCGTGCTCGTCATGTCCTTCCTCTATCATTCGATCGTCGATCTGGTGAAGGAGCTGGAGGAGCGCCAGGCGATCGCCCAGCATCAGGCGCTGCACGATCAGCTCACCGGCCTCGCCAACCGTGCCCTGCTCGAAGACCGTCTGAGCCAGGCGTTGACCCGCTATCGCCGCGCCGGCGAGCATGTTGCGCTGCTGATGCTCGATCTTGATCGCTTCAAGCAGGTCAACGACACGCTCGGCCACAATGCCGGAGACACATTGGTTGCCGAGGTCGGCGAGCGACTGCGTTCGCTGGTGCGCGAAACCGACACGGTCGCGCGCATCGGCGGCGACGAATTCGCCATCGTACAGGTCAGCCCCAAGGGGGAGGCCGATGTGCGCCGGCTGTGCGAACGGATCATCGCCGTTATCCGCCAGCCCTTCATGATCGGCGATCGCGAGGCGCGGGTCGGCGTATCGATCGGCGCCGTTTTCGCCAGCAAGGAGGTCGCCGAAGCGTCCGAACTGTTGCGCAAGGCTGACATCACCATGTACCGCGCCAAAGCGGCCGGGCGGGACTGTTTCCGCATTTTCACTGAGGCGATGGACGCGGATGTGCAGCGCCGCGATACGATCGAATCCAGCCTGCGCGCCGAGCTTGAAAATCCCGACGCGCTCCAGCTCCATTTCCAACCGATGATCGGCAGTCGCGGCCAGGTGGTCGGGGTCGAAGGACTGCTGCGCTGGGATCACCCGTCGCTCGGCCAGGTTGCGCCGATGGACATCGTGCCGATCGCCGAGGAATGCGGCGTGATCGACCAGCTCGGCCTGATGGCGTTTCGAGAGGCCTGCAAGGTGGCTCAGCGCTGGCCGGATCTCGCCGTCGCCGTGAACCTGTCGCCCATGCAGTTCCGCAATGCCGATTTCCCGGCCATGCTGCGCGCCATTGCCGAAGAGCATGGCGTCCCGTTCGGGCAGCTCGAGCTGGAAATCACCGAAGGCCTGTTCATCGAGCATGGCTCGCTGTGCGCCCATGCGATCGAGGAATTGCGCCGCGACGGCTTCCGCATCGTGCTCGACGATTTCGGCACCGGCTATTCCTCGCTCTCCTGCCTGCGCCGTTTCCCGGTCGACAAGATCAAGCTCGATCGCTCCTTCATCGATATCGCCGCGCGCGATCAGAGCGTCGCGATCATCCGCGCGGCGGTGACCTTGGGGCATGCGATGGATCTGGAAGTGGTGGCCGAAGGTGTGTCCTGCGCGGAAGAGGAGCAGATCGCGCTCGAAGCGGGCTGCGACGCGGTGCAGGGCCATCTTTATGCCCATGCCCTGGCGCCCGACAAGCTGGACGCCTATCTCCACACGGCCCGCCGGGGATCGTCCCTGTCCGACGCCGCCTGAGCGGTTCGGTCAGCAGATCGCCAGGAGCGTTACCAAGTGCGTGCCGACAAAGGCCGTTGTCGCCAGCGCGAGGCTGACGACCGGTCTCATGCCCGCCGCGGCCTCATGCCGGCCCTCATCTGGGATTGTAGGCGTGCGGCAGCGCGCCTTCCTGCGGCTGGCGATAGCGGTCGCGTAGCCGGGTCTGGCGGTTGGTCAGATCCTGCTGGACGCCGTCGATCCACACCGCCTCGACGCCGGTGGCCAATTCCAGCGGATCGCCGTCCCAGACCACCACGTCGCCGCGCCGGCCGGGGCGGAGCGAGCCGATCTCGCCGTCCAGCCCCATCACCGCCGCCGGCCGCGCGCTGATCGCCGCGAAGGCCTCGTCCCAGGAAAGGCCGGTATGGCCCGGCACATTGCCGATGCCGACCAGATTGCCCGCATATTGGGTGAGGAGGCGCACCTGGCGCGATTCGTCGTCATTGATCATGCCGATTGCGACCTCGACGCCCGCCGCCCGCATCCGCCCGACATTGGACTGGGTGGCGGCCAGCTGCTCGAACGTGGCGGGCAGATCGTTCAGCGCATTGGCGATGACGGGCACCCGCGCCGCCGCGATCCGGTCGGCGACGCGCCAGCCTTCGGTCGCGCCGACCAGGACGAGCCGCAGATTCGGGAACTCCTGCCGGAGCGCGAGAGTCTGCAGGATGTCGCTGGCCCGCTCGACATGGACGAGCAGAAGCTGGCGGCCCTGCAGGACAGGGGCCAGCGCCGCCGCGTCGAAACGGGTGAGCAGCACATCGTCGGAGCGGCGCGCATCGGACTGGATGAGCGGATCGTTCGGTCCCGATCCCGCCCGCGTTGTGCCGGGCCTGAGATCGCGCGCTTCCCGTAGCGCGTTGCGCAGCATCACATGCGCCGCGGGGCGGCTACCGCCCGCATCGCGCGCGCCGGTCTCGCCCAGCTCGATATACTGGAAGGCGCGGGCGCGGGTGATCGGCTCCATATCGCTGCCCATGTCGATAACGGCACCCTGGCCGGCGAAGATGCTGCGGCTCGTCGCGGGCGCCACCACGGCGCGGGTGACGCCGGCGGCGCGGCTCACCTGGATCGCAGTGGTTTGCGAATTGATCGCCGGAGCGACGTCGATCGCGGCGTTGAACGGCGTGTTGCCGGCGCGCACGTCGTTCGTGGCGGATACGGCGTCCACCTCGACCAAGCCGACGCGGGAGAAGCCGGCGACGATGCCGGGCGTTACCCATTTCCCGGTCGCATCGACCACGGTCGCACCCGCGGGTACGGCCACGTTCGCGCCGGCGGCGACGACGCGGCCGTCGCGGATGACGACGGTCCCGCCGTCGATCGGCGCGCTGCCGTCGCCGACGACGACGCGGCCGCCGGTGATCGCGATGGTTTGCGCCGAAACCGGCGCTGCGGCGAGGGCGGCGATGCCTGCCAGGAGCAGCGAGAGCCTCCTCATTTCACATCTCCCTCGCCGGGCTGGCCGAGCTCGAAATCGCTCACCGGGCGCAGCCGCGCATTGTTCATGTCATAAAGCAGTGCGCCGTCGATCCACACCTGCTGCGGGCGGGAATAGACGCTGAGCGGATTGCCGTTCCACAGCACGACATCGGCGCGCTTGCCGACGCGCAGCGAGCCGGTCTCCTCCGCAATGCCGAGCGCGCGGGCCGGGTTGATCGCCAGCCAGGTCCAGGCGACCTCGTCGGAAATCTCGATGCCCATGCGCCGGCCGGCGGCGAGCGCCTTGGAGGCTTCCTGGTTCAGCCGCTGGATGCCGTTGGCGTCGTCGGAATGGACGATCGTGCAGGCGCCGGCATTGTGGACGAGCGGGATATTCTCGTCGATCGCGTCATAGGCTTCCATCTTGAAGCCCCACCAGTCCGCCCACATCGCCGCGCAGCTGTTCGCGCCGCGCAGCAGGTCGGGGATCTTGTAAGCCTCGACCGCGTGGTGGAAGCTGGCGATCTCGAAGCCGAACTCGCGGCCCATGTCGAGCATGTTGGCCATCTCGTCGGCACGGTAGCAATGGTTGTGGACCAGAATTTCTCCGTCCAGCACCCCGGCCAGTGTCTCCAGCGCGAAATCGCGCGGCGTGTTGGGATCGCGCGCGCGGCGGTCGCGATACTCCACGGCCCGCTGCCAAGTCTGGCGCATCAGCGCGATATTGCCCATCCGGGTCTGCGGCATCTGGTTGCGGCTGCCATAAACGCGCTTGGGATTTTCGCCGCAGGCCATTTTCAGCCCGCGCGGCGCGCCGGGAAAGCGCATCGCCTGCATCGTGCGCGCGGGCACATTGCGCAGCGTCACGCCGCGTCCGCCGAACAGATTGGCGGAGCCGGGCAGGATCTGCAGCGTCGTCACGCCACCATTGGCGAGTGCCCGGGAGAAGCCCGGATCCTGCGGCCAGACGCTGTGTTCGGCCCACACTTCCGGGCGGACCGGCC
>CAYTMM010000078.1:0-9701 GCA_964438875.1 uncultured Sphingosinicella sp. | reverse complement strand
GCCGTCGAAGATCGTCGCATTGACGATCGCCGTCGTGACGCCCGGATAGGGGCGATAGGTGGAGGGGTAGGGGTCCTCCACCGTCGCGCGACGAGCCGGCTGCGGCGCCGCCGTCGAGGTCGCGGAGGCGCTGCGCGGCTCGGCCCCGCCGCCGGCGCAACCGGTGGCTATCAGGACGGTGGCCAGCGAGATCGGCAGGAGACGCTTCACTGGGCGCCTCCCTGTGTTCCCGGATGCACGCCGGGTGCCGCCGGCTCGGCGAGTTCCGCCGTGCCGGCGAGATCATCGTCCTTCAGCGTGTCGAGATGCATCAGCTTCTTGACCAGCGGCGATACGGCGATGACGGCGACGCCGACCGCGACCGCAACCCAGCCGACCGTCGAATAGACGCCCAGCACCGTTTCGGCGCCAGCGGCTTCGCCTTCAAGGCTTTCGCCGCCTGTCGCCGCCGCAATCAGACCGGCGGCGAAATTGCCGGTGGCGGAGGCGAAGAACCAGGTGCCCATGATCAGCCCGGCCATATGGGCGGGCGCCAGCCGGTTCATCGCGCTGAGGCCGACCGGCGACAGGCACAGCTCGCCGGTGGTGTGCAGCAGGTAGATGAGGAAGATGAAGATGACCGGGGTCGGCACGCCAGCGCCGGCCGCTGCGGCGCCCGCGACCAGCACCAGGAAACCGGCGCCGAGCTGGATCATGCCGAGGCCGAATTTGGCCGGAGCGGAAGGCTCCATGCCCCGCCGTCCGAGCCAGATCCACAAGGTGGCGAAGAGTGGGGCCAGCAGCACGATGTAGATCGCGTTGATCGACTGGAACATCGCGGCTGGCACGTCCCAGCCGAAGATCACGCGATCGACATGGCGGTCGGTGAACAGGTTGAGGGAGGAGCCGGCCTGTTCGAACAGCGCCCAGAACAGGATCGAGCCGAGGATCAGGAACATCGCCGCGAAAATACGGTCGCGATCTTCGCTGGACAGCTTCACCACGGCGGTAAACAGCACATAAGCGACGAGGATCGCGCCGGCGATGCCGAGCAAGGTGCCGACCAGTTCCTGATACTGGATCATCAGCCAGACGAGGCCGACCGCACCAATGCTGAGCACGTAAAGCAGCCATTCGAACTTGATGCCCGCAACAGTCGAGGCGAGCTTTTCCGGCACGCGGGATTCGCCGCGGCCCATCAGCAGCGGTGTCCCCCACACGAAGACGACGAGACCGAGCAGCATGCCGACGCCCGCCGCGCCGAATCCATAGCTCCAGCCATAGGTCTGGCCGAGATAGCCGGCGATCAGGGCGCCCAATGCGGCGCCCAGATTGATGCCCATGTAAAAGATCGTATAGGCGCCGTCGCGGCGCACATCGGTGCGCGGATAGAGCTGGCCGACGATCACCGAGATATTGGCCTTCAGGAAGCCCGAGCCGACGATGATGAAGGCGAGTGCTAACCAGAAGATGTTGAGCGCGGTCGAGCTTTGCCCCCCATCCCCTTCGAAAGCCATCAGGAAGTGGCCGAAGGTGAGCAATACGGCGCCGAACAGCACCGCCTTTCGCTGCCCAAGATATCGATCCGCCAGATAGCCGCCGATCACCGGCGTGATGTAAACCAACGCGGTATAGGCACCGTAGATGATCGAGGCGCGCTCATCCGAGAACATCCAGTGTTGGACGAGATAGAAGATAAGCAAAGCGCGCATGCCGTAATAGGAGAAGCGCTCCCACATCTCGGCAAAGAACAGCACAAACAGGCCGCGAGGGTGGCCGAGGATCGTTCGCGATTCTTCGGCGGTGTATTGGGGGTTGGTGGCCATCTGGCGAAGCTCCCTGGAAGCTTGTGATCGGAGCCGCTCGGATGGCGGCCTTGTGAATGCCGCGCAGACTAGCGGGTGTTTCAGTCTTGTGAAGCGGGATTGTTGCCGGGCGTCACCGCTGGTAGCGGCGGTTCATGCTCAATGATCGTTCCTCCACGCTCCGTCTCCTCGAAACCCGGCGCTCCGCCCGCCCGCGCGATCTTGTCGCGCCAGGGCCGACCCCGGAGGAATTGCGCCGCATCCTGACGATCGCCCTGCGGACGCCCGATCATGGCAAACTCGCGCCGTGGCGCTTCGTCCATGTTCCGGCGGAAAAGCGCGTAAAGTTCGCGGCGCTGCTGGAGGCGGCCTACCGGGAGACGAATCCCGATGCGGGACGGCTGGAGATCGAGGCGGCGCATCGCTTCGCCCATCAGGCGCCAGAACTGATCGTTGCGCTGTCCAGCCCCGTGCCGGAGCACAAGATCCCCGTCTGGGAACAGGAGCTGTCCTGCGGCGCGGCCTGCATGAACCTGATGCTCGCTGCACATGCGCTGGGCTATGCGGCGGGCTGGGTGACGGGCTGGGCCACCTATTCGGACGCGGTGCTGCGCGCCTTCGGCCGACCTGGCGAGCGAATCGCCGGCTTCATCTTCATCGGCACCGCGGGCGCCATGCTGGAGGAGCGTGTCCGTCCGGAATATGAGGAAATTGTCTCGGAATGGGTGACAGGAGAAGATTAATCCTCTTCGGAACCTGATTCCGGCCTTGATTTTCCAAGTGTATTAGTTTCATATGACGGCATGAACGATGACCGTCCCGTCTATCTCCGCCTGCGCGATCGCATCGCGGCGATGATTCTCGAGGGCCGGGTCGGCGAGGGCGATGCGCTGCCGTCGGTGCGCAGCCTGGCCGCCGATTTCGGTGCCAATCCACTCACTGTTGCGAAGGCCTATCAGACCTTCCAGGAGGAAGAGCTGGTGGTCGTGAAGCGTGGCGTCGGCATGTTCGTGGCGACGGGCGCGGCGGAGCGGCTGCGCAATGCCGAGCGCAAGGACTTCCTCGAGAATCGCTGGCCGCGCATCGCGTCGCACATGCGGATGCTGGGCCTCGATACCGAGGACCTGATCGAGCGCGCGCTCGCCTGAACCGGACCGAATGGCTGTAAGCACCGTCTGTAGGCGGTGCGACATTCCCGCCGCTTGATTTCATGCGAAGGCACGCGCACCATGCGCCCGCTTTTCGTGGAGATGCGCGATGCACAGATCCTCTCCCTTTGCCCTTGTGACGCTTGTCGGCGCGGCGCTGATGCTGTCCGGCTTTGCGGGTGGCAGCGGCCGGGTCAAATCCGGGCCGGCGATCATCCCATATGCCTGCGATGGCGGGCGGCAGGTGCAGGCCATTTATGAGCATGGCGGCGACTATCTGCATGCCCGGGTACAGCTCACCTATGACGGCCAGACCGCCGAGCTGAACGCGGCGCCGACGCTGTACGGGCTGCGCTATGTCGGCTCGGGCGCCCAGCCGCTGGCCTGGTCGCTGCGCGGCGAGCATGCCGCGCTGGCCCAGGTGAGTGATACCGGCAATGCCGAAGATGCTGGCGAGGCGATCGCGCGGTGTGTCCGGGTGCGTGGCGCGGCGGCCGGCCATGCCGAGGGAACGCACTGACGCCTTTGCGGACTGTGACCGATTTGCCGCACCTGTGCGACCGTTCGGCGTATGGCCCTGATGCGGCGTTAAAATCCGGCGCCAGGGCGCTTATGTGAGCGGCGCGCTGCCCTCCGGGCTGCGCGCGGGTGGGATTTCGAACGGATTGCATGGTGAGGATCAAGCGGAGTTTGGCGGTGATCGGCGCGGGTGCGGCGCTGTGCGGCGGCATGGCATCGGCTCAGGAGAGCGATGGTAACATCATCGGCCCGCCGCAATTGCGCGATTTCTCGCTGGAGCCGCAAAATCGCGTCGTGACGCAGCCCGAGTCGGGGCCTTCGATTACACCCCTCCCGGAAGCGCCGCAGCCGCCGCTGGTCCGCGTCGCACCGCCCCCCGCCGCAGAGCCGCGTGCCACAACGCCGCCGCGCGAGGCGGTCCCGCGCGAAACGGCGCGGACCCAGCCTGCACCCGCATCTGCCGCTGCATCGGCGCAGCCCTCCGCTGCGGCGCCCACGTCTGTACCTGAGGCGTCGCCGCCGGTCGCCGAAATTCAGATCGAAGCGCCGTCGTCGGCACCACCTGCGCGCGAATTCGCCGAAAATGTGCCGGAAAGTGCCGAAGAAGCGCCCGCCCCGCAGGAGAGCAATGCGGGTTTCAACTGGCTCTATGCTCTTCCAGCGCTGGTGCTGGTCCTGATCGGCGCGGCCTTGTTGCGCCGCCGCCGGGGCGGAGGCGAGACGGCATCAAAACCCGTTCGGCCGGTTGCGGCGCCGGCCGTTGCGTCGCCCTCCAGGCCGCGTCCGGAACCCGGCATGCGGCCCTGGCTCGAACTGGAGCTGAAGACCGAGCGCGCGACCTTCAACGACACCGAGGCCAGCGTCAATTTCGAGCTTGAGATCCGCAATAGCGGCAAGAGCGAGGCAAAGAATCTCCGCATCGACGTCAAGATGTTCAACGGGTCCGAGCAGCAGGACAAGGAGATCGGCGCTTTCTTCCGTACCGCCGGACGGGAATCCACGCGGCTCAACCTGCCGGTCATCGGGGCGGGAGAAAGCGGCGTCATCAAGGGCGAGGTTGGCTTGCCGCGTGATCAGATGCGTGCACTGCGGCTGGACGACCGGATGCTGTTCATCCCGGTGATCGCAGTCAACGCGCTCTACGATTGCGACGACGGCCGTACCGGCCAGACCTCGCGCTCCTATATCGTCGGCCGCGAGCTTCAGGCCGAGAGCGAACGCATGGGTGCCTTCCGCGTCGATCAGGGGCCGCGCATCTGGCGCACCGTCGGTCAGCGTCCGCACACATTGGCGCGGCGGGTTTGAGCCTCGCTCCTAATCTTCCGTCATTGCGAGCGTAGCGCGGCAATCCGGCGCGGGGTCTGGATTGCTTCGTCGCTATGTTCCTTGCATTGACGAGGGAAGGGGGTCAGCCTGTGAAGGCGTCCTCGTCCACCGCATAGAGAATGTCGGCCGGCGCGGTCGCGGCCGCCAATAGACCGCGCGCTTCCGGCACGATCTGGTCGAGGAAGAAACGCGCCGCGGTCCGCTTCATCGCTGCGAAAGCCGGGTCGCACTCATGGCCGTCGAGCGCGGCGATCTGTCCCGCCATCAGCCAGCCGGACGTGGCGACGGAGAGCATGGTGAGGAAGGGATAGGAGGCGGCCAGCCGGTCGTCCGGCCCGGCTGCGAGCAGGCTCTGCATCGCCGTCTCGCAATCGTCTGCGAGTGCCGTCAGCGCGGTCTCGTCCGCTGCGCCAGCGCGAATGTCGGCGATCAGGGCCGCCAGTCCGGCGCCGCCGTCCATTGAAAGCTTGCGCCCGACCAGATCGGCAGCCTGGATGCCGTTCGTGCCTTCGTAGATCGGCGAGATGCGGGCGTCGCGGTAATGCTGGGCGGGGCCGGTCTCCTCGATATAGCCCATGGCGCCATGAACCTGGACGCCGAGGCTCGTCACCTCGACGCCGATATCGGTGCCGTAGGCCTTCACCAGCGGGGTCAGCAGGTCGGCGCGGGTCCGCGCTACCGCATCGCCGCGCTCGGCGCGGTCGGTCTGGCCCGCGGTATAATAGGCCAGCGCCCGCCCGGCTTGGGTGAGCGCCTTCATCCTAAACAGCATCCGGCGCACATCGGGGAATTCGATGATCCGCGCCGGCCGGCCCTCGCGGCTGCCCTGCACCCGCTCGCGCGCATAAGCGACGGCCTGCTGCGTCGCCCGTTCGGCGATCGAGACGCCCTGCAGGCCGACATTGAGCCGGGCATTGTTCATCATTGTGAACATTGCCGCCATGCCCTTGTTCTCCGCACCGATCAGCCAGCCGGTCGCGCCGCCCTGGTCGCCATAGGCCATGACGCAGGTGGGCGAGGCGTGGATGCCCATCTTGTGCTCGATCGACACGCAGCGCAGGTCGTTCTTCGTGCCGTCCGGCAGGATTTTCGGCACAAGGAAGAGAGAGATGCCGCGCGTCCCCGCCGGCGCGTCCGGTAGCCGGGCGAGGACGAGATGGACGATATTGTCGGCCAGGTCATGCTCGCCGAAGGTGATGAAGATCTTCTGGCCGGTGATGGCATAAGTGCCGTCGCCATTGGGCACGGCGCGGGTCTTGAGCGCGCCGACATCGGAGCCGGCCTGCGGCTCGGTGAGGTTCATCGTGCCGGTCCATTCGCCGGTGATCAGCTTCGGCAGCCATTCGGCCTGCAGATCCGGCGAGCCGTGATGCTTCAGCGCCTCGACCGCGCCGGGGGTAAGCATCATCACCAGCGAAAAGCCCATATTGGCCGAGCCGAGATCCTCCATGACGACGGTGGCGAGGCAGAGCGGCAGGCCCTGGCCGCCATGATCCTCCGGCCCGGCCAAAGTGCCCCAGCCGCCCTCGACATAGGCGCGATAAGCCGTCTTGAACCCCGCCGGCAGTGTCACGCCTTCGGGCGACCATTTGGCGCCCACCTCGTCGCCGATCCGGTTGAGCGGCGCGAACTCGCCCGCCGCGAACGCCCCGGCGCCCTCGACGATCGCGCCGACAAGGTCGGTATCCTCGACCAGATCGGCGATCCCGACGATATGATCGAGCAGGAATTTCTGGTCTTCGACGGGCGGCGTGTAGGTCATTTCGGCTCCGCGGTTGCGCGATGATCCCGCCGGCTATAGCGCGGCGCCATGAGCGCGCAAAACACTCGCGTGATGCCTTATGACGTGGCCGCGATCGCCGAGGCCGCGCGGCTGATCCGCGACGGCCGGCCCGTCGCCGTGCCGACCGAGACAGTCTACGGCCTCGCCGCCGATGCCGGGCGCGGGGAGGCGGTCGCGCGCATCTATGAGGCGAAGGGCCGGCCGAGCTTCAATCCGCTCATCGTCCATGTCAGGGATTTGGCGCAGGCCGCTGAAATTGCCCAGTTCGACGACGCGGCACGTGTGCTGGCGGACCGCCACTGGCCCGGTCCGCTGACCCTCGTCCTGCCTCTGCGCGAAGGGGCGCCCATCGCCTCGCTGGTGACGGCAGGCCTGCCCACCGTCGCGCTGCGGATGCCCGCCCATCCGGCGATGCGCGATTTGCTGGCGGCGGGCCGGCCGCTCGCCGCGCCTTCGGCCAATGCCAGCGGCCGGATCAGCCCGACCCGCGCCGAACATGTGCTGGCCAGTCTCGATGGGCGCATCCCGCTGATCGTCGATGCCGGGCCGACCGAATTGGGGCTGGAATCGACGATCGTGGCGGTGACGGATGGGCGGCTTCGCCTGCTCCGGCCTGGCCCGGTCGATCTCGGTCTCGACATTGCGGCAGGCGGCGCGATCGAAGCCCCCGGCCAGCTTGCCAGCCATTATGCGCCGGCCAAGCCATTGCGGCTCGACGCGGACGAAGCGCGGCCGGGCGAATGGCTGATCGGTTTTGGCGCGGTGGCGTGCGATGCCAGCCTCAGCCCGTCCGGCGATCTGGTCGAAGCGGCAGCACGGCTGTTCGCGCTGCTCCACGAAGCCGATGCGAGTGACCGCACGGCCATCGCCGTCGCGCCGATCCCCGCAGGGGGGCTCGGCCTCGCTATCAACGACCGTTTGCGCCGCGCCGCCGCGCCGCGCTGAGGAGAGCCCATGACTGTCTGGAATGACAATCTGATCGGCGAACGACCCAGCTTCGTCACCCATCTCGAATGCTCGATGACCGGCGAGCGTTACGAAGCCGACCGGCTGCACGGCCTGTCGGCGGCGGGGCGTCCCTTGCTGGTCCGCTATGATCTGGGCGGCGTGCGCGGGGCGCTGAGTCGCGAGGTGCTGGCATCGCGCCCGACTGATCTGTGGCGTTGGCGCGAGCTGCTGCCGGTGCGTTCACCGGAACATATCGTCAGCCTGGGCGAGGCGGAGACGCCTTTGGTGCCGCTCGAGGTCGCCGCGCGTCGGCTCGGCCTGGGCGAATTGCTGGTAAAGGACGAAGGGCGGCTGCCGACCGGCTCGTTCAAGGCGCGCGGCCTTGTCATGGCGGTGTCGATGGCGAAGGCGCTGGGCGTCGCGAAGATCGCGATGCCGACCAACGGCAATGCCGGCGCGGCGCTTGCCGCTTATGCGACCCGCGCCGGGATCGAGACGATCGTGCTGTGCCCGGACGACACACCGGAGATCAACGTGCGCGAGATCGCGGCGCAGGGTGCGCGGGTCTATCGGGTGAACGGCCTGATCGACCAGTGCGGCGCAATCGTCGCCGAGGGCGCCGCCAAGGGCGAGTGGTTCGATTTTTCGACGCTAAAGGAACCCTATCGGATCGAGGGCAAGAAGACGATGGGGCTGGAGCTGGCCGCGCAGCTCGGCTGGCGGCTGCCGGACGTGATCTTCTATCCCACCGGCGGCGGCACCGGGCTGATCGGCATGTGGAAGGCGTTCGACGAGCTGGAGGCGATCGGGCTGATCGGGCCGGAGCGGCCGCGCATGATCGCCGTCCAGGCGGCGGGCTGCGCGCCGATCGTCAAGGCGTTCGAGGACGGTGTCGAGCATGCCGAACGCTGGGAGGACGCCCATACCATCGCGGCCGGCATCCGGGTGCCCAAGGCGGTCGGCGATTTCCTGATCCTGCGCGCGGTGCGGGAGAGCGGCGGCGTCGCCATCGCCGTGCCGGACGACGCGATCGTCGCGGCGGGCGAGGCGTCGGCGGCGGAGGGACTGCTGCTCTGCCCCGAAGGCGCCGCGACACTGGCGGCCTGCATCCGGGCGCGCGAGGCGGGGCTGGTGCGCGAGGGCGAGCGCGCCGTGCTGTTCAATTGCGCCACGGGGCTCAAATATCCGATGGTGGATCGCTCCTCGCCGCTCGACCGAAATGTAAAGATTGATCACGCACGGCTGTAGGATCGTTTCGGACATGTTATCCTGCTCCCACCCGGAACATGGATGGGAGGGGAAATCATGCAGACCTGGCAAAAGCTTTCGGCCGAATTTCTCGGCACTTTCTGGCTCGTCTTCGGCGGCTGCGGCAGCGCGGTGCTGGCGGCGGGCTTTCCGGAGGTCGGCATCGGCCTGCTCGGTGTGTCGCTCGCTTTCGGCCTTACCGTGCTCACAATGGCCTATGCGATCGGCCATATTTCCGGCTGTCATCTCAATCCGGCGGTGACGTTCGGCCTGTGGGCCGGCGGCCGCTTTCCCGGGCGTGAGATACCGGGCTATGTGATCGCGCAGGTCGCCGGCGCGATCGTCGCGGCGTTCATCCTCTACCAGATCGCCAGCGGCGCGCCGGGCTGGTCGCTCGACAGCGGGCTCGCGGCGAACGGCTATGGCGAACATTCGCCGGGCGGCTTCGACATGCGGTCCGCATGGATCGCCGAAATCCTGCTCACCTTCTTCTTCCTGCTGGTCATCATGGGGGCGACGCACGGGAAGGCGCCGGCGGGCTTCGCGCCGATCGCCATCGGCCTGGCGCTGACGTTGATCCACCTGATCAGCATCCCGGTCACCAACACCTCGGTCAATCCGGCGCGCAGCACCGGGCCGGCGCTGATCCAGGGCGGCTGGGCGCTCGAGCAGCTCTGGGTCTTCTGGGTGGCGCCGATCGTCGGCGGCATTTTCGGCGGCGCGGTCTATCGCGCGCTGTCGGAGGACAAGAAGGCCCCGCCGGTCGATGGCGAATGATCAGGCCGTCTGCGTTTTGAGCCGCGCGGCGAAGCTCTTGCGCAGCTTCTGGAGCTTGGGAGGGATGACGGCGAGGCAATAGGGATTGCGCTGGCCTTCGCCCTCCCAATAATCCTGATGATAATCCTCGGCCGGATACCATTCGGACACGCCCTCGATCGTCACCAC
>CAYTMM010000077.1:0-14625 GCA_964438875.1 uncultured Sphingosinicella sp. | reverse complement strand
GCCGGAATCGAACCGGCGTGCAAGGATTTGCAGTCCTCTGCGTAACCACTCCGCCATCGGGCCGCCGCCCGGCGAGATGGTCGGGTTTCGCGGCGCTGTCAACCGGCCTTGCGGTGCATCGCGCGCCGCAGCATTGTCCCTAGAATGGAGGCTCCACTGCTTCTGGCGCGCCGCGCGCTGCGGCCGGTGATCGATTTCGCGCTGCCGCCGCGCTGCCCCGGCTGCGGCGCGGTGACGGGCGAGCCGCACCGCTTCTGCATGGCCTGCTGGTCGAGCCTAACCTTCCTTGGCGATCCGTGCTGCGCCCGCTGCGCGCTGCCTTTCGATTACGAGCAGGGGCCGGACGCCCTGTGCGGCCATTGCCTGGCGCACCCGCCGCGCTACGACCGGCTGCGTGCCGCAGTGGCCTATGGCGACATTCCGCGCCGGGTCGCGCTCAAACTCAAATATGGCGGGCGGCCGGGTGTCGCCGAAACGGTGGCCCGGTTCATGGCGCGCCATGTCGAGGCCGCGCCGGACGCTTTGCTCGTGCCGGTGCCGCTGCATCGCTGGCGGATCTGGCGGCGCGGCTACAATCAGGCGGCGCTGATCGCACAGGCGCTGGAGCGCCGCACGGGGATCGAAGTGCGGCTGGACCTGATCGAGCGGGTGAAGCGCACGCCACCGCTCAGGGGCATGAATGCCGGCCAGCGCCGGGATACGCTGCGCGGTGCGTTTCGCGTGCCGGCGGCGCGCAAGGCGGTCGTTAAAGGCCGCACGGTGATCCTGATCGACGATGTCTATACCAGCGGCGCGACGGCCAATGGCTGCGCGCGGGCACTGAAGCGGGCCGGGGCGGGAGAGGTACGTGTGCTGGCTTGGGCGCGCGTGGTACGGGGCGGCGACGATTGACAAGCTGCCCCGCCGGTCTCACTTCCCAGTGATGGCTCATATCGAAATCTACACCAAGGCGTTTTGCGGCTACAGCACGCGGGCGAAGAAGTTGCTCGATGCCAAAGGCGTGACATACGAGGAATATGACATCACGATGGGCGGCCCGAAGCGCGCGGAAATGCTCCAGCGTGCCAATGGCCGCGCAACCGTGCCGCAAATCTTCATCGACGGCCGCCATATCGGCGGCTGCGATGATCTTCATGCGCTCGATGATGCGGGGAAGCTGGACCCCTTGCTTGGCGACGCATGAGGATTGCGCTCTATCAGGCGCGGACCGGCATCGATCCGGAGACCAATGGTCGCGATCTTGTCGCGGCCGTTGAGGAGGCTGCGGCGGGTGGCGCGGCGATGCTATTCACGCCGGAGATGAGCGGCCTGCTCGACCGGGACCGGACGCGGGCGATGCGGCACCTCCATTTCGAGAGCGACGATCCGGTGCTCGCGCAGTTGCGCGTGGCGGCGGCCAAGGCGGGAATCTGGGTCCATGTCGGCTCGCTGGCGCTGCTCGATACGGACGGCGACAAGCTGGTCAATCGCGGTTTCGTGATTGATGGCCAGGGTGAAATCCAGGCGCGTTATGACAAGATCCACCTGTTCGACGTCGATCTGCCGACCGGCGAGAGCTGGCGGGAATCCGCCGCTTATCGGGGCGGCAGCCGCGCGGTGGTGACGGACACGCCTGTCGGGGCGCTCGGCCTTTCGATCTGCTACGATCTGCGTTTTCCCGATCTCTACGCGGCGCTCACCAATCATGGCGCGACCGTGCTTTCCATCCCGGCGGCGTTCACCGTGCCGACCGGCGAGGCGCACTGGCATGTGCTGATGCGCGCCCGGGCGATCGAGGCCGGGGTATTCGTGATCGCCGCCGCGCAGGCCGGTCGGCATGCGGACGGGCGCGTCACCTATGGGCACAGCCTGGTCGTCGATCCCTGGGGCAAGGTGCTATTCGACATGGGCGGTGAGACGGCAGGTGTGGGCTTCGCGGACGTCGATCCGGCGCAGGTGGAGGAGGTGCGCGCGCGCCTGCCCGCTTTGCTGCACCGCCGCCCGATCCCGCGCCCGGACCGGTTCAGCCTATGATCGTGTTCGATCTGCGCTGCGCCGGCGGGGGGCATGTGTTCGAGGGCTGGTTCGGCTCCTCGGAAGATTATGAATCGCAGCGCGCGCGTGGCCTCGTCACCTGCCCGATCTGCAATGCCGGCGAGGTCGAGAAGGCCCCGATGGCGCCCAATGTCGCCGCCAAGGGCAACAGCGCGCCCGATGCCGCGACGGTGAAGAAGGCGCTGGCCGAGATGGCCGATCTCCAGAAACGGATGCTGGAGAAAAGCGACAATGTCGGCGATCGTTTCCCCGACGAGGCGCGCGCCATCCATCTCGGCGAGGCCGAGGCGCGCGCCATCCACGGCCGTGCGAGTCGCGAGGAGGCGAAGAATCTCGCGGACGAGGGCGTCCCGGTCGCGCCCCTGCCGTTTCCAGTCGTAGAGCCCGGCGAAGAGAATTAGGGCGTCGTCGATGCCTGGCAATCGCCGGTGCGTTGGCCGCGGATCAGCATTTCCGAGTTGATCGTGCTGTCCCCTTCGCCGATCCGCATGTTCATCGTCATCTCGTAATTGGTCGGCGAGAAGGCGCCGTCGATCGTGGTGCGCGAAGGCACGCCGTTCTGGGCGCAGGAGAAGGTCGCGCGGATGCGGCCATTGGCCACCTGATTGCTCTCAGACACGCAATCCTGCGGCATCGCGCCGCCCGCCATGATGCCGTCGAGCGGCTTGGCGGCGAGATCGGGCGTGATGCAGTGGCTCGTCGTGGTCGGCTGGATCGCGGGGAGGGCGTTGCCCGGCAGATTGGGCGCCTCCATCCGCCGGATCTCCGCCGTCACCTCCCACTGGCCCGGCTGCATCGCCAGGATCTGTGCTCCGTCGGCGGCCTGGCCGCCTGCCGCCGCATTGGCCTCGGCGGTTTCGTTGCCACTCTGTCCGGAACAGGCGGCGGTCATCGCCGCCCCGAGGATGATGATCGTGCGCTTCACGTCTGTCTCCCTGTCGATATGCCTTGTCAGTGGGTAAAGGCCGGACGGGAACAATGGTTCCACCTGTGCAACGGCTGCCGCACGGCGCGGTTGACCCGCTCTCGTCCCTGTGGAAATGCCGTCGACGACATTAGGCCCCGTAGCTCAGCAGGATAGAGCAACTGATTCCTAATCAGTAGGCCAGAGGTTCGAATCCTCTCGGGGTCACCAATATAGCCGAGGGACGAAGATGGCCGGCGACACGCACGAACACGATCCGGCGAACGGCGATCTGGTCGACGAGCCCGGCAAGGTCGCCGTGCCGCATGACGTGCAGGAGGCGATCCGCGCACTGATCCGCTGGGCGGGCGACGATCCCGAGCGCGAGGGGCTGCTCGACACGCCCAAGCGCGTCGCGCGGGCCTGGCGCGAATATGCGCGCGGCTACGAGGAAGACCCGGCCCGCCATCTCAGCCGCACCTTCGAGGAAGTGGGCGGCTATGACGAGATCGTGCTTCTCAAGGACATTCCTTTCCAGTCGCATTGCGAGCATCATATGGCGCCGATCATCGGCAAGGCGGCGATCGCCTATCTGCCGGGCGACAAGGTGGTGGGCATCTCCAAGCTCGCCCGGGTGCTGCACGGCTTCGCCCGGCGGCTGCAGGTGCAGGAACGGCTGACCGCGCAGGTCGCCGATTGCATCTGGGATAATCTCCATCCGATCGGCGTTGCCGTGGTGATCGAGGCGAGCCATGCCTGCATGACGGCGCGCGGCGTGCGTACGCCCGGCGTGATGATGACGACCAGCCGGATGATGGGCGTGTTCCGCGAGGACGAGCGCAGCCGCCGCGAAGTGCTCGCTTTGATGGGCTATTGATGAAGACGCGGCTGCTCGTCGCGGCTGCGTGCCTGCTGGCCGGCTGCAGCGGCGGCGAAGAGAACGTCGAGGGCGGCAACGCGCTCGACACCGCGCAGATCGAGCAATTGTCGACGCCGAAGAACATCGTGGCTCCGCCGGAAAACACGACCGAATTGTTGCCCTTGTCCCGCGAGGACATATCCCGCGCCGGTTTCGGGACGGCGCCCTGCGCCTTCGTCGCCGATGGCCGGCTGCTGGTCGCCGCGTCCGGCGAGGGCGCGCTCGCGCGGTTCCGGAGTGGGCTGCGCCGGCTCGCGACGTCCGGCCTGGTCGAGCCGCGCGGCGGCTATTTCGAAGATCGGGAGATCGGCATCAGCATCGGCCGCGACGCGAACGAGGTGGGTCCCGCCCGCGCGCGGGTCACCGATCGCGACGCTGAGGAGCAGCGGGACATAGCGGGGGAATGGACGTGCAGGACGGCATCGTGAGCGAGGGCGCGCTCGCGCGGCCCGAGGAACGAACCCCGATCCGCCGTGTGGTGGCCGCCAGCATGATCGGCACCACGATCGAATGGTATGATTTCTTCCTCTATGGCGCCGCCGCTGCTCTGGTCTTCAACCGGCTCTTCTTCCCCGAATATGATCCGCTGACCGGCACTCTGCTTGCCTTTGGTACCTATGCACTGGGCTTCATCGCGCGTCCGGTCGGCGGCATTGTTTTCGGCCATTATGGCGACCGGATCGGGCGCAAGCAGCTGCTGATGCTCAGCCTCGTCCTGATGGGCGTAGCGACGGTGCTGATCGGTCTGCTGCCGACCTATGCCCAGATCGGCATCTGGGCGCCGCTCGCGCTCATCTTCCTGCGCCTCGTCCAGGGCTTCGCGGTCGGCGGCGAATGGGGCGGGGCGGTGCTGATGGCGGCCGAGCATGGCGATGCGGCGCGGCGCGGCTTCTGGGCGAGCTGGCCGCAGGCGGGCGTGCCGGCGGGCAATCTGCTCGCCGCCGGCGTGCTGGCGCTGATGGCCGGCCTCCAGAGCGAGGAGGATTTCCTCAACTGGGGCTGGCGCATCCCGTTCCTGCTTTCCGCCTTTCTGGTCGTGGTCGGCTGGTATATCCGCAACCGCGTCGCCGAGAGCCGGACTTTCGAGGACGCGCTGGCCGAAGCCGAGGCGCCGCCCAGACTGCCGGCGATGGATGTGCTGCGCGAGCGGCCGCGGGCCGTCGTGCTCGGCGCGGGACTCAGGATCGGTGAGAACATCTCCTATTACATCCTTACCGTTTTCTCGCTCACCTATCTGGTCGATGTCGCGGCGGAGACGCGCAGTCTCGCGCTCAATGCGCTGCTGATCGGCGCAGCCGTGCAGTTCTTCGCGATCCCGCTCTTCGCCATCCTGTCCGACCGGATCGGGCGGCGGCCGGTCTATGCGTTCGGCGGGCTGGGCCTGGCAGCATGGTGCTTCGCGATATTTCCCTTGCTCGGCAGCGGCCATGAGGGCGCAATTGTGCTGGCGCTGGTCGTCGGGCTGGTGCTGCACGGCGCGATGTACGGGCCGCAGGCTGCGTTCATCACCGAGCTGTTCCCGACCCGTATCCGCTATTCGGGTGTGTCGATGGCCTATCAGCTCACCGCGATCGTCGGCGGCTCGCTGGCGCCGATCATCGCGCTGTGGCTCTACCGCGAATATGAGACCTGGCTGCCGGTCGCCATCTATGTCGGCACGAGCTGCCTGGTCAGCGGCGTCACGGCGCTGCTGGCGCGCGAGACGAAGGGTGTGGAGCTGACGGCGATCCGCTGAGGCCGGCTCAGCCGAGCGGCGCGATCCAGACGACCCGGCGCATCTTGTCGCGTCCCTGTCCGGCCACGGCGGCTTCGCGCACTGCGACGGCGCTGTCCGCCAGGCAGGAACCGCTGCGGATCTCGCCGGATTCGTTCATCGGCATTTCCTGCCCTTCAGGACAGGCGATGTTCCACAGCTGGATCCGGCGGAACGGGGAGGGGCCATCCGCCTCGATCACCCAGAAATCGTAGCGGTCGGTTTCCGGTCGGCCGTTGCCGCTGTCCGGACCGAAACCGCTCCCTTCGGCGTGGCGCTGTACGATGCGCGGGTCGCCGCCGGCGATCAGATAGCCGGAGCGGAAGGGCTGGATCGCGACGGCTGTCAACTCCGCCTCGCCGATCCAGACCGGCACGGCGCAGGGCTGCCAGCGGGTGAGATCGGCCGAGGCGGGGACCGCGCACTCCTCGTCGAGCGCGGCCCAAAGGCCCGGTTCCAGCCGATCCGTGCCGCCCGCTTCGAACAATGGCCGCTCCGAGACCATGCCGGCGGCGCAGGCGGCAAGCAGGAGCGGCGCGACCAGGAGGCCGAGCGCAGCGCGACGCGTCGAGCCGCCCGTCGCGGTCATTCGCCCCACATCCGTAGCAGGTTCTGCTGGACGAGCTGGAGACGCGTGAAATTCTCCTCCTTCATGGTCAGCCCTTCGAGCGCTGCGACCTCGTTCAACTCGTAGAGCATCAGCCGCTTGGCGGAGTCGGCGACCCGGCTCTCGATGAAGGTGATCGCCACCAGCCGCTCGCCATGCGTGACGGCCTCGACCTCATGCAGCATGTCGGAGGGATAGACGATGGCACTTCCGCCCGAGCCACGAAAGCGCAGATCGCGCGAGCCCAGCTGGATGCGCAGCGCGCCGCCTTCATAATCGCCGGGCTCGCTGATGAACACGGTGCAGCTGAGATCGGTGCGCTGCGGTCCGCCTTCGCCCCGGATGAAGGCGACGTCGGGATGCGCGCCATAGCGCATTCCACGCGTATAGCGCGTCATCAGCGGCGGCAGGACCGTTTTCGGAAAGGCGAAAGTGACAAAATCCTCATGCGCGTAGAGCGCATCCAGCACAATCTGGGACGAACGCTGATAGGCGTCCTGGTCGTTGAGCTGGAGATTGTCCTTCACCCGGGAATGAGGGTTGGAGATACGGCCGTCGACGAATTCGGCCGCTGCGGCGATGCGCCTGAGCGCGGTGAGCTGACCGAGGTCTAGAAGATCGGGAATTTCCTTGAACATGGCGCAAGGGTCTAGCCTGTGAGGCGGAAAAGAAAAGGCCGCCGGCTCATCGGAGCCGGCGGCCTTGTCTGTCGTTCGTCGAAAGCGTGGTCAGGCTTCGCTGGCCGTCTCGCCTTCCGCGACCGGCGCCTCGTCGGTCGATTCCGGAGCGATCTCGCCCGGCTCCAACGACGCGTCGCGTTCTTCGGTGAATCCCGAAACGTCCTGTTCGAACATTTCGGCGATCACGTCCTTGCCCTGCGCCTGAAGCTCGGCCTCTTCCGGCGAGCGGGCGACATTGACCTGGATGGTGATAGACACTTCCGGGTGGAGCGCGATCTTGACGTCGGTGAGACCGATCGCCTTGATCGGCTTGTCCAGCACGATCTGGTTCTTGGCGACCTTGTGGCCCTCGGCCTCCAGTGCTTCGGAAAGATCGCGGGCAGATACCGAACCGTAGAGCTGGCCGGCATTGGAAGCCTGACGGATCAGCTGGATCTTGGTCCCGTCGATCTTGGTGGCGTCCTTTTCGGCCTCGGTGCGGCGCTCGGCGTTGCTCGCCTCAATCTTCTCGCGATTGGCTTCGAAGACCTTGCGGTTGGCCTCATTGGCGCGCAGCGCCTTGCCACGGGGAAGAAGGAAGTTGCGGGCATAGCCGTTCTTCACCTTCACCACGTCGCCGATCGTGCCGAGCTTCTCGATGCGTTCGAGCAGGATAACGTCCATCGTCCTTGCTCCTTACTTCACGACATAGGGAAGCAGGCCGATATGGCGGGCGCGCTTGATCGCCTTGGCCAGCTCGCGCTGCTTCTTGGTGGAAACGGCCGTGATCCGGCTCGGGACGATCTTGCCGCGCTCGGACACGAAGCCCTGCAGCAGACGGACGTCCTTGTAATCGATGCGCGGCGCATCCTTGCCCGAAAAGGGGCAGGACTTGCGGCGGCGGAAGAATGGGCGTGCCATGTCTCTTGCTCCTGTCCCTTAGGCGTCGTTGTCTTCGCGCGAACGGCGCGGACGATCCTCGCGGTCGCCGCGATCTCCGCGGGGACCGCGGTCGTCACGGTCGCGCTTGTCGCGGTCGCCGCGGCGCATCATCACCGACGGACCCTGTTCATGCGCGTCGACCTTGATGGTCATGTAGCGGATGACGTCCTCGTTGATCTGCGTCTGGCGCTCCAGCTCAGCGACGACCGGGGCCGGCGCCTCGAAATCGAGCGCGACATAATGGGCCTTGCGGTTCTTCGCGATACGATAGGCAATGTTGCGGAGACCCCAGGTCTCGGTCTTCACGACCTTGCCGCCATTGTCCTCGATGATTTTGGTGGCGGTTTCCGCCAGCGCGTCCACCTGGGCCTGGGCCAGATCCTGACGCGCGAGAAACACATGCTCGTAGAGAGCCATGCTGTCGCATTCCTTCTTTTGGCCGATCGCTGACGCCGCCCATTGCGGACGTCCCTCCGGCTGTCGTCTCAAACGTAAACCGGGGCTGGAAGACGCGCTTCCGCCCCGGATACGTGCGCCTTTGACGCAAAGGGCAGGGAAAATCAAGCCTTGCGCGCGGCTGATCCGCTTATTGCCGCTATCGCCTGCCGGCCGTAGTCTCCCCGCCGTGACACCCGCCGTCTTTACCATTCCGCTGCATCGCGCCTTTGCGGATGCGCTCGCGGCCGGGCTGATCGCGCGTTACGGCAAGGAGAAAACCGGCCTTGCGCGCGGTTTGCTGCTGCTGCCGAACAGCCGGGCGGTGCGCGCCGTGCAGGACGCATTCGTGCGGCGCGCCGGCGGCGGCCTCCTGCTCCCGCGTCTCGTTCCGGTCGGCGATCCGGAGATGGATGAGCGGATCGGCGGCGCGCTGGAGCCGCTGGACGCTGCGGAACCCGTGCCGCCCGCCATAGACCCCACGGAGCGGCTGATGCTGCTCGCCCGGCTGGTTCAGCGCCACCATGCGCCAGATGCCGCCGAGGCCCTACGGCTCGCCGGGGATCTCGCTCGCACGCTCGATCAGCTCATCGTCGAGGAAGTCGATCCCCGGCGCCTCCGCCATTTCGCGCAGGAGAGCGCGGAGCTGTCCGGGCATTGGCAGACCTCGCTCGACCGGCTGGGCGCGATCCTCGACGATTGGCCGCGGCTGCTGGCGGAGCGTGGCCGGATCGATCTCGCCACGCGGCGCAACCGGCTGATCGATGCGCTCGCCCGACGGTGGCGCGATGCGCCGCCCGCCAATTTCGTCTGTGCCGCCGGCATCACCACGTCGGCGCCGGTTGTCGCCCGGCTGCTGCGCGCCATCTCCCGCTTGCCGGAGGGGCTGGTCGTGCTGCCGGGGCTGGACCTCGCCATGCCGGAGGAGGAATGGGATGCGCTCGGTCCGCACGCGCCTGATCCTGAAACCGGCCGCCGGCGACGCGCGATCGAGACCCATCCGCAATATCATCTGAAGCTGCTCCTCGATCGGATGGACGTTGGGCGCGGGGAAGTTGTCCCGTGGCGCTGGGGCGGCGGGCGCGACGCGCCGGCGGCGCGCAGCCGCGCAGTGGCCAATGCGATGACGCCGCCCGCCTTTACCGAGAAATGGCAGGGGCTGCGCCCCGTCGATCGCCGCCTTACCGGCGTGCGTGCCCTGGAACTGGGCGATCCGGCCGAGGAAGCGCAGGCGATCGCGCTGGCGTTGCGCGAAGCGCTGGAGACACCCGGCCGCACCGCCGCGCTGGTGACGCCGGATCGGGTGCTCGCCGCACGTGTCACCGCACATCTGGAGCGTTGGGGCATCGCGGCGGACGACAGTGCCGGCCGGCCGCTTTCCCAGACGCCGCCCGGCACTTTGCTGCTTGCGCTCGCCGCGGCCGCCGCCGAGCGCTTCGCACCGGTGCCGTTGCTGGCGCTGCTCAAGCATCCGCTGGTCAGGGCGGGAGAGGCGCGGCTTCCCTGGCTTGACGGCGCCCGTGCACTCGATCTCGCCTTGCGCGGCCCGCGCCCGGCGCCGGGGCTGGAGGGGCTGGATCTGCATCTGAAAGGCGAGGCCGCCGGCTGGTGGCGCGAGGCTGCTGTGCAACCGCTGCGTCCGCTCGAAGCCGCCTTTGCAGGCGAGGCCAGCCTGGCCATGCTGCTCGCAGCTCTGCGCGAAGCGGCGCAGGCGCTGGGCGGCGATGGTGCTTGGGCGGGTCCGGCTGGGCGAGCCGCCGCGGATCTGCTCGCTGCACTGGAGGATGCGGCGCCAGAAGGACCGGAGGCGGTTTCGCCCACCGCCTTGCCCGCCATGCTGGAGAGGTTACTCGCCGCGCAAGCGGTGCGCCCGCCCTACGGCGCCCATCCGCGCCTGTTCATCTGGGGCCTGATCGAAGCGCGGCTGCAACAGGCGGACCTCATGGTTCTGGCCGGGCTCAACGAGGGCGTATGGCCGGCATTGCCCGCGCCCGACCCCTGGCTTGCGCCCCGGCTGCGCGCCGAACTGGGCCTGCCATCGCTGGAACATCGCATCGGTCTTGCCGCCCACGATTTCGCCGCCGGGCTCGGCGCACCGCGCGTCCTCGTCACTCGCGCCCGGCGCGACGCCCGCGCACCGGCCATCGCGTCGCGCTTCTGGCTGCGGCTGGAGGCGATGATCGGCGGCATCACCCGCGCGCCGGAGCTGGCGCGTTGGGCACGCGCACTCGACAAGCCCGCCGAGTACAGGCCCGTCGATCGCCCCGCGCCGGCCCCCGCCGACCGACCGGATCGCATTTCCGTCACCGAAGTGGACCGCCTGAAGGCCGACCCCTTTGCCTTCTACGCCCGTCGCATCCTCGGCCTCCGGGCGCTCGACGCGGTCGATGCCGATCCCACCGCCGCCTGGCGCGGGACGGCGGTGCACGAGGTGCTCGAGGCCTGGATGAAGGAGGATGATTGCGATCCGGCGAAGCTGCGCCCGCGTGCCGAGAATTTCCTCGCCGGTGCCGAAGCCCATCCGCTGATGCGCGCCCTCTGGCAGCCGCGCCTGATGGAAGCCATCGACTTCGTCGCCGCCGAGGTTGTCGCCAACCGCGCCATCGGGCGCGTGCCGCTCGCGGCGGAAACGAAAGGGGAGATCGTTGTCGCCGGCGTGCGGTTGCGCGGCACGGCGGACCGGATCGACCGGCTCGTCGACGGCCGCCTCGCCATTGTCGATTACAAAACCGGCAAGCCGCCGTCGAACAAGGCGGTGGAGGCGGGATTCTCGCTCCAGCTCGGCTTGCTCGGCCTGATCGCCGACAAAGGCGGGTTCGACGGGATCGAGGGCGTAAGCGCCGCCTTCGAATATTGGTCGCTGGCGCGCGACCGGGGCGCGTTCGGCCATGTGAAGAGTCCGACGGCGGGTCGGGGTGCGCTCGACCCCGAAGCATTCGTCGCGTTGGCCGCCGACAATTTTGTCGAGGCGGCGGACAAGTGGTTGACCGGCAGCGAGCCCTTCACGGCCAGGCTCCATCCCGAACATGCGCCTTATGGCGATTATGATCAGCTCATGCGGCTCGACGAATGGTATGGACGCGAAGAGGATGGCTGAGCGAACCCGGCACAGCGCCTGCACCTTCTTCGCGACATAGCCGCCCAGCGGCGGACAGATCGACACAGGCTGCTCCCGGTCAGGCAAACGGTTGACGCGCCTGTCTCGCAAAGGGTCGGGCGGAAGGTGCAAAATATCGGTCCGGCAGAGAGCTGTCTCTGTCGACAAGGCCAAATCTTAGGAAATCGTAAACCATTTCTGCCGGACTATGCTGCGCCCGCGCGGACCGTTCCGACTCGTGGCGAGTTGTCTGGGAGTTCGAGCCCTGTTGGATACCGTCTACTCGTTGTCCGGCGATGTGCCGCTCGTGGAAGTGCCAGCGGATGGCGTGGACGAATCCGTCCTCCAGCCCGGCGCGATCGTCATCGGCAGCATTCGCCAGGTCTGCCTGATCCGCAAGATCAGTGCGGGCGGTGCCGTGCTGCATGTCGATACGCCGCTCGAGGAAGGCCGGCGGATGGAGCTGGAGCTGGACAGTGGCGAGCATCTCGACGGCACGGTTCTGTGGTGCCGGGGCCTCGAGCTCGGCCTGCGCTTCGACACGCCGATCGACATCCTGCCCATCCTCGCCCGCGCGCTGGTCAGCCAGCCGGGCGAACGGCGCCGGATGCCGCGCGTCGAGATCGCCTGCCCGGCCTTGCTGGAGGGAACGGAACGGACTGAGCTGGTGACGACCCGCGACATTGCCCAGGGCGGCGCGAAGATCGAGACCCCGCATCCGCTGACAATCGACGAGAAGGTGACGCTGACGCCGGAAGGGCTGCGGCCGCTTGCTGGCACGGTACGTTGGGTCAATGGCTGCACGGCGGGTATCGTCTTCCATCCCGAGCTGGCCTGGCAGGAGATGATCCCTTGGCTGCGCGCGCGTCGGAATGTGCCGCCCGCCGATTTCCATGCGCCGCCGCCCGAGCCGGGCGCCGCCGTCGATACGCTTCCGCATACCGGCGAAAGCCTCCAGATCAGCCTGCCGGCGCGGGTGCGGGAAGGGACCAGACGCTGGGCGATCGACGTGACGACGCTCACCGCGCGGACAGTCGAATTCGATTCCTTCGTACCTTTGCGGCATGGTACCTTGCTGTGGATCGTGCTGCCCGGCCTGGAAGGCTGGCCCGCCCGTATCGTCGCGATCGACGGCTACCGCTTCACCTGCGAGTTCACCCAGCCGCTCCACCCGGCGGTACTCGAGCGTATCCTGGCGGCCGCGTCCACGGAGACGCGTGCCCGGGCCTGATCGTGTCGTCGCGTCCCGTTCTTCTCCTTCTGCTTGCCGGCCTTGCTCTGTCCGGCTGCCAGACGACTGCGCCTACGGCTCCGCCCGCGCCGCCCGATGCGGTCATGGCGCCGCCCGGAGACTCAAGCTGGCGCGGTGCCATCCGCGATGCCGATATGGATCGGCTGGAGCGCCTGGACGCAGCCTGGAGCGAGGGGCTGGCCGAGGTGCGCGGGCGCGGCTTTGCGCGGCAGATCGGCGTGGAAGGCGCGCTCCTGATGCCCGACGGCGGCTTGCCGCGCGCCGCGCTGCCGCCAGGCAGCTACCGGTGCCGGCTGATCCGGCTGGGGGCCGGACCGCGCCGCGCCGCCTACACCGCCTATCCGTCCTTCTTCTGTCATGTCGGCGCCGAGGACGATCTGATCGCCTTCACCAAGCAGACCGGATCGGAACGGCCGGCCGGCTATATCTGGGCGGATGGCGATCGGCGCGGCGTTTTCCTGGGCGCGATGAGCGAGGGGGAAGCGTCCCCGGCCGCTGCCTACGGCCAGGACGCGGCGCGCGACATGGTCGGTATCGTCGAGCGTGTCGGCGCGTTCCGCTATCGGCTCTTACTACCTTGGCCGCAGAACGGCGCGAAGATCGATGTGCTGGAGCTCATCCCGGCGGTACCCGAAGGCGACTGAGAATTCTAATCGTTCGCCGGCGGCGGCAGCAATTCGATTTCGTAGAGACGCGGCCAGTTCTTGCCGGTGACGAACAGGCGGCGGCGCTCGGCATCCCAGGCGATGCCGTTCAGCACATCGTCCGTCCGGCCGCTGGCCGCTTCGGCATGGAGCGGGGTGAGATCGATCCAGCCCTTCACTTCGCCCGTTTCCGGGTCGATCCGCGCGATCATTGTCGAGAACCAGACATTGGCGTAAATCTCGCCATTCACCCATTCCAGCTCGTTGAGACGGACGACCGGCGATCCCGCATCGGTGACGTTGAGGCGACGACGTTCCTGCAGCGTTTCGGGGTCGAGGAAGCGGAGCTGGTCGGTGCCGTCGCTCATGATGATGTCGGTGCCGTTCTGGGTCAGGCCCCAGCCTTCGCCCGCATAGCGCCATTCGCCGCGCCGCTCGAAGGTCCGCCGGTCCCAGCGGAAGCCGATCTGGTCCTGCCAGGTGATCGAGATGATCTCGTCGCCCCAGTTCACGATGCCCTCGCCGAACAGGTTCGGCGGGATATGGATCGATTGCACCACGCGCCCGGTCTCCAGCTCGACCCGACGGATCGTCGACTGGCCGATATGTCCGGTGCTTTCGTAGAGATGGCCATCCAGCCAGAAGAGTCCTTGCGTGAACGCCGTGCGATCGTGCGGGAAGACGTTGACGACGCGATAGCTCTGGATCGGTGCGGGCGACTGGGCCGTGGCTTCGACACGCGGTTGGGTCTGAGCGGCCGGTGCCGTGGCCTGACCACAGGCGGCGAGGGCGAGCAGGGGTAGGAGAAGTAAGCGCATGGCGCCGCGATACATCAGGGCGCGTTCATCGTCATCAGTTCGTAAGTCGCGACGATCTCGTCCTTCTGGTTGTAGATCTCGACCTCCCAGCGCACCTCGCCCTTCTCGGCATCGCGCACGCTCTTCGATTTGACGGTCAGCTCCACCCGCATCGCATCGCCGGGATAAAGCGGCGTTTGGAACCGCAAAGTCTCCAGCCCGGTATTAGCAAGGACGGGGCCGGGATCGGGATCAACGAACAGGCCGGCGGCGAAGCTGAGGATCAGATAGCCGTGCGCGACCCGCCCGCCGAAGATCGGTGAGGCCTTGGCGGCCTCGTCGTCCATATGGGCGTAGAAGGTGTCGCCGGTGAAATGAGCGAAATGCTCGATATCCTCGAGCGTGACGGTGCGGCTTTCGGTCTTCAGCGTATCGCCGATTTCCAGCTCCGAGATGCGCTTGCGGAAGGGGTGGACGTCGCCGGTCGGCTTGTCCGCGCCCGGCAGCCACTGGCCGATGATTTTCGACAGCACCTCCGGCCCGCCCTGAAGCGCGGTGCGCTGCATATAATGCTTCACGCCG
>CAYTMM010000076.1:0-14664 GCA_964438875.1 uncultured Sphingosinicella sp. | reverse complement strand
ACAGCAGCACCACGATGCCGACGGCGACGAGGGATCCGGCCAGGATCATGTCGTTGCTGATCAGCCACTGGATCGGGTCCCCCTCGTACTCGACGTGGAAGTCCTCGCCCTCGGGCGCGACCCGATCGATGAACCAGCCGACGATCCGGTCGCGCATGTTGGCGACCAGGATGCGGCTGGTCTCCAGCCAGACGTCATTATCCTTGTCGCCGGTCTCGGCAATGAGCTGCTGCGCGATGCGATCGGCGTCGGCCGGATGCGCGATCTCGGCGAAGGGCGACCAATAGATGCAGCGTGCATCGAACGGGTTGAGGATGATGTCGCCGCACTCGGGGCGGTAATAATGGGCGATGAATTCGCCGCTGGTATCATAGACCAGCGCCGCCTCGCCGCGCGCAGCTATCCCGTCGAGCAGTTGGCGCAGCACCGTCGTTTTGCCGCTGCCGGTCGTTCCCACCATCGCCATGTGCCGGGTCTCGAGGCGGCGGGGGAAGGGGACGCGTCCGATCGCCAGTGGATGCGGGCCAGCTTCGGCACGCGCCAGCTTCGCGAGCTCCGTCTCGCTGGCAACCCTGGTGCCGCCAAGGACACGATCCTGGAGCGCGCGTTCGCGGCGGCGCGCTGCGACGCGGCGAAGCAGAAACAAACTCGAGAGCCACGCAACAAAGCCCAGCAAGCTGCCGCGCATGACAAATGACCTGGTGATGCTGGCCCGGCGCACAAAATAGGGATCGGTCGCGACCGTGCGAGCCGGGGTCAGATAGTCCGCGCCCTCATAATGGATCACGATCCCAGGATCGCCGCCGCTGCCCGCGAACCAGCTGAGCAGCTTCGCATGATAATGGGTGCCGGTGTCCTGAACGATGCGCGGGTCGAGCAACAGGTAGGGTGCGGCCAGGGCGCCGAGCGCGATCGAGGAAAGCATGATGACGACATGCCGTTTGAACCGCCGCGTCTGGCTGTCGCGAAGATGACGCCGCAGCGTCTCGGCGTGGAGCCGTCGATCATGTGGCTCGCTCATGGCCGCCGCGCCATCGCGGCCCGCTGCCGGTCATAGGCGCTCCTGGTCTCGGCGGTGATGACCGCGTCGGTGTTACCGCCGCCCATCGCCGCGCTGCGCGCATAACAATAAGCGGCGCAGGCGGTGAACAAGGTGCGGTCCAGCATCCGTTCGATATCGTCGAGATGGGTGCTCATGGACGCGATCTCGGCGACAAGTTCACCCGATCCGCCATCGGCGACTGGCGGATTCAACTGCGCGGCGATCCCTGCCTTCACGCTGAGCTGGAGCATGGCATAGGGCGTGACGCCCTGCTGCTTTGCGAGCTGGCGAAGCGCCTTTTCGAGTTCCGCCGTAAGGCGAATATTGTGCCGGATGAGCGTCATGCCTGATCGCCCTCGCGCTGCCGGGACGCTGCCTTTGATATCGGCTGAAAAGCGTGGGTTCCTGGACCGCCCGGCGCGGCGCTGCCGCAGCGCTGCCTCCAAAAATGGCGGAAAAGCTGGATGCACCCGTGCGTGAGGTGTGTATTCAAATTGCGGGTCCGATGCGCAGCATCGCGGCCCTGCGGCTTCATAAGACTGGCGCCAGGCTCAACCATGATCCGGCCCCTGTGCCACGACATGGTCGGCCGCGCTCTGGGGCGGTTGCTGCGCCAGCCACCCGGCAATGATCGCCTTGGCTTTTCGGTCTGCGGTATCGCGATCGAATGCGACGTCGACGCGTGGCCAATCCCGTTGTCCGCAATCGGCAATCCATGCGAGGATCGCTCGCTCGATCGCGGCCATCATATGCGCGCGAAGCGCGCCCGCTTCGAGCGGATCAAGATGGGCGGTCACGCCGGGGCTGAGAATGAGGCCTCCCAGAGGAAATGCATGATCGCCGGCCCACTGGGTCGGACCATCGATCCGGCAGCAGCTGGTCGAGCCTTGATAGAAAGCGAGCGGCGGTCGCTCGGAGTGATGCCAGGCGGTGAGCGCTGCGCGATAGGTTGCGCCATCCTCGTCTGGAGCGATCAGCCTGTCGATGAGCGGACGCACGATCGCCGCGAGGCGGCGGTCGATGCAGACGCGCAGGGTGGTTCGGTTGCGTGGGGCCACACGACGGGCAAAGCCGTCGACGATCCTACCAAGACGGGACATGGCAAGCTCTTCCAGTTTGATGTGATGGGCAAGGCGGGGGATGCGGTGCCGGCCTCAGGCCTGGCGACGAACCGTCATCAGCCGGGCGATCGATGCGGTCGTGACCAGGGTGCGCGTCCCGATCTTGAGCGCGTCTATCTCGCCGGTCTTGATGAGCTTGTAGATCGTGCTGCGGCCGACGCCGAGGGCCTTGGCGGACCGGTTAATCGAATATGCGAGTTCTTCCATGATCGCCTCCATGTGAGTGCCGTGATGCGGCGGGCGACAGGATCACTTGCAGGCGAGCACCCGCAGTTCCAACGGTGTGCAGATGTGCACGAAACGCGCGGGCTTGCGGGTTTGATCGGCAATTGCGCGGCGCTCGAAATGACGTACTTCCGCCATTCCTCGCCAATTGCGTCAGATTTTGGCCGAACGATTTTTCGCGATCACGTCCAGAATTTGCTTCGCATATAGCGCCAGCTGGGTTTCGCCGGGCACCGCGGCGCGCCTGCTGCGGTACCAATCTTCAAGCAGCCCAACGATGCGCTTCTGGTTGCCGCGTTTGCCGACGACCAGCGCCCTGACGGCGGGATGCTCGATCAATGACATGACGGCATCGGTATAGTCATAAGTGCGAGGTGGCCCCGCGCGGTTCGGTTTGGCCTGGCCCTGCGCGATGAGTGCATCGACATCCGCCTCCAGGAACAATTCCCTGTCGAACCAGAGGCCGATAGGGCCGAAAAAGGCTGCGCGGATCGTGTCGCTGCGAGCGACATGCGCGGCGCGCAGGCGGCCGAAGAAATAGCGTTCATCGACATAGCGCCGCGTCCCGTTCCGGGCGCGGTAGAAGGCGCGTGGCGCCGTCTCGCGCTGAAGGACGGTAAAGAGCCGCTCGAGATTGCGAGCGGCTGGATCGTTGGGGTTGGCATAGACCGCCTCTTGCGGCGTCGACGCTTTCATCCCGCCATATTGAAAGACGCGCCACCAGGCGAAAGTCGCCATCATCAAGAGGAAGCATAAAAGTCCGATCGCGGTGACCACATCGGCGCCGGGTGTTTCGGTAAGGGTCAGGATAATGCCGGGAACCAGCGTGATCGTTGTCCCGAATGCCGCCGCGATAAGCGCGAACCATAGCAGCCAATATCGGGTCTGAATGAGGCGCGAGGCATCTGCGGCGATCCGGTCGAGCTCGGCGAGGCCCGATTGTTCGTCGGTGCTAATGAAGCGCGCCGCGACGATCCGCAGTGGCAAGGTATCCCTTCGCTCGTTCACCTATGTCTCCTTGATGAAGGGATTGCACATTGCCTCCATCTCGAAGTTGACACAAATAATCGCTCCACCACTGCGCCATTGCCACGCGCTCGTCCCAATAAGCCGACTTGTTGTAGATACGACGAATGCTGCCCGCGATCATATGCGCGAGTGAGCGTTCGATCGCATCGGGGTTCCATTTGCCCGATTCATTGAGCAGCGAGGATGCTGTCGTTCTGAAACCGTGGGCCGTCATCTGATTTTTGCTATATCCCATCCTGCGCAGCGTGGCGTTGATTGTATTGTCACTGATGGGTCGTGCGCGGGTGCGCACCGATGGGAACACATATTTCCCGTTTCCCGACAGCCACTGCATGCTTTCCAGGATGGCCAGGGCCTGGCGTGAAAGCGGCACGGCGTGTGGCTGGCGCATTTTCATCTTCTCGGCCGGCAGCGTCCAGACGGCTCGCGCAAAGTCGATCTCCGCCCATTCCATCTGGCGAAGCTCTCCCGGCCTTTGAAAGACGTGCGGCGTCAGCTTGAGCGCGTGCATCACTGCCGGATCGCCGGAATATTCCTCGATCGCGCGGAGCAGCGCGCCGAACTCAGCGGGATCCGTGATCGCCGCGAAGTGCTTGACTCTAGGCTGGACGAGCGCACCGAGCAGCATCTGGGCCGGGTCGCGATCGGCCCGCGCGGTGGCGGCCGCGTAGCGGAAAACCCGGCTTGCGAAGGCGCGTATCTGCTTGGTGGTTTCCAGTCGTCCGCGCCGCTCATGCTTCCTCAGCTCATGGAGCAGCTCGGCCGGGGTGATATCGGCGACCGGGCGTCGTCCGAAATCCGTGCCCAGCAAACGCAATAGCCAACGGTGCTTCTCAATCGTCTTTCGTGAGACGCCTTCTTTTTCGCGCTTGGCGATCAGCTCCTCGGCAATGAGGCAAAAGCTGTTGTTGGCGTTGATGGTTGCCGCGATTTTCGCTTGCCGTTTCGCAGCGTTGGGATCGATCCCATGGGCCAATTGCTTCTTGGCCTCTTCCCTGGCGGCGCGAGCGTCGGCCAGCGAAAGGGTCGGGTAGGGGCCGAGGGAAATTTTCCGCTCCCGGCCGTGGATTCGGTATTTGACGCACCAAAGTTTGCTGCCGGACGGATTGATGAGCAGATAGAGACCGCCGGCGTCAGATAGCTTGTAGGGTTTGGGCTTGGGTTTTGCTGCCCGGATTGCTGTGTCGGTGAGCGCCATTTTTTGGGGGCCTCGCGATTTGGAGTTTCCAAAAGGCCCCCAAATCTTACCCGAAACCGAAAAATCAGCGGCAATTACGGGCGTTCACTGGGAACCAAAAACGCCCCAAAAATGGCAGATTTCTGCGGTTTTTTCAACCTCTGGCGGTCATGCAGAAACTGGGTGTTGGAGCGGGTGAAGGGAATCGAACCCTCGTCGTAAGCTTGGGAAGCTTCTGCTCTGCCATTGAGCTACACCCGCAAGGTGTTGGGAATAATCGGCTTTTTTGGTTCGGTTGCCGATCGTTCCAACGAGAGGCCGTTTGACGTTCAAACAGGCATCGCTGCGAAGGCGTCGATTAGACGCCCGGAAAGCGCGGCGCAAGCGCTTCGCTCCGCGCCTGAGATCGGTGCACGGCTTCGTGCACGGACTTTCCTTTGGCGGACGCCGTCTCTAAGCCGGGAGCATGGCGATGCGTGGCGGGGATGTGACGGAATTCGGTGTTTTCGCGCGGGAATTGGCGGCTGCGGCACGCGCGGTGACGCTGCCCGGCGCGGCGCGCGGCGTGGCGGCGCAGGACAAGAATGCGGGCGGCGATTTCGATCCTGTGACAGAGGCGGACCGGGCGACGGAGCGCGCTATGCGCTCGCGGATCGCGGTGCGCTATCCCGATCACGGCATTGCCGGCGAGGAATATGGGGTGGAGCGGGGCGATGCGCGCTTCGTGTGGAGCCTCGATCCGATCGACGGGACGCGCTCCTTCATCTGCGGGCTGCCGAGCTGGACGACGCTGATCGCTTTGCTGGAGGAGGGGCGGCCGGTGCTCGGCCTGATCGATGCGCCGGTGCTCGATGAACTTCATATCGGCATCGACGATGCGGCCAGGCTGTTCGGCAAGGATGGCGAAGCATCGCTCGCCGTCAGCGGTTGCGCATCGCTTGCCGAGGCGCGGCTCGCCACCACCGATCCCTACCTCTTTGTCGGCGCCGAAGCGGACGGGTTCGCGCGTGTCCGGCGCAGCGCGCGGGTCGCCCGTTACGGGCTGGATGCCTATGCCTATGCGCGGCTGGCGGCGGGCGGGATCGACCTTGTCGTGGAATCGCAGCTCCATCCGCATGATTATCAGGCGCTGATCCCCGTCGTGCGCGGCGCGGGCGGCCATATCGGCGACTGGGACGGCGGCGCGGATTTCTCCGTCGGCCGGGTGATCGCGGCGGCGTCGGAGCGATTGTACGAGGAAGCGGTGCGGACGCTGTCCGGCTAGGGTCTGATTCAGCGAAGCTGAAAACGACTCTAGGCTTTGTGCCGCGCTTCTAGCACCTGCGCCACATCCTCCCAGCCATAGCCGCGCGCCTCCATCAGCACGGTGAGGTGATAGGCGAGATCCGCCGTCTCCTCGATACAGGCCTCGCGCGCGCCGGCGGTGGCGGCCAGCGCCAGTTCGACGCCTTCTTCGCCGACCTTCTGCGCGATCCGCATCGTGCCCTGTGAGAAGAGGCGGGCGGTGTAGCTGTCCTGCGCGTTGTCCTCGCGGCGGGCCTTCACGACGCCGGCCAGCTTGCCCAGCCAGCCCACGCCCTGCGGGCCACGTTCTGTGAAGCAACTGGTGGTGTCCAGATGACAGGCCGGGCCCGCCGGATCGACCAGGACGAGCAGCGCATCATTGTCGCAATCGGCATGGACGGCTTGCACACGCAGCACGTTGCCGGACGTTTCCCCTTTCTGCCACAGCTCCCCGCGCGAGCGGCTGTGGAAGGTCGCCAGCCCGGATTCGAGCGTCATCGCCAGCGCTTCGGGCGACATATAGCCGAGCATCAGCACCTGCCCGGTCGCGGCATCCTGCGCAATCGCGGGGATCAGCCCCGCCATCTTGTCCCAGGCGAGGGCGGATATGTCGGCCGCACTCAGCGGCGCATTTCGATCCCGCATGTGACGAGATACTCCTTGAGATCGGGGATGGGGATGAGGCGATCGTGGAAGACGGTGGCGGCGAGCGCGCCGCTGGCGCCGGCATCGAACGCCGCGCGGAAATGTTCCGGCGCGCCCGCCCCGCCCGAAGCGATGACGGGTACGGTGACGGCGGCGATCACGTCGGACGTATGGGCGATGTCATAGCCGGTGCGCACGCCGTCCTTGTTCATGCAATTGAGCACGATCTCGCCCGCGCCCCGGTCGGTCGCCTCGCGCACCCAGTCGAGCGTAGTCCGTCCGGCATCGCGGGTCGCTTCGACGCTGCCGGTATATTGCTTCACATTGTAGCCGTTCGGACTGGCGAGGCTGTCGATGCCGACGACGACGCACTGGCTGCCGAAAGCGCGGGCCAGTTCGGCGATCAGCTCCGGCCGCTCCAGCGCGGGGGAATTGACCGAGACCTTGTCCGCGCCCGCCTCCAGACTGGCGCCCGCCTGCGCGACCGAGCGGATCCCGCCGGCGACGCAGAAGGGAATGTCGATCACCTCGGCGATGCGGGTGATCCAGGCGGTATCGAGCGCCCGGCCCTCGGCGCTGGCCGTGATGTCGTAGAAGACCAGCTCGTCCGCGCCCTCGTCACGATAGCGCAGGGCGTTCTCGACGATGTCGCCGGCATCGCGATGGTCGCGGAACTGCACGCCCTTCACGACGCGCCCGTCCTTGACGTCGAGGCAGGGGATGATCCTACGCGCCGGCAAGGCCGATCGCCTCCGCCAAATCGATGCGGCCTTCCCAGATCGCCTTGCCGACGATCGCGCCGGCGGCGCCTGTCTTTGCAAGCTCGGCGAGATCGTCCGCCACGGCGACGCCGCCCGATGCCTGGAAAGCCATGTGCGGAAGCCGCTCCGCCGCTTCGCGGGCCAGCTCCACGTTCGGTCCCTGCATCATGCCGTCGCGGCTGATATCGGTGACGAGCAGGTGACGCGCCTCCGGATAGAGCGCGGCGATATCGTAGAGCGTGCGGCCGGAGCTTTCCGTCCAGCCGGACGTCGCCACCATCGGCGTGCCGCCGACGATGTTGACGTCGAGCGCCAGCACGATCTTGTCTCCGCCATGGTCTGAGAGGATGGCGCGCACCGCGTCGGGGTCGCGCACCGCCAAGCTGCCGATCACGACGCGCGATGCGCCGGCATCGAGCGCGGTGGCAACCGATGCGGCGTCGCGGAAGCCGCCGGCGACCTGGAGTTTCACCGGTGCATCGGCGGCAAGGCGGGCGATCAGTTCGTGCTGGACGGGCCGGCCCGCCTTGGCGCCGTCGAGATCCACGACATGGGTCCAGTTCGCGCCCGCTGCGGCGAAGCGGGCCAGCGCGGCTGCGGGGTCGCCGGAATAGTCGGTCGCTTCATCGAAGCGGCCCTGTGCCAGCCGCACACAGCGGCCGCCCATCAGGTCGATGGCGGGATAGACGATCATGAGTCGAGAAAGGCCTTCAGGAAACGTGCGCCGGCTTCGCCGGACCGTTCGGGATGGAATTGCGCGCCAAGCACGTTGTTCATGCGAACCACAGCGGGGATGGTACGGCCATGTTCGGCGCGGGCAATGCTGTATGGGCCATCATCGCAGGCGAAGCTGTGCGCGAAATAGACATAGTCACCGTCAGCGAGGCCGCAGGACGTATCGGTGACGACCAGCCGGCTCCAGCCCATATGCGGCACCGGCCGATCCGGCGCGGAATCGAGGCGGCGGACCGCGCCGTCGACCAGACCGAGACAGGCGGCGTCGTCCTCCTCGGAGCGCTCGAACAGGAGTTGCATGCCAAGGCAGATGCCGAGCAGTGGACTGGTCAGCGTCCTCAGCACATCGCCAAGGCCGCGCCCCGCGATCCGCGCCATCGCGAAGCCCGCCGCACCGACGCCGGGCAGAACGACGCGGTCAGCCGAGGCGATCTCGTTCGGATCGGCGGTGAGCAGCGGCGAAGCGCCCAGCCGCTCGAATGCGATGCGGATCGAGCCGATATTGCCGTAGCCGAGATCGACGATGGCGAGGGTCGTCACAACACGCCTTTCGTGCTGGGCAGCGCATCGCCGTCGCGGGCGACTGCCTGGCGCAGCGCACGGCCGAACGCCTTGAAGCAGGCCTCCGTCTTGTGGTGGTCGTTCTCGCCCGTCACCTTCACGTGGATCGCCGCGCCGAGGCTGTCGGCGAGCGAACGGAAGACATGCGAAGTCATCTCGGTCGGATAGGCGCCGATATGGCTGGCTTCGAACTCGCCCTCGAATCTGGCGAAGGGACGGCCGGACAGGTCGATCAGCACCTGCGCCTGCGTCTCGTCCATCGGCAGCGCGAAGCCGAAGCGGCCGATGCCGCGCCGGTCGGCCAACGCCTGCTTCAACGCCTGACCGAAGGCGATCGCGCAATCCTCGATGCTGTGATGCCCGTCGATATCGAGATCGCCCTGGCAGGCCAAGGTCAGCGCGAAGCCGGCATGGGCGGCGACCTGATCGAGCATGTGATCGTAAAAGGGGATGCCGGTGTCGATCCGGCGCGGACCATCGGCGTCGAGATCGATGGCGACGGCGATCTGCGTTTCCTTCGTGTCGCGCGTGACCGCGCCGCGCCGCGCCGGCCGGGCCTCGGGCGCGACGCCCAGCGCCGCCAGCGCCGCCGCATTTTCGGCGTCCGTACCGATGGTGATCCGGACGCCGCCGGGCGCCGCATTGGGCCGGAAACGGATGCGGATGCCGAGCGCCGTCAGCTTCGCGGATAATGTCGCCGGATCGTCCACCTCCAGAAACAGGAAATTGCCGCCGCCGCTGCGCACCGAGCGCACGAGCGGGGATCGGGCGAACTGATCGACCAGTTTCTCCCGATCCGCCCTGATCCGTGCGATCCGTTCGGCCTGAACCGGGCGGCGGGACGGGGACAAGGCGGTGAGCGCGGCCTGAATGGCGAGCGAGGGCAGGGGATAAGGCGGCAGCGCGCGGGAGATGAGCTCGATCAGTTCCGGCGTGCCGATCGCGCAGCCGATGCGCGCGCCCGCCAGGCCCCAGGCCTTGGAAAGCGTGCGCAGGACGACGAGATTCTCGCGGCGCGCAGCTTCGGCGGCGAGGCTCTCCAGATCGGAAAATTCGATATAGGCCTCGTCCAGCACGATGATCGTGTCGGCCAGCGCATCGGCGACCCGAAGCACGTCGGCCGCTGCGATCGGATTGCCCGTGGGATTGTTGGGCGAACACAGGAAGGCGAGCTTCAGGTTCGGCTCATCCGCGACGGCGCTCAGGAAAGCATCGGCATCGAAATCGAAACTTTCGGTCAGCCGCGCCTCGATCACTCGCGCACCCTGCAACAAGGCGAACTGAGCGTAAGCCGAGAAGGTCGGCTGGCAGACGGAAATGGCGTCCACGCCTTCGCGACAGAAGGTACGCAGGAGGATGTCGATCGCATCGTCCGCGCCGCGCGTGACGACGAGATTGGTGGGGCCGACGCCGTAAAGCGCGGCCATCGCGTTGCGGAGTGATGCGGGCTGGGGCTCGGGATAGCGGTTCAGCCCGGCCGCCAGCGATCCCTCGACCAGCGGCGCATAAGGATTTTCGTTGGCGTCGAGCTTGATCGCATCGGCGCCGAATGCCGCATTGGCCTGCGCGGCGATGTCCATTGGCGGCAGCGACAGAATGGCGGGACGGGCGAGACGGCGGGCGAGGCTCATAGTGCCGCTTCCAGCCGTGCATCGGCGGCGCGGGCATGGGCCTCCAGCCCCTCCAGCCGGGCGAGCGCGGCGGCGGGGCCGGCGGCCGCACGGGCGGCTGCGGGGGTGAGCTGCTGCACCGTCATCGCCTTCAGGAAGGCGTGGACGGAGACGCCGCTCCAGGCGCGGGCGGCGCCGTCGGTCGGCAGGACATGGCTGGACCCGGCGAGATAGTCGCCAAACGTCTCCGCCGCCTGATGCCCGGCGAAGATCGCACCGGCATTGCGGGCGGCGCCGATCAGCGGCGCGGGGTCGGCGACGGCCAGCGAGAGATGCTCCGGCGCGTAGAGATTGGCGATCTCGACCGCATCGGCCAGCGTTTCGGCGAGGATCAGGCGGGCGGAGGCCAGCGACGCGGCGGCGACATCGGCGCGCGGCAGGCTGTAGGTCTGGCGGGTCAGCTCATTCGCCACCTCGGCGGCGATGTCGGATGCGGTCGTGACGAGGATCACCTGCGCGTCCTTGTCATGCTCGGCCTGGCTCAGCAGATCGGCGGCGACAATGCGTGGATCGGCGCTGTCATCGGCGATCACCAGCAATTCGCTGGGGCCGGCAGGCATGTCGATGGCGGGTCCGCCGGGCAGGGCCGCGACCTGCGCCTTGGCTTCGGCCACCCAGGCATTGCCGGGCCCGCAGATCTTGGCGACGCGGGGTACGTCGCCTGCGCCGAAGGCCAAAGCGGCGATCGCCTGCGCGCCGCCCATCGTCCAGATCGCTTCGATCCCGCACAGCTCAGCCGCGAGCGCGACCACCGGATCGAGCCCGCCGCCGGGGCGGGGCGGGGTGGCGACCACGATCTCCGCCACGCCTGCAACGCGTGCCGGAATGGCGAGCATCAGCAACGTCGAGAAGAGCGGCGCGGCGCCGCCCGGAATGTAGAGGCCGACGCGATCGAGCGGCCGCCAGACCTTGCGGACGACGAGGCCCGGCATCGTTTCCACCCGATGTTCGGCCGGCAGGCTGGCCGCGTGGAAATGATCGACATTGCGCCGGGCCAATTCGATCGCGTCCAGTTCGTCCGGCGAAAGCGTCTGGCGTGCCTGCTGTGCGAACGGCGCGACGGCCAGCAATTCCGGCGCGGTCCCGTCGATCTGCGTGGCCTGATCGACCAGCGCGCTCCACCCGTCGGCGCGGACATCGGCGACGATCGCGGCGACGGCGGTGCGCAGGCCGTCATCGACCCGCGCCGCCGGCCGCGCAAGGGCGGCGCGGCGCGCGGCCGCGTCCAGATCGTTCCAGATCAGCCTTTCCATCACATCATCATCTTTTCGATGGGCATGACCAAGATGGCGGACGCGCCGGCGGCCTTCAGCTTCTGGAGCGTTTCCCAGAACACCGATTCCTTGCACACGGCGTGGACGGCGAAATGGCCCGGATTGCCGGCGAGCGGGATCACCGTCGGCGATTCCGCGCCGGGCAGGATGGCGGAGATGTCGGCCAGCGCCGCCTCGGGCGCGTTCAACATGATATATTTGGATTCCTGCGTAGCGAGCACGCCTTCTAGCCGGCGCAGCAGATTGTCCGCCGCCTCCACCTTTTCGGGGGAGAGCGGCTTCACGGTGCGGATCATCATCGCCTCGCTCTCCATGACGGTTTCGACGGGCACGAGGCCGTTCGCTTCCAGCGTCGCGCCGGTCGACACGAGATCGCAGACGAAGCGGGCGATACCGAGCCGGGGAGCCAGTTCCACCGCGCCGTTCATCTTCACGACCGTCGCCTCGATCCCGCGGTCGTCGAGGAAACGACGCAGCATGCGGGGGTAGGAGGTCGCGATCCGCTCGCCGGCGAGGATCTGCGCGCCGGGATAGGTCTGCGCCTCCGGCGCTGCGATCTTCAGCGCACAGCGGCCGAAGCCCAGCGGCGCGATCACTTCGATGCGTGCGTCGGGCTGGTCGAGCAGAAATTCCTCCAGCACATTGCGGCCGACCATTCCGAATTCGCACACGCCGTCGGCGACGAAAGTGGGGATGTCGTCGTCGCGCACGAACATGAGATCGAGCGGGAAATTGTCGGCCCGCGCGGTCAGCGCGTTCTTGCCGTTCTGGATCTTGAGCCCGGCATCGCGCAGCAGCCCCCGGCTGTAATCGGCGAGGCGGCCGGATTTCTGGACGGCGACATGCAGCCGCTGGGTATCAACGAACATTGCCGGCTCCGGTACGATCGAGGGCGAGGCGGTAGCCAAGATGCGGCTCCTGCTTCAGGAAGCGCGCGACGCGCACGATCGTCGTCGTTGAGACGCCAGTGCCTTCGTGAATGTCGCGATAGGTGAGGTTGGTGCCGTCCAGCAGCCGCGCGACATGCCAGCGCTCCGCCAGCGTGCGCAGTTCGGCCGGGGTGCACAGATCGGCGAGCAGCCGCGCCATCTCGTCTTCGCTGCGCGGCGTCAGCAAGGCGGCGCGCAAATCCCTGGCAAGTGCGGTCGCGTCGGTGCTGGGCGCGAGAGTGGAAGTGGTCATTTAATCGTTCCATTGTGTTATCACGATGTAACAAAATGGCTCATTAGTTCGCGACTCGACATCCTGCAACCGCCTTTTTCCGATCAGGAGCGCGTCGCGGCTTTCATCGCGGTGACGAAGGTCCGGATCGGCGCTTCGCACGCCTTCGGATTCGTTTCGATAAAGGAAACGATCGCGGAGCCGGAGATTACGCCGGCCGCGCCATTGGCCAGCGCCGCGCGGACGTGATCGGGCCGTGAGATGCCGAAGCCCAGGATCGGAGGCGGTGCGCCCGCTTCTGCCAGCGCCGCGAACAGTTCGCCATGATCGAGCGCGAGATCGTCGCGCGCGCCGGTCACGCCCGCGCGGGCCACGCAATAAGTGTAACCCCCGCCCAGTTGTGCGATCCGCCCGAGCGTGTCGCGTGGCGTGTTGGTCGCGGCGATCAGCACGGGGGCGATATCATGCGCGCGTGCGGTCGAGGCGAAAGGCACGGCCTCCAGCAACGGCACGTCTGCGACCAGCACGCTGTCCACGCCGGCCTGTGCGACGGCGGCGTAAAAGGCGTCGCGGCCCCGTGCCATGACCAGATTGGCGTAGGTCAGGATGCCGATCGGAATGTCCGGATGACGGGCGCGTGTTTCCGCCAGCAGCGTGAAGCAATCGGCCTGACGCACGCCTTGTTTCAGCGCACGATCGGCGGCCGCCTGAATGACCGGGCCGTCCGCCACCGGATCGGAGAAGGGGATACCGACCTCCAGCATGTCGGCCCCGGCCTCGACCAGCGCGTCAATGATCCGGGCGCTGGCCGCGAGATCGGGATCGCCGAGTGTCACAAAGGCGCCGAACGCAGCTTCGCCACGCGCCTTCAGGACGGCGAACATCGCATCGTAGCGGTTCATGCGACGGCTCCCAGCAGGTGCCGGGCCTGGGCCATGTCCTTGTCGCCCCGGCCGGAAATGTTGACGATCAGGACGGTCTCCTCCTCCGCTTCGCGCACCAGCTTCAGGCCGTGGGCGAGGGCATGGGCGGATTCGAAGGCGCACACGATCCCCTCGCTGCGCGCCAGCAGCGCGAAGGCGTCGAGCGCCTCCCGGTCGGTCGCGCCAACATACTCGGCACGGCCGCTGTCCTTCAGGAAGGCGTGTTCGGGGCCGACAGCAGGGTAATCGAGCCCGGCCGAGACCGACCAGGTGTCGTCGATCTGCCCGTCATCGTCCTGGAGCACATAGGTTTCCGCGCCGTGCAGGATGCCGGGCCGGCCGCGCAGCAATGTCGCGCCATGTTCGCGCCCCGCCAGCCCGCGCCCCGCCGCCTCGACGCCGATCAGCTTCACGCCCTCGTCCGCGACGAAATCGGTGAAGACACCCATCGCGTTGGAGCCGCCGCCGACACAGGCGACGACCGCGTCGGGCAACCGGCCTTCTTCTTCGAGAATCTGGGCACGCGCCTCCTTGCCGATCACCCGCTGGAAATCGCGGACCATCAGGGGGAAGGGATGCGGTCCGGCGACGGTGCCGAGCACATAGTGGGTATCGGCGAAGCTCGCCGTCCAGTCGCGCAGCGCTTCGTTCACGGCGTCCTTCAGCGTCCGTCCGCCGCCGGTCACCGGAATGACCTCGGCGCCCATCAGCTCCATGCGGAAGACATTAAGCTGCTGCCGCTCGACATCGTCGGCGCCCATGTAAATGCGGGTTTCCAGCCCGAACAGCGCCCCGGCCATCGCGGTGGCGACGCCATGCTGGCCGGCGCCGGTCTCGGCGATGATCCGCGTCTTGCCCATCCTTCTGGCGAGCAAGCCCTGAGCGAGCACCTGATTGGTCTTGTGCGCGCCGCCGTGCAGCAGATCCTCGCGCTTCAGATAGAGGCGTACCTTGTCCGACCCGAGATTGCGGCAAAGGGTGAGCGGCGTCGGCCGGCCCGCATATTTGGCAAGCAGGGCGTCCAGCTCCGCGCGGAACGCGTCGTCTTGTGGCGCG
>CAYTMM010000075.1:14194-14812 GCA_964438875.1 uncultured Sphingosinicella sp. | reverse complement strand
CGGAGCGGGTGGCGCGGCTGGGCGGGCTGCACGCCTTCATGGGCTGGGAGCGCCCGATCCTGACGGACAGCGGCGGCTATCAGGTGATGAGTCTGTCCGAATTGACGAAAGTGAGCGAGGAAGGTGTATCCTTCGCCAGCCATCTCGACGGCAGCCGGCACATGCTCTCGCCGGAACGGTCGATGGAGATTCAGACCCTTCTCGGCTCCGATATCGTCATGGCCTTCGATCAGCTCGTGAAGACAACTGACACGGATGAAGCGCAGCGCGCCGCGATGGAGCGCTCGATGCGCTGGGCGCGGCGCTCCCGCGACGCCTTCGATGCGCTGGGCAATGAAGGTGCCTTGTTCGGCATCCAGCAGGGCGGGCTGGACGAGGGCATGCGCGCCACTTCGGCGGAGGCGCTGATCGACATCGGCTTCGATGGCTATGCGGTCGGCGGGCTGGCGGTAGGCGAGGGACAGGAGGCGATGTTCGGCTGCCTCGATTTCGCGCCCGGCCAGCTGTCCGCCGACAAGCCGCGTTATCTGATGGGCGTCGGCAAGCCGGACGATATCGTCGGCGCGGTGGAGCGCGGCATCGACATGTTCGATTGCGTGCTGCCGACGCGCTCCGGCC
>CAYTMM010000075.1:0-14184 GCA_964438875.1 uncultured Sphingosinicella sp. | reverse complement strand
TCCGCAACGCGAAGTTCGCGGAGGATCCGGAGCCGATCGACCCGGAGTCGCCGGCGGGTGGCTGGTCGAAAGCCTATCTCCACCATCTCGTCCGTTCGAACGAGATTCTCGGCGCGATGCTGATGACCGAGCACAATCTGTGGTTCTACCAGCGGCTCATGGCCGAGCTGCGCGCGGCGATCGCGGAGGGGCGGCTGACGGATTATGCCGATGCGTTCAGGGCGCGTTACCGGCGCGGTTGAGCCGTTCTGTCGCGGCGGCGACAATCTCGCGCTGCCGTTCGGGCGAGACCGAGGCCCATTCCCCGATTTCGGCCAACGTGCGGCCGCAGCCGAGGCATGTCGTCCCGGCCGGATCGAGCGCGCAAACGTTGATGCAGGGGGAGGGCACCGCCTCCGCCATAAAATCTAGTTTCCGAATCCCTTGCCCAGGAAGCTCGGCACCGGGCCGTTCCAGCCTTCGTCCACCAGCGCCGGTTCGTCCGCCGGCTCCGCCGGGCGGGTGGAGCGGCGGTCTTCGCGTGCCGGCTTTTCGGCGCGCGGCGCTGCCTTCTTCTCGGCCTTCTCGCCGCGTCCGCTGCGCTTGCGCCGCGCGGATTTCTCGCGCGGGGCCTCGTCCTCGGCGTCGTCTGCCGCAGGGGCCGGTGTCGTGCCTTCCAGCTCGACAATCTTAACGCCGATCAGTTTCTGGACATTGTCGATCGCCTCGACATCCTCTTTGCCGACCAGGGTGATGGCGACGCCGGAGCGGCCCGCCCGGCCGGTGCGGCCGATGCGATGGACATAATCGTCCGGATGCCAGGGCACGTCATAGTTGAAGACGTGGCTGACGCCCTTGATGTCGAGTCCACGCGCGGCGACGTCGGAGGCGACGAGGATGTTGATCTCCTCGCTCTTGAAGCGGTCCAGCTCGGCGATCCGCTCGGGCTGTTCCATGTCGCCGTGGATCTGGCCGGCGGCGAAGCCGCGCCGTTTCAGGCTGGTGCACAATTCGCGTACCACTGTCTTGCGGTTGCAGAAGATGATCGCGGTCTTGATCGTTTCGTCGCGCAGCAGCTCGGTCAGCGCGTCCTTTTTCTTGCGAGCGTCGACATACAGCAGGCGTTGCTCGATCGACGTGTTCGCCGTCGCCGGGCGCGCGACCTCGATCTGCTTGGGATTGCTCAGGAACTTGTCGGCGAGCTTCTTGATCACCGGCGGCATCGTCGCGGAGAAGAGCAGCGTCTGGCGATTCCCGGGCAGCTTTGAGCAGATTTCCTCAATGTCCGGAATGAAGCCCATGTCGAGCATCCGGTCCGCCTCGTCGATGACGAGCAGGTTGCAGCCGGTGAGCAGGATCTTGCCGCGTCCGAACAGGTCCATCAGCCGGCCCGGCGTGGCGATCAGCACGTCGACGCCCTTTTCCAGCGCCTTGATCTGGTCCGCCATGTTGGTGCCGCCGATCAGCAGCGCCATGTTGAGCTTGTGATACTTGCCGTATTTGTCGAAATTTTCGGCGACCTGCATGGCAAGCTCGCGGGTCGGCTCGAGGATCAGCGAGCGCGGCATCCGGGTCCGGCTGCGGCCTTCGCCCAATATGTCGATCATCGGCAGCACGAAAGCGGCAGTCTTGCCGGTGCCGGTCTGGGCGATGCCGATGATGTCGCGCATCATCAGGACGGAGGGGATAGCCTGCTTCTGGATCGGCGTAGGGGAATCGTAGCCCGCCTCCGTCACAGCGCGGAGCAATTCGTCGGAAAGGCCGAGGTCGGCGAAGGTCATGCGTGTTCCGGGATATGCGGCCCGCCGGGGCGAGGGCGCTTCACCGCGCCGCTTGCGCCAAGCGGCGGGCTTTTGTCAAGCGAACGGGTCTCGAACCTGTCTCACTGTGCGGCGGGCTGGAGGCTGCGGAACTGGTCGATCTCGCATTCGGCGCCGCTGCGGGCGCGGATTGTGTCGCGATCCGCGCAGATGCGGCCGTCTCCGCCCGCCGTCACGTAGAAACCCCGGTAGAAATCCAGCGCGGGGCAACGGCGACCGAGCATCGCGCGCACGCGCGTGTCGTCATTAAGGACAAGATCGACGCTGTTCGGACCGAGCAGACCGGCACCTGTGATGCGGCGCGCCGTGATGCAGTGCGGTCCGCGCCCTTCGCGCCAGGCGACAGGGCGAGCGGCGGCGCCGCGCGATGTGCCGGTGCGCGGAATCCGCACGATGATCCGTTGCTCGACGGAAAGACCGCCGGCCTGGGCAAACTGCACGCGCGCGTCGTCATTGCCGCCCCACGAGATGAGCAGCAGCAGGGCGGCCGCCCCCGTGAGGATCAACGGTCTGCCTCCATGATGGGTCGGGGATACACTCCGGGAAGTTGAATATCCGATGAATTGCCCCGCCCGGACGCGGCGTCTATCTCCCGGTCATGGCTCATGCGTCATCCTCGCTGATCGGCCGACTCGCGGCCTTACTGGGGCCCAGGGGGGTCGCCACCGATCCGGACGTGATCGCGCCCTGGCTCACCGACTGGCGCGGGCGTTTTCACGGGCGGACCGCCGCCCTGCTGTCGCCCGCCAGCCGTGAGGAGGTCGCCGAGATCGTCCGGCTGTGCGCAGCGGAGCAGGTCGCGCTGGTGCCGCAAGGCGGCAACACTTCGATGGTCGGTGGTGCGACGCCGGACGCTTCGGGGACGGCAATGCTGGTTTCGCTGCGGCGAATGAACCGCATCCGCGCAGTTGACGCGGAAGCGGGGCTGGCGGTGTGCGAGGCCGGGGTGATCCTTGCCGACCTGCACGATGCCGCGCTCGCCGCCGGGCGGCGTTTCCCGCTGTCGCTTGGCGCTCGCGGTTCGGCGACGATCGGCGGGCTCGTGTCCACCAATGCCGGCGGCACCCAAGTGCTGCGGTTCGGCAATATGCGGCGGCTGGTTCAGGGGATCGAGGCCGTGCTGCCGGACGGCAGTCTGTTCGAGGGTCTGACTGCACTCAAAAAGGACAATCGGGGCTACGACCTCGGCCAGTTGCTGATCGGCGCGGAAGGGACACTCGGCATTGTCACCGCGGCAAGTCTGCGCCTCGAGCCCGCCGTGGGAGCGCGCGCCGTGGCCTGGGTCGGGCTGTCCAGCCCGACGGCGGCGATGCGGCTGCTGCGCCATGTCGAGGCGGCGGTCGGCGATGCGGTGGAAAGCTTCGAGCTGGTGCCGCGCCGCTCGCTCGATCTCGTGCTGGCGCATGTGCCGGGGACGCGCGATCCGCTGCAGGCGCCGCATCCCTGGTATGCGCTGATCGAGGCGACCGCACCGATGTCGGCGCCGCCACCCGATGCGGCGCTCTACGAGGCGCTGCGCGCTGCGCTGGAGGCCGGTCTCGCCGCCGATGCGGCAATCGCGGCGAGCGAGGCGCAGGCCGAGGCTTTGTGGCGGCTGCGCGAGACGATCGCGGAAGGGGAAAAGGCCGCCGGCCCGGCCGCCAAGCACGATATTTCGGTCGCGGTCGCCGACATGGCGGACTTCGTCGAAAGCGGCGGTGCGGCGGTGGAGGCGCGCTTTCCCGGCACGAAGGTCAATGCCTTCGGCCATCTCGGCGACGGCAACATCCATTTCAACGTGATGGCGCCGGATGGGGCCGGGGCGGGCTGGCTGGCGGTAGAGGCGCCGGTAATCACCGCTTTCGTCCACGATCTCGTCACCGTGGCGGGCGGCTCGATCTCGGCCGAGCACGGCATCGGCCAGATGAAGCTCGCCGAATTCGCCCGGCTCGGCGGCGCGTCGCGGCTCGGCGCGTTGCGGGCGATCAAGCGGGCGCTCGATCCGGCCGGGATCATGAATCCCGGTAAGCTCGTGCCCCCTCCTGATGAGGTTTGAGACACGCCTTTCGGCAAAGCTCAGGATGGACTTGCCTAAATGTCGCTCCGCTCATAGACGGCGATAACAAGGTGGCCCGATCGACTGGCCGCTTTCATATCCTCGATGGAGATAGATATGGCGACGCAGCCGCCGTCCGGCCTTCCGATTTTGTACAACAGCCTTCAGCCGATTTCGAGCCAGGATCACGGCAAGTTTCGTACGCAGCCCGGCGACAAGGCGCCTTATTTCGCCAATGTCCACGCCATACCGCTGACGATCGACGAATTCATTCTCGCCCAGCGCCATTATCCGATCGTCTTCTCCTCGGGCGACAATCCGGTGCCGCTGGCGTTGCTCGGGCTGAACGAGGGCGTCAACGTTTTCGTCGATGACGAGGGCAGGCCTTTCAACCCATTCTACGTGCCGGCCTATGTACGGCGTTATCCTTATATGCTCGCCAAACTGCGGCCCGACGCGCAGGAACTGTCGCTGTGCTTCGATCCGACGAGCAATCTGGTCGGCGAAGGTGGCGATGGCGAACTGCTGTTCGACGGCGACAAGCCTTCGGAACATCTCAACAGCGTTCTTAAATTCTGCGAGGATTTCGAGATTTCGGCGCAGCGTACCAGTGCCTTCATGGAGGAGGTCAAGGCGCTCGACCTGATGATGGAGGGCGAAGTCGCGATTCAGCCGGAAGGCAGCGATCAGCCTTACATCTATCGTGGCTTCCAGATGATCTCGGAAGAGAAGTTCCGCGATCTGCACGGCGATCAGCTTCGCAAGATCAATCAGAACGGCGTCCTGCCGCTGCTGCTGTCGCATATTTTTTCGCTGTCGCTGATGCGCGAAATTTTCGGACGGCAGATGCAGCTCGGTAAGGTGCCCCCGCAGGTGCCGCAGCCGGCGCCGCTCAACGCCTGAATTCGTTCCTCCGGACGCGTGATTGAATCGCCGGTCCGCCTGGTGGCGGGCCGGCGATTTGCGTTGCATCTAGCTATTGAAATTCACAGGGGCATTCCCATGTGAAGGTTCGCGTCGTCGTATCCCCCCCCCCTTTACGGCGGCGCAATGCACCTCGTTTGAGGTGCTCCTCCCTGAACCTGGCCGCCTCACGATTTCGTGAGGCGGTCTTTTTCATTCCGCCGCGAGGGTCTGTTCGTCATCACGCAGCCGCGCAGCGAGCGCCGCTGTTACGGCGGCAACAAGGCCGCTGACGGCGGCGAATCCCGGGCCCGGCTCGCGCATCGCGGCGTCGAGATAGGCGGCGCGGTCGATTTCGATCTGGAGCGCGTGGATGGCCCGGCCGGGTCGGCCGTGGCGGCCGACGACATAGCCCCCGGCATAAGGCACGTTGAGCGCGGCGGCGAAGCCGTGCGCGCGCGCCGCGCCCAGCGCCGCGTCGAGCAAATCGGGCGCGATCGTCGTACCGTGCCGGTCGCCGAAGACGATGGTTGCCGTGTCGCCGGCCCCAGCCGGCATGGAATGGCAATCGAGCAGGACCGCCACGCCGAAGCGATCGCGGGCATGGCGAAGGGCGGCGTCAAGCGCGGCATGATAGGGGCGGTGCACCTCGACGATCCGGCGCACATATTCCTCTCGCGGGATCCGGCCGCGCCAGATCGGGCCGTGGCCCACGAGCCGCGAAGGAATGAGGCCGATACCACCCCGCGCGCGTGGCGATGCGATCACGTTGGCCGGAGCCAGAGGCGGGGAAACGAGCGCCGCGTCGATCTCGCGCTCGTCGCGGTTGAGATCGATTTCGGCGCGCGGCGTGCGGGCGATGAAAGCGGTCGCGCCCGCCTGCGTCGCCTGCCAGACCAGCCGGTCGGCATAGCGGTCTTCGAGCAGCTCCAGCGCCGCGCGCCCGACCCGCGCCTCCGCAAGCAGGGTGGCACGATAGGCGCGGCCAGCATGCGGCACCGAGATCACCACCGGCGAGACCGGCCGCTCGGGGCCGACGCGCAGGAAGGGCGGATCGCTGGCGGTTTCGGTCATCTTGCACCTAGAAGTAGAGCCAGGCTGGGACAGGCGCAATCGTCCGGCCGCTGAGTGCTGGAAACGGGCCGGGAATTCGCGCATAAGCCTCGGCGTGGAACAGCCCGGCAGAATTCATCGCGGTCTCAGCATCCTCCTTGCCGAGGATGATGATTCCATGCGCGTCTATCTCGCCCGCGCGCTAGAGCGGGTGGGCTATAAGGTGACGGCGGTCGATCGCGGCACGGCCGCGCTGCCGCTTTTGGAGCGCGAAAGCTTCGATCTGCTGCTCACCGATATCGTGATGCCGGAAATGGACGGGATCGAGCTGGCCCAGAAGGCGGCGGCGATCGTACCCAACATCCGCGTCATGTTCATCACCGGCTTCGCCGCCGTGGCGCTGAAGGCAGGGCGCAAGACGCCCGACGCCCGGGTGCTCTCCAAGCCCTTCCACCTCAAGGACCTGGTTGCCGAGGTCGAGCGGCTGTTCCAGACCGAGGACGAGCACGGCCGGCTCTGATCCCACACGCACTCGACGACGGGCTGTCCATCGGCCTAAGAGACCCGTCCGATCCTTCCATAGAAGCGGGAACATATGAGCGCTCCTTTCGCATCCGTGGCGATTGTCGGGCTCGGGCTGATCGGATCGTCGATCGCCCGCGCGGTGCGCGAGGTGATGCCGGAAGTCCGGCTCACCGGCTTCGATCTCGATCCGGACGTCCGGGCGCGGGCGCGCGAGCTGGCCCTGGTCGATGCGGTGTCCGACGATGCCGTTGCAGCGGTTTCGGGCGCGGCGCTGGTGATTCTGTGCGTGCCGGTGGGCGCGATGGCCGCCGCCGCCGGGGCGATCGCGCCGGGCTTTGATCCCGAAGCCGTGATCAGCGACGTCGGCTCGTGCAAGACAGACGTCGCGGCGGCACTGCGTCGTGTCCTGCCGGGCGCGCGGATCGTGCCGGCCCATCCGGTGGCAGGAACGGAGCGCAGCGGCCCTGATGCGGGCTTCGCTGCCTTGTTTCGGGGACGTTGGTGCATCCTGACCCCGGATGCGGACGCCGACGAAAAGGATGTGGCGCGGCTGTCCCGTTTCTGGGCCGGGCTGGGCGCCAGGGTGGAAGTCATGGATGCGCGGCATCACGATACGGTGCTCGCCGTCACCAGCCACCTGCCGCATCTCATCGCCTTCACCATCGTCCACACCGCGTCCGACATCGAACGCGTGACGGAAAGCGAGGTGATCAAATATTCCGCCGGCGGCTTTCGCGATTTCACCCGGATCGCCGCGTCGAACCCCGCAATGTGGCGCGATATCTTCCTGAGCAACAAGCAGGGGCTCCTGGACGCGCTCCACCGTTTCAACGCCGATCTCTCGGCGCTGGAACAAGCCATCGTCGATGAAGACGGTCCGGCTTTGTTCGATCTCTTCACGCGCACGGCGGCGATCCGGCGGGGGATCGTCGAGCAGGGACAGGATGTCGGCAAGGCGGATTTCGGGCGCGGCGAGGGTTGATCGCAAGACTGTTCCGCGCGGGGTTGCACGGGGCCGAAGCGCCCGCTACATGCGCCCCCTCGTGGGCGTGTAGCTCAGTGGTAGAGCACTGTGTTGACATCGCAGGGGTCGCAAGTTCAATCCTTGCCACGCCCACCATCAAAGCCCCGCCAAGGCATTGCTTTGGCGGGGTTTTTCTTTTTTGCGTTTCGTTGGCTTCCGTCCTTGCATAGGCTGGTCCTCCGCTGCCGCCGCCGGGGGGGTCAACATGGCACATCGCGACATCATGCCGTTCATCGTCCTGCTGCTCGCCGGCTTCGCTGCCGCCCCCGCCATTTCCGCCCAGACAGTGGCCGAAATCGCGGAGACGTGCCGGAGGGTCGATGACGCCACCAGCCGGGACGGCGTGCGACAGTTCATCCGGATCGACTCCGACGCCGCTACGCAGCTTGCGGGGATCGGGCTGGACCGCGCCGCCGTCTTCGCGTCGATGGCGGAGACGGCGATTCCGGAGACGATGGGCTGCTGGGCGATGCCGGTCGGCAATTTCGACAGTCAGCTCATCTCGGTCGGCATGTCGCAGTGGAATTTCGGCACGGGCAGCCTGCAGCCGGTGCTGACGCAATGGCGGGACGGCTTCGGCGCGCGCCGGCGTTTCCGGCAGGCGCTTGCCACGCTGGCTCCGGTCTACGGCCGGCTGCTATTCTCACGGGATTGCCTGGCGGTGCCGGTGCGCGATCCCTGCCGTTCCGCGATCCTCGCGGCGCACGATGCCCAAGGGCGGCTCGATCCGGTTCTGGCGGCCGAGTTGACCGCGATCTTCGAAAGCGACGCCATGCTGCAGGTGCAGGCGGACGCCTATGTCCGGCGGCTGCTGTTCGTGCGGGATGAATTGCTGCGCGTTTTCCCTGCCGAGGCGATCACCATGCGCAAGATACGCTGGGCGGTCGACACGATCGTGCAGCAGACCCGGCTCCCGCCCGATGAGGATATCGCGCGGCTCCGCGTCAGGCTTGCGGCGATGCCGCCGGAGGAACGCTGGCCGCGGCTGCGCGCGATCTTCGCCTGGTATACCGCCATCGCCCAGACGATCGATCAGGACGGAATCGCGCGCGATCATGCCTGGAATGTCGAACAATGGAACTGCCTGATCGATCGGGGGCGGATCGATGAGGAGCAATATGAACTGCTGCACATCACGTTCCTGCGCAGCCGTACGGCCATCGGCAACAGCGGTCGCTGGCAGGCGCTGACCTTCTCCCGCCGCGCCAAGATCGCGCTGGGCGTCGGCAGCGTCAGCGGCCGTCGCGACGGCGAATGCCTGGCTGGCTGACCGGCAACGGGGGGCAGTCGCACCGGGGCATAATTTATAATTTTCCGGAAAATAGCCGTTAGGATTTTGTCAGAGCCTCGCAGCCTAGTCTTGCGGGCGGGAGAGACGGATCATGCGATGCCCGAGCATCATTCCGGATGAAGGCGGTCGTCAGGACGCGCTGATCGCGCATGGCCTGCGCGACGGTGTCATCATGCCGGGGCTCGATCCGATCGTGGAAATCGCTGCGCGTCTATTCGGTACGCCCGCTGCGGCGGTGAACATTATCGGCGACGACCATGTCTTCCTGGTTTCCAGCACCGGCATTGGTGACAGCGACATGCGGCGTGATGTGTCGTTCTGCGCCCACGCCATCACCCAGGACGATGTGATGGTGATCGAGGATGCGCAGCTCGACCCGCGCTTCCACGACAATCCGCTCGTCACTGGCGGCGCTATCCGTTTCTACGCCGGCGTGCCGTTGCGGGCTCCGTCAGGCCACGCGCTGGGTGCCTTGTGCGTTCTTGATCCGGCGCCGCGCGCCGGGTTCGGGCGTGAGGATCGCGATCGGCTGCTGGCGCTGGCCCGGATGGCTTCGGAGAAGCTCGAATTGCGGCGGCTGGAAACCGGCAATCAGGGGCAGCCTTCGGAATTCGCGGCGATCGCGGCCACCTCTCCCTACGCCGTCATCTGCTTCGACAAGGCACGCCGGATCACTGCCTGGAATCCGGCGGCCGTCGATATGTTCGGCTACAGTCCGGCGGAGGCCTTGTCCCACGATATCGCTATGCTGATGCCCGAAAGTCAGCTTGGCGAGATACGGGACGCGATCGCGCGGGTGCTTGGCGGGGAAATGCCCGGCAAGGAAGTGGCGCTGTTCACGGGCCTGCGCAGGGACGGCGCGCTCTTCCCCGCGGAACTGTCATGGTCGCAATGGCAGGTCGGAGGCGAGCCGCATTTCGGCGCGATCGTGCGCGATGTGACGGATCGGGTGAACCATGAAGATGCGCTCCACCGGCTTGCAAATTATGACAGCCTGACCGGGCTGGCCAATCGCAACCTGCTGCACACTGACGGCGCGGCCGCGCTGCGGGACGACGGGGCGGCCGGCGTCGTCATGATCGATCTGGACGGCTTCAAGGACGTGAACGACACGCTCGGCCATGCGGTCGGCGATACGATCCTGTGCGAGACCGGCCGGAAGCTGGAGGCGGCCGTGCCGCCTGGCGCGACGGTGGCGCGCATCGGTGGCGACGAGTTCGCGATTTTCCTGCCGGGGCTGGGGGATCCGCTGCGGCTGTCGGCGATCGCCGATGCGCTGGTCGCCGCGATCGCCCGGCCGATCATCGTCGATGGGCACGAGGTCCGGGTGGCGGGCAGTTGCGGTCTTGCCATCGCGCCGCAGCATGGCGAGGCGATCGAGGCATTGCTCGGCAGCGCGGATCTCGCTCTGTTTCAGGCCAAGGCAGGGGGACGCGGGGCATCCTTCCTCTACGTGCCCGCACTGCGCGCCGAAGCCGTTGCGCGGCGGATGTACGATGCGGAGCTTCACCGCGCGATCGAGCGGGGCGAACTACGCCTTCATTACCAGCCCCAGATTCGCCTGTCGGACGGCGCGCTGGTCGGCGCCGAGGCGTTGATCCGCTGGCAGCATCCGCGGCGTCACCTGCTTCAGCCCGCCGCCTTCCTGCCGGCGCTTGAAAGCGGGCCGCTTGCCGCTACGGCCGGCGCGTGGATATTGGACATGGCCTGCGCGCAGGCCGCCCTCTGGCGCCGTCACCGCCCCGGTTTCCGCATCGGCGTCAATCTCTTCGCCGCGCAGTTCCGCGCCGACGATCTGGCTGGGACGGTCGCGCAGGCTCTGACGCGCCATTCCCTGCCCGCCGAAGCGCTGGAACTGGAGATCACGGAGAATATCGTTCTCGATCAGGTCGATCTTGTTCTGCCGCAATTGCGGGCGATCCGGGCGCTGGGCGTGGCGCTCGCCTTCGATGATTTCGGCACCGGCTATGCCTCGCTGAACCTGCTCAAGACTTATCCGATCACGCATATCAAGATCGACAAGAGCTTCATCCAGTCGATGCAGGAATCGACCCATGATCGCGCGATCGTGACCTCCCTGATCGATCTGTCGCATCAGCTCGATCTTCAGGTCATCGCCGAAGGCGTCGAGAACGAGGCGCAGCAGGCTTTCCTGCGCGGTTGCGGCTGCGAGGAAGGGCAGGGCTATGTCTTCGGAGCGCCGATGAGCGCCGCGCTGTTCGAAGAGAAGTTCGCGCTGTCGGACGCCCAAGCCCGCGCCGTGGCCTAATCCTTCAGCGCAGCCGCGCGGCGTGCCAGCGCAGGTGGTCCGCCATGAAGCTCGAGATGAAATAATAGCTGTGGTCGTAGCCCTGGCGCATGTTCAGCGTCAGCGCGATGCCGGCCTCGGCGCAGGCCGCTTCCAGCAGCTCCGGGCGGAGCTGTTCGACCAGGAACTGGTCCGCCTCGCCCTGATCGACCAGGATGTCTGGTACCCGGGCGCCGTCCTCGATCAAAGCGACCGCATCGTGGCGACGCCAGGCCGCGTGGTCTGGACCCAGATAGCCGCCCAGTGCCTTCTCGCCCCAGGGCACCTGCCCCGGCGCGACGATCGGCGCGAAAGCGGAGACGGAACGGTAGCGGTCCGGATTCCTGAGCGCGAGTGTGAGCGCGCCATGTCCGCCCATCGAATGCCCGGTGATCCCCTGCCGCGCCATGTCCGCCGGAAAGGCGCCGGCGATCACCTCCGGCAGCTCCTCGGTAATGTAGGAGTACATCCGGTAATGGCGGTCGAACGGCGCCTGCGTGGCGTCGAGATAGAAGCCCGCGCCAAGACCGAAATCATAAGCGCTTTCGGGATCGTTCGGCACGCCGTCGCCGCGCGGACTGGTGTCCGGCGCGACGAAGATCAGACCTAGTTCGGCGCAGGCGCGACGATATTCGCCTTTCTCAGTCACATTGGCGTGGGTGCAGGTGAGGCCCGACAGATACCAGACGACCGGGCAGGGGCTGCCATCATCGGCCTGCGGCGGCACGAAGACGGAGAATGTCATGTCTGTGCCGGTGGCGCTGCTTTGGTGGCGCACTACATGCTGGGTGCCGCCGTGGCTGCGATTCACGGAGAGGGTGTCGAGGGTCATCGGGCTCCCTTGGACGCGGGAGCCCGCGCCGTCATCAGAATATGAAGATATAAAGCAGGATGATGATCGGGATCGGAATGCCGATCAACCACAACAGGATGCCTTTCATATTTTCCCTCCTTTGCGCGCGCCGGTACGGCGGCGTTACGAAGGGATAACCAGCGCGACGCCTTCTCGTTCCTAGCTTTCCAGAAAGCGCCGGATCCAGCCGCCCACCCGCGCATTATCGTTGGGCGCGTCGAGCGAGGCAATGGCGGCGTCGGCCTCGGCCAGTCGGTCGCGGCGGGAATCGAGCAGCGCCTTGGTATAGTCCGGTGACAGCTCCGGATGGAACTGGAACGAGAGAGCCGGGCGATCGCGCCAGGCCAGCCCCGCATAGGGCGTGAAGACCGAGGAGGCGATCACGTCCGTCCCCGGCGGTTGCAGCACGACCTGATCCTGATGCGAAGCCGGAACGGAGACCATCGTGGCCTCATCGCCGTCCATCCATGCCGCGCGCGCGACGATCGGGTAAGTGTGCAGACCGATGCCCCAGCCCTTGTCGGACTTCTCGACATGGCCGCCCAACGCATGGGCCATCGCCTGATGCCCGAAACAGATACCAACCAGCTTTGCCTTCTCTGCCCGGCGCAGGAAGGAGAGGAGCGGCGCGATCCAGTCCCGGTCCTCATAGACGCCGGCCGGCGATCCGGTGATGATCCAGGCATCAAGTTTGTCGGGATCGGCGGGGAGTTCTCCCGCCTCGGTGTCGAAGCTGGCATAATCGAACCCGTTGCCCAGCAGATCGCGGAACATGTCCGGATAGCGGCCGAAACGGGGGATGAGCTGCGCCGGCGGCTTGCCGGTCTCGAGGATACCGATCTTCACCGGCGTGTCACATCCCTTCGTCGCGCCAGTAGAAGCGGCCTGCGCGCCGGTCGTAGGACAGTATCTCGGAATGACCACATTCGAAGCAGGAACTGAAGATCAGGTCCTCACCGTACCTCCGCACGGTGATGAAGGGCGTCCAGTCCGTAAACATGCGCACGAACACGGCGTCCGGCATGCGCGGCCGCTCGTCGATCAGCATGACGAACGGCGCGATCTCGCCGGCGCAGGACCGGAAATTGCCGACCAGGGCCTGAAGCGTGCGTCCCGTCATCTGCGTGGTCGTCTCGAATGTCATCCCTTCCGAGGCGAGATAGTCGCGAATCTCCGCCTGCAATGCAGGATCGGAGGACGCGAAAGAGTTCGGCGTCAGTACGTCCGCAGCACACCAGGGCGATTCAGTCTCGTCCAGCGCCGCGTTGATCTGCTCCAGGGTGAGGCCTGCCACCCGCTGACCGGTGGGATTGCTTTCCATCGGGAGCAGCCACCAGGCGAGATTGGGGCCGTCGCCCGGCGCCGAGACGGCGATGAAAGGCGGGGTCGGTTGGGCCGGAGCGGAGACGGCGAGCCAGGTGGCGGCAAGAGCGAGGAGGGGGCGGATCAGGCGCATATGCATGTGATAACGTCCCCGCTCCGTCCCGCAAGCCGCGATGGCCTCAGCCCCGCCGCGCCCGCTTCGCCGCGATGCGCAGGCGCAGCGCGTTGAGGCGGATGAAGCCCGCCGCGTCGCGATGGTCGTAGCCGGACTGCCCTTCCTCGAACGTTACCAGATCCTGGTCGTAGAGCGACAGCGGGCTTTCCCGGCCGATCACGGTTGCATTGCCCTTGTAAAGCTTGACGCGGACCTTGCCCGACACATGCTCCTGGCTCTTGTCGATCAGGGCCTGCAGCATCTCGCGCTCCGGCGCGAACCAGAAGCCGTTATAGATCAGCTCCGCATAGCGCGGCATGATCGAATCCTTCAGGTGCATCGCCCCACCATCCAGCGTGATGCTCTCGATTCCGCGATGGGCGGCGAGCAGGATCGTGCCGCCGGGCGTTTCATAGACGCCGCGCGATTTCATGCCGACGAAGCGGTTCTCGACCAGATCGAGCCGGCCGATGCCATTGTCGTGGCCGAGCTGGTTGAGCTTCGTGAGCAAAGCGGCGGGCGAGAGGGTTTCGCCGTCGATCGCCACCGGATCGCCGCGCTCGAAATCGATCTCGACCACAGTCGCCTTGTCCGGTGCGTCTTCGGGCGAGATGGTACGCTGATGGACATATTCGGGCGCCTCGACGGCCGGGTCTTCCAGCACCTTCCCCTCGGACGAAGAGTGCAGCAGGTTCGCGTCGACCGAGAAGGGGGCCTCGCCGCGCTTGTCCTTGTTGATCGGGATCTGGTGCTTCTCGGCGAAATCGATGAGCTGCTCGCGGCTGGCGAACTCCCATTCGCGCCACGGCGCGATCACCTTGATGTCCGGCTCCAGCGCGTAATAGCCCAGTTCGAAACGGACCTGATCGTTGCCCTTGCCGGTCGCGCCATGCGAGACCGCATCGGCGCCGACCCGCTCGGCGATTTCGATCTGCTT
>CAYTMM010000074.1:11168-14850 GCA_964438875.1 uncultured Sphingosinicella sp. | reverse complement strand
ATCGGCGCCGTTCATTGCGAAGACGGCGAGGACGTTGCCGACGCGGTCGATCACGACGAAACCGGACGGCTGGCCCTGCGCCTGCGCTTCGGCGACGCCCTGGGAAATGATTCGCTCGATGTCCGAGACGGTCAGCCGCTCCAGCGCCGGTGTCTGGAAGACAGGTTGCGACGGACTGGGCGGCGGATTCTGGGTGGGAGGCTCGGGGCCCGTGGACCCGCCGCCGCCGCCTCCACAGGAAGCGACGATCAAAGCGGCAATGGCGACAACGGATACGCTGCTACGCTTCACCTCAATCTCCGGATGGCCGCCGCCGCGCGGCCCAGGCTGACACGGAATTCCCCCGGACTGTATGTGTTGGGATCGCGCACCGCGCGATAGGCCCCGTTGATGTCGACGCGGATCGAATTGGCGGTCCGCTCCGACACATCGCCGCTCGCGACGAGTGAGGAGAGCAGGGTGTCCGCCGCCATCACCGCCTGCACGCTGCCGGCATAGTCGGTGAAGCGCGGGCTGATCGCCTCGCTGGTGATTGCATCGATGATCGCGAAGGTTGTCGAACGGCCCATGTCGGCGGTCGAGAAAGCCTGCGACAGCGCCTGCGCGCTCTGGCGCAGCCGCCCGGCGGCAGCGACGGCCGAGGTCCGGTCGCGCGCGATCGCCTGGTGGAACGCACGGCTGTCCGCGTCGAAACGCTGGGCGAGCTGCGGTGAAATCACCCGCGCGGCGGCGGAGAGCATGATGAGATTCTCATCATTGTAGGGCGGCATGCCGGACGGAATCGGACGGCCCGGATTGGCGACCGCCGTCGGGCGATAGTTCACGTCATCCGTGATCTGGCGATGGCAGGAATGGCAATCGAAGAAGAAGAATTCCGGCCAAGCCCCGTCCGTGCCGCGCTGGGCGCTGGCATAGAGCGAAAGTGAGCGTTCCAGCGCCATCGCCTGGCCGACCGCCCATGTCCTGAGCGCTTCCGAACGGCCCTTGCGCTGCCGATAATCGTCATCTTCCTGATGATGCGCCTGCAACGTCGTGAACAGATCGAGCTCGAACGAGATGCGCGGATGGCCGGCGGCCATGATCCGGTGCGTGATGAACTGACCTTCCTCCGCGCTGCCGAAATGGCAATCGAGGCAGACGGCGGCGCGCGCGCGCGGATTCTGCAGCGGGATCAAGCCGCGCGAGACGTTGTTCGCGTTGGTCGCGCCCACCGCATAGTGGCTGGACAGCCAGCCCGAAGCGGCACCGTGGCAGGATTCGCAGCCGACGCCGTCGGAAAGCTGGAAACGCGGTCCGCGCTGGGCGACCGGCGCGGGTGTGGCGTGGCAGCCGAGGCATTCCGGCGCGCGCGTCGCCTCGCCGATGCCGAGCCGCTGCGCAATCACCTGACTGCGCGGGTCTTGCAGCACCGTATAGGCGCGGCTGTGTGCGCCGGCAGCACTGGCCGGATCCTGCCAGAGCATGATCTCGTCCTGGCGCACGACGGCGCCATCCGCCTCGCTGCGGCCATGACAGGTCGAGCCGCCGCAGGTGGCCACGCCGACGAAAGTGCCGGCGCTCGCCTGATCCTGTGCAACTGCCTGTGCCCCGTCCGGCCTGAACAACAACAGCGAGAGCGCGGCGCATAAACCCGCCACGCCCAGCCCGACGGCGATATTCCGGCTGCCCCCCATTTGCCCTCCCTGCCGCTCTGAGTCACACGAGCGGTCAAAGAACGTCCGATCCAAACTATGGACCGAAACGGCTCCTCCATGCAACCATAAAGGCCGCTTGCAAGCCGCTGATGACAGCCGAAACATTCCCCGGTACAGCTTGACTCTGCGCGAGGGGGGCGCGTTCGGCCATCGCGCCGGCTATCCCCGACAGCATCTGGATCGAACCCAATCGGAGCCGTCGACATGACCAAAGCCTCGGATCTTTTCGTTCAATGCCTCGAGGAAGAGGGCGTCGAATATATCTTCGGGGTGCCCGGCGAGGAGAATCTGGACATGCTGGATTCGCTCTCGCGCTCGAAACAGATCAAGTTGATTCTCACCCGGCACGAGCAGGGGGCGGGCTTCATGGCCGCCACCTATGGGCGCCATACCGGCAAGACCGGCGTATGCATGGCAACATTGGGGCCGGGGGCGACCAATCTCGTGACCGCCGCCGCCTACGCGCAACTGGGCGGCATGCCGATTCTGATGGTGACGGGCCAGAAGCCGATCAAGAAATCGAAGCAGGGCCGTTTCCAGATTCTCGACGTCGTCGCGATGATGGGGCCGATCACCAAATACACCCATCAGCTTGCATCGGCGGACAATATTCCGAGCCGCGTCCGCGAAGCCTTCCGTCTTGCCGAAGAGGAAAAGCCGGGCGCCACGCATCTCGAATTTCCCGAGGATGTGGCCGACGAGCAGACCGATTCGACGCCGATCAAGCCGAGTCTGGCGCGCCGCCCTTCGGCCGAACCCAAGGCCGTGCGCGCGGCGGTGAAGAAGCTGGAAGAGGCGAAGGCACCGGTGCTGGTGATCGGCGCGGGTGCGAATCGCAAGATGACCGGGCGGATGCTCCTCCAGTTCATCGAGAAGACCGGCATCCCGTTCCTTACCACCCAGCTCGGCAAGGGCGTGATCGACGAGCATCACCCGCTCTTCCTGGGTTGCGCGGCCCTTTCGGCCGGAGATTTCGTCCACAAGGCGATCGAAGCGTCCGACCTCATCCTCAATATCGGCCATGACGTGATCGAAAAGCCGCCATTCTTCATGAAAAATGGCGGCACGCCGGTGATCCACATCTCGACCCGCTCGGCGGAGGTGGATCCGGTCTACTTCCCGGAAATCGAGGTGATCGGCGATATCGCCAACGCGATCTGGCAGATGAAGGAGGACATCGTCCCGTCCGGCCGGTGGAATTTCGACAAGATGCTGAAGGCGCGCAAGGCGGAGATCGAGCATACCGAATCGATGTGCGACGATCCGCGCTTCCCGATCTTCCCGGCCTGCCTGGTGAAGAAAGTGCGCGAAGCGATGCCGTCCGACGGCATCATCTGTCTCGACAACGGCGTGTACAAGATCTGGTTCGCGCGCAATTACGCTGCGCGCCAGCCGAACACGGTGCTGCTGGACAACGCGCTGGCGACGATGGGGGCGGGCCTGCCCTCCGCCATGGCCTCCGCGATGGTTTATCCGGACCGCAAGGTGATGGCGATCTGCGGCGACGGCGGCTTCATGATGAACAGCCAGGAGATGGAGACGGCGGTCCGTCTCGGACTCAATCTTACCGTGCTCATCCTCAACGATTCGTCCTACGGCATGATCCGCTGGAAGCAGGCGAATATGGGCTTCAAGGATTGGGGGCTGGAGTTCAATAATCCGGATTTCGTCAAATATGCCGAAAGCTACGGCGCCAACGGCCATCGGGTGGACAGCTCCGACGATCTGCCGCGCCTGCTGGAGCATACGCTGAACACGCCGGGCGTCCATCTGATCGACTGCCCGGTGGATTATGCGGACAATGACCGGATATTGAACAATGACATCAAGGAACTGAGCGCGAAACTCTGAGGCTGGAATAGAATAATAGTCCGCTCATCCTGAGTAGCCGGTGAGCTTGTCGAACCGGCATATCGAAGGACGCAGGGAACCGATCCTTCGATACGGGCCTTCGACACCGCTCATCCTGAGTAGGGACTGAGCGAAGG
>CAYTMM010000074.1:0-11158 GCA_964438875.1 uncultured Sphingosinicella sp. | reverse complement strand
ACGGGCCTTCGCCTTCGCGCAGGCCCTACTCAGGATGAGCGGGCAGGTTGGAGACGCATTACGATGGTGAAGCTCAAGGACGTCTACCCGCTCTACCTGAACAACAAGGCGGAGCAGCCGAACGCCGATCTGGAGGTGACCGACAAGTTCACCGGCGAGGTCGCGTTTCGTTGCGCGCAGGCGGATGCGAAGACGATCGACGCCGGCATCCAGGGTGCCGTCGATGCGGCGGAGCCGATGTCGCGGCTGCCCGCTTATCACCGCCAGGCCGTGCTCCAGCACTGCGTCGACCGCTTCAAGGAGCGGTTCGACGAGCTGGCCTATGCCTTGTGCGTCGAGGCCGGCAAGCCGATCAAGGATTCGGAAGGGGAGGTGAGCCGTCTCATCGACACCTTCCGAATCGCGGCTGAGGAATCGGTGCGGATGACCGGCGAGGTGCAGCCGCTCGACATCAGCCCGCGCGCCAAGGGTTATCAGGGCATCTGGAAGCGGGTGCCGATCGGGCCGTGCTCGCTGATCTCGCCGTTCAACTTCCCGCTCAATCTCGCCGCGCACAAGATCGCGCCGGCGATCGCGGTCGGCTGCCCGTTCGTGATGAAGCCGGCGAGCCGGACGCCGCTCGGCGCGCTGATCATGGGTGAGGTACTGGCGGAGACGGACCTGCCGAAGGGTGCTTTCTCGATCCTGCCCGCCCACCGCGAGGGCGCGGACCTGTTCACCGAGGACGAGCGGCTGAAATTGCTCAGCTTCACCGGTTCGCCGGGTGTGGGCTGGGATCTCAAGGCCAAGGCCGGCAAGAAGAAGGTGGTGCTGGAGCTGGGCGGTAATGCGGCGGTCATCATCGACAAGGATGCAGACCTCGCCGACGCGCTGGAGCGGACGATCTTCGGCGCCTTCTACCAGTCTGGCCAGTCCTGCATCGGCGTGCAGCGCATCCTGATCCACGCCGATGTCTATGACGAATTCCGCGACATGCTCGTCGCCAAGACCAGGACGCTGGTGGCGGGCGATCCCAAGGACCGCAATGTCTTCATCGGCCCGATGATCTCGGAAGGCGAGGCGAAGCGGCTCGATTCGTGGATCCAGGAAGCGGTGGGGAAGGGCGCGACCCTGCTGTGCGGCGGCAAACGCGAGGGCGCGATGCTGGAGGCGACGTTGTTGGACAATGTCGATCCGGCGACCAATATCAACATCGAGGAAGCGTTCGGTCCGGTCGCCTTCCTGATCAAATTCTCGTCCTTCGACGAGGCGCTGGACATCGTGAACGATTCGAAGTTCGGATTGCAGGCGGGCATCTTCACCCGCGACCTGTTCCAGATGTTCGACGCCTGGGACCGGCTCGACGTGGGCGGCATCGTCATCAACGATGTGCCCTCCTACCGCGTCGACAATATGCCTTATGGCGGCGTCAAGGATTCGGGACTGGGCCGCGAAGGCGTGCGCTTTGCAATGGAGGACATGACCGAAATCCGGAACCTCGTGATCCGGCGGACCTGACCGGACGATGGCGACATGGCTGACTGCGGCGGCGTTGCTTGCCGCTTCGCAGCCCGCGCAAGCGGATGTGGACGCGCTGTTCGCGCATTGGGGCGCGCAGACGCCGGGCTGCACGGTTGCAGTCGCGCGTGATGGGCGGACCGTACTCGACCGTGCCTATGGCATGGCGGATCTGGAACATGGCATCGCCAACACGCCGGCGACCCGATTCGAGGCGGGCTCCGTCTCCAAGCAGTTCACCGCCGCCGCTATCCTGATGCTGGCCGAACAGGGGCGGTTGTCCCTCGCCGACGATGTGCGCCGATTCGTGCCCGAGTTGCCGGATTATGGCGCGCGGATCACGATCGACCAGTTGCTCAACCATACCAGCGGGCTGCGCGACTGGGGCTCGGTCGCCGCGCTGGCCGGCTGGCCGCGCGGCGAGGCCGCCTATACGCAGGCCGATGCGGTCGCGATCATCGCCCGCCAGCGCAGCCTCAATTACGCACCGGGCGACGAATATTCCTACACCAACAGCGGCTACAATCTGCTGACGCTGATCGTCGAGCGGGCGGGTGGCGTCACTCTGGCGGACTTCACCCGCGCGCGCCTGTTCGAGCCGCTGGGCATGACGGCGACGCAATGGCGTGACGATTTCCGCCGAATCGTGCCAAACCGGGCCATCGCCTATGCCCGATCCGGCGAGGGCTTCGCCCAGGCGATGCCGTTCGAGGACGCCTATGGCAATGGCGGCCTGATCACCACGACGGGCGATCTCGCCATCTGGAACGCGGCGCTGATGGCCTCCCGGCTTGGCCCGTTCGTCACGGCCGAACTGGAGCGGCTGGGCATGCTTTCGGACGGACGGGCGATTACCTATGCGCGCGGCTTGTTCATCGATCGCCATCGCGGTTTGCGGGAAATCTCGCATGGCGGCGCAACCGGTGGCTATCGCGCTTGGCTGGGTTTCTATCCCGAGGTCCGGCTGTCGGTCGCGATGCTGTGCAACGCGGCCAATGCCGACCGCGACGTGGCGCGCGCCGTGGCCGATCTCTATCTGCCGGAGGCGGCGCCTGCGCCCGGCGATGCGCGGCTTGCCGACATTGACGGGCGCGCAGGGCTCTTCGTCGATGAACGCACCGGTATGCCGATGCGCTTGATCATCGAAGCCGGTGCCCTGCGCGCTGCGGGCGGCGCTCTGCTGCGGGCGATCGGCGCCGACCGGGCGGAAGGGCCGGGCGGCATTCTGCATTTCGAAGGGCGCGACCATTTCCGGCTGCTCCGTCCGGAAGGCGACAGCACCGTCTACCGACGTGCTGCACCCTGGACGCCCAGCGCGGCGATGCTGACGGCGCTCGCCGGCGACTATGTCAGCGACGAAGCCGGCGCGGGCTACCGGATCGAAATCCGGGAGGGCGAAGCATGGATGATCCATGCCGCGCGGCCCGGCCTTCGCCATGCCCTTCGTCCACTTTATGCCGACGCTTTCGCCTTCGATGGCGGGATCGTGCGGGTGCATCGCGATGCGGACGGCGAGATCGCGGCGATCGGTCTGGGCGCGGCGCGCGTCCGTGATCTACGCTTCGAGCGAGCGTCTCCCTGAGCGCAGCTGAAAACGACTCTAAATGCGATCCGTTTCCGCCTGCACCCCGCCCACTTCGGCGATGGTGCGGTTGCTGGCCCGGAGCTTGGCCTTCAGCGCAGTGGCGAAGCCATGTTCCATCGCGCGGTGAATATCCTCGTTCGCCTCCACATAGGGACGAAGGTCCGCCGCCGTCGCGCACCAGAAGCGGGCCGGGCCCGCAAGGACGACGGTGGCGCTCGCCTTCTCGCCCGACAGTACGCTGATCTCGCCGACCAGGTCTCCCGGGCCGCAGCGCCCCACCTGGCGCGCGCCGTTCATCACCCGCGCTTCGCCTTGCGCGAGATAATAAAGCTGCTCCACCGGTTCCCCTTCGCGGGTCAGGCAATCGCCTTCCTTGCCCGTCAGCCAGACGCCCTGATCCATCAAGTGCCGCGCCCGGCTGTTGGAAACGCCCGCGACCAGGCCGTCGAGCAACGCCTTTTCCTCCGCGCTGAACCGCACATTCCGGCTTTGCAGAAGATTATGCGCGAGCAGGCCGGCGCAGATCAGCAGGATCAGGCCCGCCCATGCCGCGACGACGATGTCGGGGCCTAAGATCAGCGCGCGCGCGAGCCACGCCATCGCCGCAAGCGCCGCGAGCACCCGCAGCGCGACCGGCCGGGCGAGCAGCACCGCAACCGCCAGCAGCAGGAAGCCCGAGTGAAGCAGCAGGGATTCGAGCGGCATGTCTCTCCCACGCATGGTTTGCCTCGGGCATCATGGGGCAATTGGCCGGTTCGGGAAAGGGGCGGATCGTTGCATCGCCGTGCGCATTGCTCCACTATAACAGTATCTGGACTTGATGCGGCGCGCATTCCGCGTCGCGGATCACATCGGAATGGAGATGCGAACGTGAAGGCGATTTTCCTTGCGAGCGTGGCGGCTCTTGCCGTGGGCGCGAATGCGGCGGCCGCGCAGCAGGCCGGCGATACCCCGGCCGCGGCGACCAGTGCCATGCCGGACAATGTGCTGCTTGCGGACTGGACCGGGCTTTATGACGGTGTGCCGCCCTTCGACCGGGTGACGCCCGAACTCTTCCCGGAAGCCTTCCAGTTCGCGCTCGACGAGCGCCGCCGAGAGATTCAGGCGATCACCCGGCACCGCGCCGCGCCGACCTTCGAGAGCATCATCGTACCGCTCGAACGGTCCGGCCGGCGGCTTGGCCGGGTCTTCGCCGTCTGGGGCGTGATGACTGGCAACATGACGACTCCGGCCTATCAGGCACTGCAGCGCGAATGGGGACCGCGTCTCGCCGCCGCGACCGACGAAATTTACCTGAATCCGGACCTCTTTGCTCGGGTGCGCGCTGTCTATGAGAATCGCGAGCGCGCCGGCCTCGATGCTCAGCAGCAACGGCTGGTCACGCGGATCTACGAAGGCTTCGTCCAGCGCGGCGCGGCCTTGTCCGATGAACAGAAGCAGCAGCTTTCTGCTTACAATCAGCAGCTTGCGGGGCTGTTCGCCGAATTCAGCGAGAAGGTTCTGGCCGACGAACAGACCTTCATCGCCACGAGCGAGACGGAGCTGGCCGGTGTGCCGCAGGACGTGCGTAACGCGGCCGCCGCAGCGGCGCGGGCGCGCAATCTGCCGGAGGGCCAGTTCGCGATCGTCAACACCCGCTCGGCGGTCGATCCGGTGCTGACCTTCGCCGACGACCGGGCGCTGCGCGAACGTGTCTACAACGCCTTCATCAATCGCGGCGACAATGGAGACGCCAACGACACGAACGAGACGATCCGCCAGATCGTGCGCGTGCGGGCCGATCGCGCGCGGCTGCTCGGCTATGAAAGCCACGCCCATTGGCGGATGCAGGACACGATGGCCGGCACGCCGGATCGCGCGCAGGAATTGATGATGCGCGTCTGGCCCGCCGCCGCCGCGCGGGTGCGCGAGGAGGTCGCCGACCAGCAGGCGATGGCGACCCGGCTCGGCCACGACATCACGATCGAGCCGTGGGACTATCGCTATTACATGGAGAAGGTCCGGCAGGAGCGCTACAGCCTCTCGCAGGACGAGATTAAGCCCTATTTCGAGCTGAACAACATGATCGCGGGCATGTTCCACATGGCCGGCGAGCTTTACGGGCTGCGCTTCCAGGAGATTACCGGCCAGGTGCCGGTCTGGCATCCGGACATCCGCGTCTGGCATGTCACCAACACGGCCGGCGAGGATGTCGGCGTCTTCTACGGCGACAATTTCGCACGGCAGGGCAAGCGCTCCGGCGCCTGGGCGACCACCTATCGCAGCCGATCCGGCCTGCTCGGCAACAGCATCGTGCTGGGATCGAACAACAATAATTTCACCCGGCCCGACGACGGCCAGCCGGCGTTGCTAAGCGTGGACGATGCCGAGACGCTGTTTCACGAATTCGGCCACGCGATCCATTATTTCCTGTCGAACACGCGCTATCCCGGCCTCAGCGGTACGCCCCGCGACTTCGTGGAATATCCGAGCCAGGTACATGAGAACTGGCTGCTGACGCCGGAAATCCTGAACCGCTTCGCCCGGCATCACGAGACCGGCGAGCCGATGCCGCAGGAACTGGTGCAGCGGATCGAAGCGGCGGCGCAGTTCAACCAGGGCTTCGCCACTGCGGAGTATCTGTCGTCGGCGCTGGTCGACATGGCGCTTCATGTGCGGCCGGACGGCGATGTCGATCCCGACGCGTTCGAGCGCGAGACGCTGGACAGCATCGGTATGCCGCGCGAGCTGGTCATGCGGCACCGCCTGCCGCAGTTCAACCACCTCTTCTCGTCCGATGCCTATTCGGCCGGCTATTATTCCTATCTCTGGTCCGACACGATGGGCGCTGACACCTGGTCGGCGTTCGTGGAGACGGGGAATGTGTGGGATCCGGCAACGGCCCGGCGCTTCGCCGAGACCTTGCTATCGACCGGCAACGAGACCGATCGGGCGGAGGCCTATCGTGCGTTCCGTGGCCGCGATCCGGGCGTCGAGGCGCTGCTGCGGACGCGGGGCTTTCCGACCGGAGAATAAGAAAAAAGGGGGCGCCTAGAGAGGCGTCCCCTTTTTTAAACGCCGTAGCGGCGAGCGTTATTCCGCCGGCGCGCTGTCGACCAGCAGGTCGAGCTGCTCCTGGCAGCCATTTGCGATCAGCGCCTGCGCCACCGCCTGCATGTCGACCGGCGCGGAGCCGAGAGTGCGGAAAGTGATGCTGGTCGGCACGGTGGTACCGCTCTGGCTGAGCTGATAGCGGGCGCCATTGGCGATCGGTAGATCGCTCGGCCAATCGGCTGTCACGTTGCCCGCCGGCCAGTTCAACGTGCGCGACGCGCCGCTGCCGGCAATGGCGAGGCTGGCCGTCTGGCTCGCATCGGGCCGCCATAACGTGACTTCGCTGGTATTGGCGAGGCATACGGTGCCGCCCTGCGACACGTCGATCTGCCAGATCGAGCTCGGGCTGGCCGGCACGATGCCGGCGCTGCGCACCGCCCCGATCCGGGCGCGGCGATTGTCGGCGGTCTGAGCGGTGCGCGGTGCAGCCGCCGCGGCGGTGGCCGGCGTGAACGTGCCGGGACCGCGGAACGTGCGGGTGCCGCGCGCGTCGAGCACAACGAGCGTGTCGCCGCCGCGCAGCGTGATGCGCGCGCTGTCAGGCAGCGAACGGCCCGCCGGATATGTGGATGCGGACGGCCCCGATGCGCGAACGACAAGGACGTCTGCGGACGCGGCGGTGGCGCCTGAAATGAGAAGAGCGGTGAGCGCTACGCGGCTCAGACGAGCTTTACTTTGACCCCAGAACAAAGTGACCTCCCGGACCTGCTTCACGGATCCTATAGACGAATTCCTGCATGGCTGCATCCTCCTTATCGGCGTCGGCCATTTCGGAAAGCTGAACGAACGCCCCAGTATCCCCGCCGTCGAACCGTTCCCAGAGGGCGATGAGACGTTGGCGGGCTTCTGCATCCATTTCGGGCACGGGCTCCCACACTTCCACGGGGGTAGCCCGGCCGCTCAGGACGACTCGGCCCATCGGGCGGAAGATGTCGAGCGTGGATTGGCTTCTGGCTTCGGTGCTGACCAGGGCGCGGGTCTTGAGAGCCTTGTTGGCGGATTCGAGCCGGGCAGCGGTGTTCATCCCGTCGCCCAGCGCGGTATACTGGATCCGTCCCTCGCCACCGAAATTGCCGACGACGGCCTCGCCGCGATGCAGGCCGACGCGCGTAATGCCGATCGGCGGCAGGTCTTCACCGCCTTCCGCGGAGAAAAGACTGCCCGCCTCGTACATCTCGACCGCCGCCCGCGCCGCGCGGTCCGCATCGTCGGGCCGGGCGATCGGCGCGCCCCAGAAGGCGACGACCGCGTCGCCGACGAACTTGTCGATCGTGCCGCCATGCTTGAGCACGATGTCGCTCATCCGGTCGAGATAGCGGTTGAGCAACTCGGAAAGCTGCTCCGGTGAGATGGCGTGGGAGAGCTTGGTGAAACCCTCGAGATCGGTGAACAGGGCGTAGATCTGCTTCTTCTCCCCCTTCAGCGCGAGTTGCGAGGGATCGCGCATGATCTGGGCGGCGATGTCGGCGGGGAGATATTTGCCGAGCGCGGACTGGGCGAAACGGCGCTGCTCCGAGCCGACCGCGCGCGCTGCCATGCCGACGGCGACGAAAGCGAGCAGCCAGCCCGTGCCCCAGCCGAAGGCGGGCAGATCGATCGTGTCGATGCCCATGCCCTGGAGATAGAAAGGGAGATAGCCGACCACGGCGACCTGGAGCGCCAGCAGCAGCGCCAGCTTCCATCCGCGCAGATCCAGCACGCTGGTCAGTGCGCCCGCGCCGACCGCGCCGATTGCCGCGATCCACAATGCCCAGGGCGCGATGGGCGGCTTCATCCGGCCGTCGAGCAGCTGGGCGAGGATATGGGCGTGGACCTCCAGCCCCTTCATCCAGCGTCCGGAGACGCGGGTCATCGGCGTCTCGTAATCGTCGAGATCCTGAATATCCCCGCCGATCAGGACATAGCGCCCCGCGATCATGTCGCGTACGCCGTCCGGAAACCCGGCGACGAACTGGATCGGCAGATTGGTGAAGACCGGCACCTCGTCATTGTCCGCCGTGCCGGGCAGGCGGAAATCGATGCCGCGCGTGTAGCGGCGGAATTCGGGATGCACGTCCGGCGCCATCGCATTGGCGAGCAGGGGCGGTAGCGCGTCCGGCTGGTCCGGCCAGCGCCGGATCACGCCGTCGGCGAGATCGGGCTGGAGCCGAATGCTCGCGCCACGGACCGGGCCGGGGGCGACCTCGTGCAGCAAATTGTCGAGGAAATCCTGCTGCCAATGCAGCATCTGGTCCGGATTATATTCGGCCGAGGCATAAGCGAGGAAAGTGGGCGTGCGCATCGCCTGAAAGGTTTCGATCAGCTCGGGATCTTCAGGCTGCGCCTGGTCGATCAGAATATCGATGCCGATCGCACGCGGTCCCATCCCGTCGATGGCGCGCAGCGCGCGGGCGAGCAAAGCGCGATCGAGCGGCGAGCGCTTGCCGAGCTCGGCAAGCGTGTCGTCATTATAGGTGATGAGGACGATCCGGTCGTCCTGCGTCATGACGCGCTCGGCTTCGCGATCATAGCGAATGTCATAGAGCGCGCGCTCGGCATCGGCGGCCAGCGGCATGTCCCAAGCGAAGCGTGCAATGGCGAGGGCGAATCCGAGGAACAACAGGGTGGCGAGCAGGCGCATCACGCCGATCTGCTTGAGATCGCGCCTCAGCTTACCTTGCCAGCCGCTTCCGGTTCCCGGCATCTATCCCCCCGGCCTGCCCACAGGCAGGTTAGGCAATCCGGCTAGCGGGCGCCAGCCTTCTTCGCCTGCGTCCAGGCCAGGTCCGCGAGCGGCTCCAGTGATGCGGCCATTGACGCGGCATGGGCGGAGGCCGCCGTGCCGCGCGCGATCCGGCCCTTGATGCCGTGGACGATGCCAGCGAGCCGGAACAGGTTGAAGGCGACGTAGAAGTCGAGATCGGGGATGCCGTCGCGTCCGGTGCGGCGGCAATAGGCGGCCACATATTCGTCTTCGGACGGCAGATTAAGCGCGGCGAGATCGGCGCCGGAGAGTCCCGTCGTGATGCCCGGCGGCATCCGGTACATCATCAGATGATAGGTGAAATCGGCGAGCGGGTGGCCGAGCGTCGACAGCTCCCAATCCAGCACCGCGAGCACACGCGGCTCTGTGGGGTGGAAGATCATGTTGTCGCAGCGATAGTCGCCGTGAATCACACGCGCCTGCGGCTCGTCGGCGGGGATGTTCGCCGGGAGCCATTCGACCAGCCGGTCCATCGACGCCACCTGTCCGGCTTCCACGTCCGTCTCATATTGCTTTGACCAGCGCGCGATCTGCCGGGCGAAATAATTGCCGGGCTTGCCATAGTCGCTCAGACCTGCCGCGTCGGGATCGATCAGGTGGAGTTGCGCAAGCGTGGCATTCATCGCGTCGAAATAAGCGGGCCGATCGGCGGCGGGGACGTCGGGGAAGGTCGTGTCCCAGAATATCCGGCCCTCGACCATCTCCATCACATAAAAAGGCGTGCCGATCACCGCCTCGTCCATGCACAGGCCGTAGGCACGGGCGACCGGGAAACCCTGTGCGCCGAGCGCGGCGATGACGCGATATTCGCGGTCAACCGCATGGGCGCCGGGGAGGAGCTTGCCCGGAGGTTTGCGTCTCAGCACGTAGGACCGCCCCGGCGTCACCAGCTTGTAGGTCGGATTGGACTGGCCACCCTTGAACTGCTCGACGGCGAGCGGGCCGGCGAATTCCTCGATATGCGCCGTCAGCCACGCTTCCAGCGGCGCCGCATCGAAACGGTGGGCTTCGCGGACGGCGCCCGTGCCGCTGTTGCGTGCGCTGCGTTCATCAATCTCGGTCATGCTCATTTGGCTAGGCGAGGCGCGGCGCAAGGTAAAGCGAACGATTATTTTCTTTTTAAAACAGAAACATCCACATATTTTTAAGATCATGGTAAAAATATTTTTAACCATGCGACATGAATCTCCCCGTGCCGTGACTATGGGGGCAGGAAAGGTTGGAACGTCGTCCCGGTCGGCCCGCGAGGGAAAAGACCGGCAGTTTCTTGGCCGAGCTGCAGGCGGACCATCCCTTCCACGTCGGTACCGACACTTTCCAGAGGGGAAAATGTAATGAAGAAGATCGACATCGCAGCCATTCCGGAGCTGGCTACCAGCGTCGGCATGCACGGCTCGATGAAGCAGAAGGAGGTCGGTGGACCTCTCTGCCTCGGCGCCGCCGTGGCGGTTTTCATCGCGCTGCCCTGGAGGTAATGCGATCATTATGCGGCGGAGCCGATTGCGGCTCCGCCGCATTTTTTGATACAGGTTCGGGTGCATGATTGTCGGCGACGCCTTGGCCGCCTGGCTGGCGGATCGCGATGCGCAGAGGAGCTCGCATCGCGGCGTTGAAGACTCCGCGCAGCGCTGGGGTCTGCATCCGCTTATGACCCAGCTCAAGCGCGAGCTGACCGAGCTTCCCGACAAGACGACCGAGGCCATTTTGGCCGCCGCGCGGCGTTTCATCGACAAGACCGAGGATATCGAGGCGCTGGTCGCCGACCTGATCGCATCGGGCCGCGCCGATCCATTTTTCTCGCCGCCTTTCCATCCGGTTTCGAGCGAGATTCACAGCGGACTCATGCTGTTTACCAGCGAGGAACTGCTGCTCGCTTTCGGCGTCACCGGCGTCGAGATGCTCGCCGCCAAGAAGGCGGGCAAGCGCGGTGCGGCTTCGATCGGCTTCAGCGGTCAATTGACCGCTTTCCGATATGTGAAGGCCGGCGGCGCGACCATGTCCTTCTGGGAAATACCGCCGATCAGCGACAATTTCGTCGCCGCCGAAGCTGGCGCGCCGCGCCTTGTCGAGCGCCGCCGGATCGAGGACGGCGAAGAGATCGTGGTCGACGGGCGCTATCAGAGCTTCATCATCGAACATGCCTATGGCGACATGGTCTATTTCCAGGCACTGGTCCGCACAGGCACGGCGCCGGTTGCGGTCGAATATGACAGCAAAACGCTGGCCTTCGTCAGCGCCAG
>CAYTMM010000073.1:0-15341 GCA_964438875.1 uncultured Sphingosinicella sp. | reverse complement strand
CTCGCGCAGATCCTCGATGAAGATGTTCTCCGGTTTGATGCCGAGCAGCTCTGCCTTGCGCCGTGCCGGCTCCACTTCCTCGCCCTGGCCGAGATCGGCGGTGAAGGTGACGACCTCCGCGCCATATTCGGTCTGGAGCCATTTCAGGATGATCGACGTGTCTAGGCCGCCCGAATAAGCGAGGACGACCTTCCTGGGTGTATCAGTCATGCATAAACCTCTGTGGATTGCCCGGTCAGCGCCCGGAATCGGGCGAGGAGAGCGGGAAGGGGATAGCCGTCGCGCACGGCGATGAACATCGTGTCGTCGCCCGAAACGGTGCCGGCGATTTCCGGCAGGCCGCTCTGGTCGATCGCGGAGGCGACGAGATGGGCGGAACCGGGCGGGGTTCGGATAATGATGAGTTGGCCGGCGGCTTCGATGCCGATGACCCACTCTTTCAAGATGCGCTCAAGCCGGCCGGCGCTCCAGTCGGTCGCGGCCATCTGGTCGGGCAGCGCATAAGCGAGGTTGCCGCCGCGCTTCACCTTGACGGCGCCCAACTGGTCGAGATCGCGCGACACGGTTGCCTGCGTGACGGCATAGCCCAGCGCGGCGAGGCGTTCGGTCGCCTCCTCCTGACTGGCGATATCGCCGCTCCGCAACAGATCGGCCAGCGCGCGCAATCGTCGGGAGCGCATGTCGGTCACCGGACGCCCGCGAGCCAGGCTAGCGCGCCGCGCGCGGTGTGCATGCGGTTCTCCGCCTGCCGCCAGACGGCACTCTTATCGCTTTCGATCACGCCGTGCGTCACTTCCTCGCCGCGCCGGGCGGGAAGGCAGTGCAGGAAGAAGGCGTCATCGGTCTTGGTCATCAGCGCCTCGTTCACCTGATAGGGCGCGAACGCTTTGAGCCGCTGCTGCGTTTCGGCGTCCTGCCCCATCGAGACCCAGACATCTGTATAGACGATCTGCGCGCCTGATACGGCGAGGCCGGGATCGCTCACCTGGTGCACGCCGGCCGGCGCCCCCTGCAGCCGGTAGCCGTCCGGGCTGGCCAGCGTCAGCTCAGCCCCGGCCAGTACGCAGGCCTGCGCCAGGCTGCGCGCAACATTGTTATCGGCGTCGCCGACATAGGCGATGCGCGCGCCTTCAAGGCTGCCGAGCAATTGCTTTATGGTTAAAATGTCAGCCAGCGCCTGAAGCGGATGATCCTTGTCGGACAGCATGTTAAGGACCGGCTTTGAGATCACGGATGACATTGTGGTCAGGTCGCGATGGTCCATCACCCGCGCCGCGATGATCGCGTGATAGCAGGCGAGCGTGCGGGCCACGTCCTCCGCCGTCTCGCGTTCGCCGAGGCCGACTTCCTCTTTCTGGATATAGACCGGATGGGCGCCGAGCTGGATGGCGGCCATCTCCATCGAATTGCGGGTGCGTGCGCTCGGCTTCTGGAAGACGAGCGCCACGCCCTCTCCCGCCAGCGGGGCGCCGAGATCGTCGCGCTCGGACAGCGCGAGAATCTCGTGGAAGGCGGCGGCGTCCAGATCCGCGATGCTCAGCAGATTGGTCACCAGCTCGCCTCCGTCTTGATCATCGTGCCAATCCCCTTGTCGGTCAGGATTTCGATCAGCAGCGCATGAGCCACCCGCCCGTCGATGATATGCGCCGAGCCGACCCCGCCTTCGACTGCGTCGGCGCAGGCCTCCAGCTTTGGAATCATGCCGCGCGATACGCTTTCATGATGAATCCGTTCGCGCAGTTCGGCCGCGGTCAGGCGGGGGATCAGGCTGCTCTCGTCCTTCGGATCTTCGAGCAGGCCGGGGGCCGCAGTCAGATAGACGATCTTCTCGGCGCCCATCGCGACGGCGATCGCCATCGCCGCTTCGTCGGCATTGATGTTATAGGGCTGGCCGGCCGGATCGGCGCCGACCGTGGAGACGACCGGCACATAGCCGTGATCGAGCTGCCCGTGCAACCGATCGGCGCGGACGTGCGTCACATCGCCGACAAAGCCCAGCGACGGATCGCGCGGCGTGGTGACGAGCAGGCCGCCATCCTCGCCCGCGACGCCGACGGCGACAGGCTCACCGTTCGCTTCGCGGTTGATCGTCGCGACCAGATCGCGATTGACCTTGCCGACCAGCACAGTGCGCACGATGTCCAGCGTCTCTTCGTCGGTGACGCGCAGGCCATCGCGGAACTCCGGCTCCTTGCCGAGCTTCTTCATCATCGCGTCGACCTGCGGACCACCGCCATGAACGAGGACGCAGCGCACGCCGACGGAGCGGAGCAGCAGCACATCCTGAGCGAGCGCGCGATCAAGCTCCTTGTCGATCGCCGCGCCGCCCAGCTTCACGACGACGGACTTGCCGGCGAAACGCTGGATATAGGGAAGCGCCTCGACGAGGACTTCGGCGGTTAGGGCGGGGCTTTTCTCGCTCATGATGTGACCGAATTTTCCTTGATATAACCGGGGCCGAGATCGATGCCGATCACCTGCGCGGCACCGTTGCCGCCGGCGCCGACATTCACTTCGATCTCGATCGTCTCGTTCTTCATGTGCGCGGCGACGGCGGCGCCGTCATGCGCGATCTCCACGCCGCCCCGCGATACCATGATGCCGCCATAGGACACGGACGATGCGTCGCTGTCGAAATCCACGCTGCACGATCCGGCGGCAGCGAGCAGCCGGCCCCAATAGGGATCGGAGCCGTACCAGGAGCATTTGACCAGGTTGTTCTCGGCGATGTTCTTCGCCGCCGCCCGCGCCTCGGCGTCGCTCGCCGCGCCGGTCACGCGGAGCATCACCATCTTGGTCATGCCCTCGGCGTCTTTCGCCATCTTGAGCGCCAGCTCCTCGCAGACCTTGTGCACGGCGTCGGCGAACTCGTTGAGATCGGGCGCTCCCGCCCGCCCGTTGGCGAGCAGGATGGCCGTGTCGTTGGTCGATGTCGCGCCATCCACATTCAGCGTGTTGAACGTGCGGTCCGCGGCATCCTTCAGGATGCGTTGCAGATCGTCTCGCGCCACGTCCGCGTCGGTGGTGAGATAGGCCAGCATCGTCGCCATGTTCGGCGCGATCATGCCGCAGCCCTTGGCCATTCCGCCGACGGTAAAGGTCGATCCCTTCACCACCGCCTCCTTCGCCACATTGTCGGTGGTGAGGATGCCCATCGCGGCCTCGGTGCCGCCGTCCGCCGACAGCCCTTCGGCCAGCTTCGGCACGGCGGCCAGGATCTTGTCCATCGGCAGCCGTCCGCCGATGATCCCGGTCGAGGAGACGAGGACATGCGCCTTGTTGATGCCCAGCGCCGCGGCCGTCGCCTCAGTCATCGCATCGGCATCTTCGAAACCGGGTTTGCCGGTGCCGGCATTGGCGTTGCCCGAATTGACTATGATCGCCGCCGCCGTGCCGCCATTGGCCGCAAGCCGATCGCGATCGAGCACCACCGGGGGAGCGACGAACTTGTTCTGGGTAAAGACGGCGGCACAGGTGACGGGCTGGCCGTCGTCGGTCGCGATCAGCGCCATGTCGTGCTTGGCGAATTTGATGCCGGCATGCAGTCCGAAGGCCACGAAACCCGGCGCGGCGGTCACACTCATTGTCGAATTCCTAGATCATCATTCCGGCGACAGCCGGAATCTCATTGTCTTGATAGGCGTGTTCCGTGACACCGCGTCGTCGCCTGAATTGGGAGGAAAGGGCGGAGTGGCTCATGGCCAGACCCCCACTTTTGCCAGCCCCGACGTCTCGTCGAGGCCGAGCATCAGATTGGCGCACTGGACCATCTGGCCCGCCGCGCCCTTCACGAGATTGTCGAGGGCGGCGATGGCGAGGACGCGGCCGGTCCGTTCGTCATAGCGCGCGGTGATGTGGACGGCGTTCGATCCCAAAGTCCACTTGACCGAGGGCGAGCGCTCCGAAACATGGACGAAGGGCTCGTCCGCATAGGCCTCGCGCAGCACAGCCAGCGGATCGCATGGCCCCTTCGCCATCGCGGTGCAGGTGGCGAGTATGCCCCGGTTCATCGGCGCGAGATGCGGTGTGAAGAGGACCCTGCCGCCCAGTTCCATCTCCATCTCGGCGGTGTGGCGGTGGGAGAGCAGACCATAGGCCGTGAAATTCTCGTCCACCGTGTTGAAATGCGTCTCTTCCTTCAGCGCCTTGCCTGCGCCGCTGACACCGGATGCGGCGGAGACGTTGATCGTGTCCGCATCGACCAGACCGATCAGCGGTTTCAGTGCCAGGATCGTCGTCGTCGGATAGCAGCCGGCCGCCGCCACAGCCCTGGACGTGGCGATCGCGCTCCGGTGCAACTCCGGAATGCCGTAGATGAAGTCGTCGAGCAGCGCGGGCGCCTCATGCGGTTCCTTGTACCAGCGTTCGTAGCTCGCCGCGTCGTTCAGCCGGAAATCGGCGCCGAGATCGACGAAGGGGATGTCCCGCGCGATGATCTGCAGCGCGATGCGCTGCGAATGGCCGTGCGGCAGCGCCGCGAAGACGAGATCGATGCCGTCGAGCAGGCTCTCATCGAATCGCTCGACAAGAGCGCCGGGATAGGCAAGGGCGAGATGCGGATGCACATCCGCCAGGAGCGCGCCGGCCTGACTGTCGCCGAAGAACCGTGCGGGCTGCAATTGCGGATGGCCGTCGCAAAGCCGAAGCAGTTCCGCGCCCACGAATCCAGACGCGCCGAGGATGGCCACCTTAATCATTGCAGCTATATGCATATGTATGCATATTTATGCAACAGTTTTCGTGCAAAGAAAAACGCCCCGGCAGAGCCGGGGCGCTTCGACAGCTCGCATTGGAGCGATCGAAACTAGGGGCTGGTGGGATCGTCGTCGTCGGTGAGTTCGATGATGCCCCAGATCACGAGGCCGAGTGCGATGGCGCCGACGATCCAGAGCGTCGTGCCCTCCAGGTTGCTCGATCCTTCGCTGCCTGGGCCGGCGCGCTCAATGGCGGCAGGGCTGCCGGCCAGGCTCAGCGAAGACGTCGATTGTGCGTGCGCCACGGTGCTGGCGGTGGCCAATGAAAAGGCGGCCAATACCGCCAACTTTCTCGAGAACATCGCTACCTCCCTTTGCCGGCGCCGGACATGAACGCCAATCTGTTGCAATGCACAAAGGCCTGTCTTGTGCCACCGGGATAATACGGGGGTACGCGGCAGGCCGTGCGTCAGACCCCGCGAGCCGCACAAGACCGTGCGCTACTGGCCAAAAACCGCCATTTCTGACAGGAAAGGCGGCAAGGACAGGAGGCGGAAAGGCAGTATGGATTTTTCCCTTACGGAACGCGAAGCTTCTTATCGCGACCGGATTCGCGACTTCGTCGAAACCCGGATTCGCCCGCGCGTCGGCGACTATAAAAGCCAGCTCGATGCGGGGAATCGCTGGCAGCCCCTGCCGGTGATCGAGGAGTTGAAACTGCAAGCAAAGGCTGCGGGCCTGTGGAACCTGTTCATGCCGCCGGGCCACGCCCTCAAGCATGTCGACGAGAGCTTCGCGTTCGAAGGCACGCAGCTTACCAATCTCGAATATGCGCTCTGCGCCGAGGAGATGGGGCGCATTCCCTGGGCGAGCGAAGTGTTCAATTGCTCCGCGCCCGACACCGGCAATATGGAGGTGCTCCACCGCTACGGCACGCACGACCAGAAGGACCAGTGGCTGAAGCCGCTGATGAATGGCGAGATTCGTTCCGCCTTTCTGATGACCGAGCCCGCCGTAGCCTCTTCGGACGCGACCAATATCGAATGCCGGATCGCGCGAGACGGCGACGATTATGTCATCAACGGCCGCAAATGGTGGTCGTCCGGCGCCGGCGATCCGCGCTGCAAGGTCGCCATCGTCATGGGCAAGACCGATCCGGACGGCCCGAAGCACCAGCAGCAGTCGATGGTGCTGATGCCGCTCGACGCGCCGGGCGTCACGGTCGAGCGGGCGCTCACCGTCTTCGGTTATGACGACGCGCCGCACGGCCATATGGAGATCGAGCTCAAAAATGTCCGCATTCCCGCCTCCGCCATGCTGCTGGGGGAAGGCCGCGGCTTCGAGATCGCGCAGGGACGCCTGGGTCCGGGCCGCATCCACCATTGCATGCGCACGATCGGCGCGGCGGAGGAAGCGATCGCGGCGATGGCGCGCCGGCTCCAGAGCCGCGTCGCCTTCGGCAAGCCGATCTCTTCCCACAGCGTCTGGGAACAGCGCATCGCCGAGGCGCGGATCGATATCGAATGTTCGCGTCTGCTTTGCCTGAAGGCCGCCGACATGATGGACAAGGCCGGCAACAAGGCCGCCGCCGCCGAGATCGCGATGGTGAAGGTCCATGCCCCGCGCATGGCTTTGCGGATCATCGACGACGCCATCCAGGCGCATGGCGGCGCAGGGGTCAGCCAGGATTTCGGCCTCGCCGCCGCCTATGCCGGCATCCGCACTCTGCGCCTCGCCGACGGCCCGGACGAAGTTCACGCCCGCGCCATTGCGAAGCTCGAATATGCGAAGCATGTGCCGGGTGCCTGATCTTATGCCGTCATTGCGAGCGAAGCGAAGCAATCCAGCATGGTGCGGACGCCAACTGGATTCCTTCGTCGCTTTCGCTCTTCGCGATGACGGAACGGGGGCATGAAAGCCGCTTTTCTCACCGCGCCCGGCCAGCCTCTCCTCATCGGCGAGGCGCGGCTCGACGCGCCCGGCCCACACGAGGTCCGCATCCGCACCGTTGCCTGCGGCCTGTGCCATTCGGACCTGCATTTCATCGAGGGCACCTATGCCCATCCCATGCCCTGCATTCCGGGCCATGAGGCGGCCGGCATCGTCGAGGCGGTGGGCAGTGAGGTGCGGACGCTGAAGCCCGGCGACGCAGTCGTGACCTGCCTCTCCGCCTTTTGCGGCCATTGCGAATTTTGCGTCACTGGCCGGATGGCGCTCTGTCTGGGGGGCGACACCCGCCGGCCAAAGGCTGCCCCGCCGCGCATCACGATGGCGGACGGCACCCCGGTCGCGCAGATGCTGAACCTCTCCGCGCTGGCCGAGGAGATGCTGGTCCACGAACATGCCTGCGTCGCGATTTCGCCAGATATGCCGCTCGACAAGGCCGCCGTGATCGGCTGCGCGGTGACGACCGGGGCGGGCACGATCTTCAACGCCTGCAAGGTGACGCCGGGCGAGAGCGTCGCGGTGATCGGCTGCGGCGGCGTCGGCCTGGCCGCGGTCAACGCCGCGAAGATTGCCGGCGCCGGCCGCATTGTCGCCGCCGATCCGGTGCCGGAAAAGCGCGCTTTGGCCGAAAGGCTCGGTGCCACCGATACGGTCGATCCGCTCGCGGACAACGCGGCGAAACAGATCGTTGAACTCACGAAAGGCGGCGTCGATCACGCGATCGAGGCGGTCGGCCGCCCGGCCTCGGGCGAGCTGGCGGTGAAGGCGCTGCGGCGCGGCGGTACGGCGACGATCCTCGGGATGATGCCGCCCGATCACCGAGTCGGACTGGGCGCGATGGATCTGCTCTCGGGCAAGAAGCTCCAGGGTGCCTTCATGGGTGCAAACCGCTTCCCCGTGGACATCCCGCGCCTGGTCGATTTCTACCTGCGCGGGCTGCTCGATCTGGACTCCATTGTGGCCGAAACGATCCCGCTCGAGGCGGTGAACGAAGGGTTCGAAAAGATGAAACGCGGCGACGCCGCCCGTTCGGTGGTCGTGTTCGCCTGAGAGGAGAAAGCATGAGCCTGTTCGATCTGACCGGCAAGGTCGCCATCATTACCGGGTCTTCGCGCGGCATTGGCCGGGCGATCGCCGAGGCGCTGGCGGAGCAGGGGGCGAAGGTGGTGATCTCCAGCCGCAAGGCGGAGGCCTGCGCCGAGGTCGCCGACGCGATCAACGCGCGGCATGGCGATGGCACCGCGATCGTTGTCCCCGCCAGCATCTCGTCCAAGGAGGAATTGCAGCGTCTCGTCGACGAGACGCGCGCGCAGTTCGGCAAGATCGACATCCTCGTCTGCAACGCTGCCTCCAATCCCTATTACGGGCCGATGGCGGGGATCACGGACGAACAGTTCCGCAAGATTTTTGACAACAATGTGCTCGCCAATCATTGGTTGATCACGATGGTCGCGCCGGACATGCTGGAGCGGAAATCCGGCTCGATCGTCATCGTCAGCTCGATTGGCGGCCTCACCAGTTCGGCGACGATCGGCGCCTACAACGTCTCGAAGGCGGCGGATTTCCAGCTCGCCCGCAATCTCGCGGCGGAGTTCGGCCCGTCCGGCGTGCGCGTGAATTGCATCGCGCCGGGCCTGGTGAAGACCGATTTCGCCCGTGCCCTGTGGGAAAATCCGGACACGCTGAAGGCGGTGACGCGCCACACCCCGATGCGCCGCATCGGCGAGCCGCGCGAGATTGCCGGCGCCGCCGTCTATCTCGCCTCGGACGCCTCCACCTTCATGACTGGCCAGACGATCATCGTGGACGGCGGCGCCACGACCGGCGCGGGACTCTAACCCCACGCCGTCATTCCAGCGAAAGCTGGAATCCTCCTGCCTGTGCGGCGGCGATGAAGAACGAATGAGATTCTAGCTTTCGCTGGAATGACGGAGAGAGAGAATGGGAAGACTCAGCGGAAAAACCGCCATTGTCACCGGCGCGGCATCGGGGATCGGCAAGGCGACCGTCGCTTTGTTCCGCACGGAGGGCGCGAATGTCATCGCTGCCGACATCGCGGCGTCCGAAGGCGTGATCGCCGCCGATGCGGGGCGGGAGGCGGATGTGCGCGGGCTCGTCGACAGGGCCGTCGCCGATCATGGCGGGCTCGACATCTTCTTCGCCAATGCCGGCATTTCGGGTGGTCTCGCCTCGATCTTCGAACAATCGCCTGAGGATTGGCAGGAAATATTGCGCGTGAACCTGATCGGTCCGTTTCTGGCAATCAAATATGCCGCTCCGGTGATGAAGGAGCGTGGCGGCGGGTCGATCATCTGCACCGCCAGCGTCGCTGGCCTGCGCGCCGGGGCGGGTGGCCCGGCTTATTCCGCGTCCAAGGCGGGTGTGATCTCGCTGGTCGAGGTCGCCGCCACCCAGACGGCCGGCGCCAATATCCGCGTCAACGCCATCTGCCCCGGCCTGATCGAAACCGGCATGACGCAGGGCATTTACGACAATGCCCGCGCGGTGGGGCGTGAGGAGATGATCGGCCAGCTCAACCCGCTGAAACGCGGCGGCGAACCGGACGAGATCGCCAGAGCCGCCCTCTTCCTCGCCTCGGACGAAGCCAGCTACGTCAACGGTCATGCTTTGGTCGTGGACGGCGGCCTCTCCTCGTCCCACCCCTTCTATCGACAGGAATATGGCCGCACGGCGTTTTGACTGGCGGTGTGCCATGACTGGAAAGCGGACGCGACCTGATGCAGACGGATCCTGACTTGTGCCCGGCGAACGCCGGGACGCATGTGCGGAGGTGTCCATGTCGGAATTCAGGGCGCGATTGCTGGGTGTGATGCTGGTCGCGGGTGGGATCGCGCTCGGCTGGTTCTTCGGGATCAGACCGTTGCAGGAGGCGCAGACCGGGGCGCCGGCCGTGACCTATTGGATAAAGACTTTCATCGCCGCGCCGATGGCGGTGGTCTGCGGTCTGTTCCTGCTGATCGGCGGCTCGCGCGTCGCCCACGTGGTGATGCAGCCGCCGCGCACCAGGCAGCAGCATCTGATCGTGTGGCCCATGTTCGCACTGGCACTGGCTGCGGGAGGGCTGGCCTGGTGGTGGTTCGACAGCCAGTTGAAGGCATTGGGTTACGCCTAAGCGCCGGCCGGGTACTCATCGCGCAGTTGGCCCGTTTCCGCACCTAATCTCGTCCGCATCCCACTCGTCAGTTGACGTAAACGTAAGGCAGCGCCTATCGACATCGGCGAGTCACGAGCATGACGGAGAGGGAAGAAAATGAGCCCGATTTCCACGAAGAAGCATGGCGACGTGCTGATCGTCACCTCTAACAATCCGCCGGTCAACGCGCTCGGCCACGCGGTACGCGACGGGCTGGTGAAGGCGATCGAGCAGGCGGACGGGGATGACGCGATCAAGGCCGTCGTCATCATCGGCCAGGGGCAGACCTTCTTCGCCGGCGCGGATATCAGCGAGTTCGGGACACCCAAGGCCTTCGAATATCCGGCGCTGCCGCAGGTCGTCGACATCATCGAGAATTGCACCAAGCCGGTCGTCGCCGCCGTTCATGGCACGGCGCTGGGTGGCGGGCTGGAGGTCGCGCTCTCCTGTCATTATCGCGTTGCCGTGCCGTCGACGAAGCTCGGCATTCCCGAAGTGAAGCTCGGCCTGCTGCCTGGCGCGGGCGGCACGCAGCGCCTGCCGCGCGTGGCGGGCGTCGGCAAGGCGCTGGAAATGGCGACCTCAGGCAATCCGATCGGCGCCAAGGACGCCGCCACGGTCGGCCTGGTCGATCGAATCATCGAGGGCGATCTGGAGCAACATGCCGTTGCCTTCGCCGAGGAGGTGAAGGACATCCGCCCGCTGCCCAAGACGAGCGAACGCGAGGACAAGCTCGCCGAGGCGCGCGCCAATCCCGCGATCTTCGACGAATTCCGTCAGGCCAATGCGAGGAAGTTCCGCGGCTTCGATGCGCCGGAGAAGAACATCCAGGCGATCGAGGCGTCGCTGAAGCCCTATGCCGAGGGTGTGCTGGACGAGCGCCGGTTGTTTCTGGAGCTGATGAGCGGCAAGCAGGCCAAGGCGCAGCAATATTTCTTCTTCGCCGAGCGCAAGGCCGCGAAGATCGAGGGCGTTCCCGAAGACACCGCGCCGCGCGAGATCCGCAAGGTCGGCGTGATCGGCGCCGGCACGATGGGCGGCGGCATCTCGATGAACTTCCTCTCCGCCGGCATCCAGGTGACGATCGTCGAGATGCAGCAGGAGGCGCTCGATCGCGGCACCGGCATCATGCTGAAAAACTATCAGGCGACCGCCGCCAAAGGCCGGATGACGCCCGAGCAGGTCGGCCATGCCATGGGCCTGCTGACACCGACGTTGAAGATGGAAGACCTTGCCGATTGCGACCTCATCATCGAGGCGGTGTTCGAGCAGATGGACGTGAAGAAGGACATCTTTACGAAGCTGGACGCCATCGCCAAACCGGGCGCGATCCTGGCCTCGAACACCTCCTATCTCTCCATCGACGAGATCGCGGCGGTGACGAAGCGGCCGCAGGATGTGGTCGGCCTCCACTTCTTCTCGCCCGCCAATGTGATGAAGCTGCTGGAGGTCGTGCGCGGCGCGAAGACCGCCCCGGACGTGCTGGTCACCGCCATGCAGCTCGCCAAGAAGATCAAGAAGGTCGCCGTCGTGGCGGGTGTCTGTTACGGCTTCATCGGCAACCGGATGCTGATCCCTCGCCAGATGCAGGCGATGCAGCTCCTCCTCGAAGGCGCGACGCCGGAGCAGGTCGATCGCGTCCATGTCGAATTCGGCATGCCGATGGGGCCGTTCCAGATGTCCGATCTCGCCGGCGTCGATATCGGCTGGCACCGCGACCCTTCGCGCATCGAGAATATTCGCGACGCCCTGTGCGCGATCGATCGCTGGGGCCAGAAGAAGGGCGCCGGCTTCTACGATTATGACGAGAAGCGCCGTCCCACCAACTCGCCGGTCGTCGCGAAGATCATCGACGATTTCCGCGAGAAAGCCGGCGTCACGCCGCGCGAGATCAGCGATCAGGAGATTGTCGAGCGCACCCTCTACACGATGGTCAACGAGGGCGCCTTGATCCTGGAGGGCGGCTTCGCCCAGCGCGCGTCGGACATCGATGTCGTCTGGGTCTACGGCTATGGCTGGCCCGTCTATCGCGGCGGCCCGATGCACTGGGCCGATAGTGAGGGTCTGGCCAAGATCGTCGAGGGTATCCGCAGCCAGCAGGAACGGCTGGGTCCGGACTTCAAGCTCTCCGAGCTGCTGGTGAAGAAGGCAAAAGCCGGGGAGAAGTTTACGCGGTGACGCTCTGCCTGCTGATCCCCGACGCCAGCTATCCGCTCGGCGAAGCGGAATGGCGGGTGCAGGCCGAGGCGCTGGCCGCTTCGTTCGGCGCGCGGGGTGTGGAGGTCGTGTTGGAGCCCTGGTCGAGCGATGCCGATCTGGCGCACCACGCGCTCGTCATCCCGCTGATGGCCTGGGGCTATCACCGTCGGCTCGATCATTGGTACGCGCAGCTCGACCGGTGGGTGTCGGCGGGCGTGCGGCTGATCAACCCGCCGGCCGTGCTGCGCTGGAACAGCGATAAAGCCTATCTCCTCGATTTCGAGGCGAAGGGCGTCGCGATCATTCCCTCACTGATCGCCGAAGCGGCCGATGCCGCCGCGTTGGACGAGGCGCGGGCGCGCTTCGCGACGGAGCGACTGGTGGTGAAGCCTGTCAGCTCCGCCGGCTCGGACGGCACCTATCTGCTCGGCCCGGGCGATGCCTTGCCCGATGAAGTGACTGGAAGGCGCATGCTGGTTCAGCCGATGATGACGACCATCGCCAGCGAAGGCGAATTGTCGCTTTTCATGCTCGGCGGCCGCTACAGCCATGCCATCGTCAAGCGCCCGAAAGCCGGCGATTTCCGCGTCCAGCCGCAATTCGGTGGTGTCTTCGAGGCCACCGATCCTGCCCCCGCCGCGCGGGAACTGGCCGATGCAGCGCTTGCCGCGTCCGGCTCTGGAATCGCTTATGCGCGTGTCGACATGGTGGGTGACGGCGCCGCCGGTTACCGGCTGATGGAGATCGAGCTGATCGAACCCTATCTCTTTCTGGAGCGCGCGCCGGTTGGTGGGCGCGGCTTTGTGGACATGGTGCTGGGCAGGATGCAGGATGTGGCAATCGCATGAGAATGATTGCCGGCCTTGTCCTCCTGCTCGCCGCCTGCGCGGAAACGCCGCGTCAGGCCGATGATCGGGCCACCGATGAAGCGGCCATCCGGCAAGTCATCGCGGACATGGAGCAGGCGTGGAATCGCGGCGATTTCGCCGGCTATATGGCGGGCTTCAAAAATCCGGACGTGGTCTTCGTCTCGCGCGGCCAGTTCCAGCGCGGCTGGCAGGGGACGCTGGACCATTATGTCCGCGACTATGGCGGCGATCCGGCGCGGCGCGGGCGGCTGCGATTCTCCGATATCCGGGTCGAGATGCTGTCGCCGGATGCGGCCCAGCTCATCAGCCGCTACCGTCTCGAAGGCGGCTCGCAGGCGCAGGAGGGGATCAACACGCGGCTGATGCGCAAGGTGGACGGCCGCTGGGTAATTGCCCTCAACCATGTCAGCGCGCGCGAGGCGCCGCCGCTGCCCGCCGGGACGAATTGAGCCGTCAGGTCTCCAGTTCGATCGTCGGGATCGTGTTGGGATAGATGCGTTCGATATCGCCGCCGGCGGCAGTGGCCGAGCGTGGCATTCGGAAGGCGTTCACCGGCTGGGTATCGCCGATCCATAGCGCGTTGATCAGATGGTCCGCATAGGGATCGTCGGTGTTCGGGTGGATCAGGATCTTGAGGCCCAGATGGTTGAGCATCAGCCAGGGGATGACCTGCGGCACGAGATCGTTGGCGAAGCCGAAATAGAAGGAAGGCGTGGTGTGCGGGCCGCGCGGCCCTCGTTCCATTCGCCCAGCTCGATCCGGAAGCGACGGATCACCCAGTCGCGCAACTGCACCGCGCGATAGGCCGTGTCATCGTCGAAATAGATGTGCGCGTGATAGCTGGTGATCTCGGTGTAGGGACGCGGCGCATCCGGTAGCGCGGCGGCGGGCAGTACGGCCGGCGGCGCCTTGGGCGGCGCGCCCCAGGGGCTGCGGCTGCTTTCGTCCCATTGATAGGGACCCGACGGTGTCGCGGCCGCACGCTCCGGGCGCGCCGGTGAGAGCGCGGTATCCTGCGCGGTGGCTTTTCCGGCGGCGACAGCGGCAACCGCCACGCCCGCCCCCACCAACAGCGCACGCTTGCTCGCCGATTCCAGCTCTTCTTCACCCATGTCTTTTGTCCCGCATGTCCGGCGCTATTTCTAGCACAGGCGATGTTGGACGATCCTTGCGATCTTTCGGTGTTTGCCGCGCAAGCATCGCGCAAGCCACGTCGTCAGGAGCCGGTTCTTGCCAGCAACTCCACCAGATCGTCCCGCCAGAAGCGTGCCCAGGTATGCGTCCCATGTCCGCGCGTGTCGGGGCTGGCGGGGATGAGGATGTAGCGGGTGGCGGGCATCCGGGCGGCGGCGGGCTCGGCGATGCCGTAATCGGACGGGTTGATATAGTCGTCGGCGCTGTTCACCCAGACCATCGGCACGCGGACGCGCTCCAGATTCGGAAACGGATTGTAGCTGCGCGAGGATTCAAGCTGGTGGATCAGATCGTTGGCGTCCCGGTTCGGCAGATCGCGGGCGACCCGTTCGTCGATATAGGCCTCGGCGCTGGCCCGGTCGGGATAGGCTGTCTGGAGCTGGAGCGGGTTCATCCCCGCCATTTGCAGGATCGAGACGGCGGTGCGCAGGCCGAGCACGGGCTGTTCCGTATAATTGCCGCCCGCAAATGTGGGGTCGGCGCGGATCGCCTCGACGGCCATGTGCCGCCACATCCGGTTGTGGCCGGCGATCTCGGTCGGCAGGCAGGCCATCGGCATGGCGGCGCGGGCAAAATCGGGATGGGTCTCGGCCCAGACGAAAATGTGCATGCAGCCCATCGACGTGCCCATGACGAGCCGGAGCTGCCGTACGCCGAGCTCGGTCAACAGGAGACGCTGCGCCTCGACCATGTCGTCATAATCGTAATCGGGGAAGGCATCGCGCAGGCCGTTGCTCGGCTTCGACGAGCCGCCATGCCCGATATTGTCGGGCAGGATCACATAATAACGCGCCAGGTCGAGCGGCTGGCCGGGTCCGTAAAGCTCGTCCGCGAACTGGGGCGAGAGGAATTGCCGTCCGCTGCCGCCGGTGCCGTGCAGCACCATTACGGCGTTCGTGACATTCCCCGCCGCGTCGCGCTGTGGCGTGCCGAGCGTTGCATAATGTATCCGCAATTCAGGCAGCGTCTCGCCCGAACGGAAGCGGAAATCACGGAAGGTCGCGTCGCCTTCGGTGAGTTGCGCCGCCCAATCGGTCTGCGCCGCGGCGGGTGCGGCGCCGAGCAGGAGAAGGGCCAGGATTGCCAGCAGTCGCATCATGTCTTTCCTTTATTTGCCGAGCGCGGCCGCATAGGCCTCAGGCTTGAAACCAAGCAGCCGCCGATCGCCAATGTCCAGCACCGGCCGCTTGATCATCGAGGGCTGGGCCAGCATGAGCACCACCGCCTTGTCTTCGTCCAGCCCCTCGCGCTCCGCTTCGGGGAGCTTGCGGAAGGTAGTGCCGG
>CAYTMM010000072.1:3350-15861 GCA_964438875.1 uncultured Sphingosinicella sp. | reverse complement strand
GCTTGATCTCGTGCCGCCGCCGGAATTCCTGCTGCTCGGCACCGGCCCCGTGACCGCGAAGCCGCCGCGTGCCTTCATCGCCGCGCTGGAGGACATGGACATCGGCGTCGAGGCGATGGACAGCCGCGCCGCAGCCCGCGCATGGGGCCTGTTGCGTGGCGAGGGCCGCTGGATCGTCGCCGCCTTGATGCCGCTTTAGAGTCTGTTTCAGCTTAGCTTATACAGAGGCGGCCCCGATCCGCACCCCCTATCCGGGATGGACAGGCTGGATTTTCTATGAGGCCCTGTGTCGTTCCAGCTCGTCTCCGATCAGGCGGGCGACGTGGACCACATTGGTCGATCCCGGCACGCCGAAGGGCACGCCGGCGGTAACGATGATGCGGTCGCCGGCGGCGGCGAGGCCGTGACGCAGCGCCATGCGCTTAGATTTGCCGACCATCTCCTCGAAACTGTGCACGTCGCGCGTGCGCACCGCATGTGCGCCCCAGAGCAGGCCGATCCGCCGCGCTGTTTTGAGCGAAGGGGTCAGCACCAGCAGCGGCACGATCGGCCGCTCGCGCGCGACCCGCCGCGCGGTCGATCCCGAGCTGGTGAAACAGACGATTGCCGAGGCGCCGACGGTACGGACCATATCCGCCGCCGCGCGTGCGATGGCGTCGTTGGTGGTGGCGTCCGGCGGTGTCTCGGTGAAATGGACGCGGGCATGGTGTGTGGGATCGGCCTCGGCGCTGGTCGCGATCCGGTCCATCATCGCGACGGCCTCGAGCGGATATTGACCCGAGGCGCTTTCCGCGGACAGCATGATCGCGTCTGCGCCGTCATAGACAGCGGTGGCGACGTCGGAGACTTCGGCGCGGGTCGGCGAGGGCGAGACGATCATCGATTCGAGCATCTGGGTCGCCACCACCACCGGCCGGCCCAGCCGGCGTGCGGATTCGACGATCCGCTTCTGCAACGACGGCACGTCTTCGGGCGGCAGCTCGACGCCGAGATCGCCGCGCGCGACCATCACCGCGTCGGCCAGCTCCAATATGTCGTCCAGACGGTCGATCGCCGCAGGCTTCTCGATCTTGGCGAGCAGGGCCGCCTTGCCACCGATCAGTCGCCGCGCTTCGGCCACATCCTCCGGGCGTTGCACGAAGGAAAGCGCGATCCAGTCCACACCCTGCTCCAGCGCAAAGGCGAGATCAGCGCGGTCCTTGTCGGTCAGGGCAGCAAGCGGCAGCACCACGTCAGGTACATTGAGGCCCTTGTTATTGGAGATGATCCCGCCGACCTCGACCTCGCAGGCGATCGTGTCGGCGTCGCATTCGAGCACCCGGAAGACGAGCCGGCCGTCGTCGACCAGCAGCCGCGCGCCCGGTTTGACGGCGACGAAAATTTCCGGATGTGGCAGCGTGACGCGCGTCGCGTCTCCCAGCGCCTTCTTTCGGTCGAAGGTGAAGGCATGTCCGGAAATCAGGGTCGCGCGATCCCCGCCAAAACGACCGACGCGCAGCTTCGGCCCCTGCAGGTCGGCAAGAATCGTGGTCGGCCGCCCGAGCGCGCTCTCCAGCGCGCGCACCGCCGAAATTCGCCGGGCGTGATCGGCATGGTCGCCATGGCTCATGTTGATGCGGAAGGCGTCGGCGCCGGCCTCGGCCAGCTGCCGGATCGTCTCCGGATCGTTGCTGGCCGGGCCAAGCGTGGCGAGGATGCGCACATTGCGCGTACGCGGCAGGAATTGGGGCGATGACATCGGTATCATGTCTAGCCGGTCCCGATGACAGTTCAAGGCGCTTGAGCGCGCCGCGCGCACGCCCTACAGCCTCCGGCTCAACCGGAATCGATGGAGCGTGAATTGGCGGAAGGCAGTATTGCGGCGGAAGAACTGAGGCTTCTGATCGAGCGTATCGAGCGGCTCGAGGAAGAGAAGAAGGCGATCGCCGACGACGTTAAGGACGTTTATGGCGAGGCTAAGGCGCGCGGCTATGACACCAAGACGATGCGTGCCATCGTGCGTCTGCGGAAAATGGAGAAGCACACCCGCGAGGAAGCCGAGGCGCTGCTGGAGACTTATAAGGCGGCTCTGGGCCTCGCCTGAGGAGAACCAAAATGATCGTCAGCACGACCACGAATATCGAAGGCTGCCCGGTTCGCGATTATCTGGGGGTCGTGACCGGCGAAGTCATCGTCGGTGCGAACATCTTCAAGGATCTGTTCGCCGGCGTGCGTGATATCGTCGGTGGGCGTGCCGGAGCGTATGAAAGCACGCTGCGCGACGCCCGTCAGACCGCGCTGGAGGAGCTAAAGGCGGAAGCCCGGCAGCTGGGCGCTGATGCCGTGATCGGCGTTGATCTTGACTATGAGGTACTCGGACAGGGCGGTTCCATGCTGATGGTCAGCGCGTCCGGCACTGCGGTAAGGCTGGGCTGATCGCCACGGCAGAACTCTTTAAAACGACAACAGCCAGAACGGGATTCAATGGCCGGCCATTCCAAATTCAAGAACATCATGCACCGCAAGGGCGCGCAGGACAAAAAGCGCTCGGGCATGTTTTCCAAGCTATCGCGCGAAATCACCGTCGCGGCCAAAATGGGGCTCCCCGATCCCGACATGAATCCGCGTCTGCGCGCTGCCGTCAACGCGGCCAAGGCGCAGTCCATGCCGAAGGACAATATCCAGCGCGCGATCGACAAGGCCTCCAAGGGCGATGCGGAGAATTACGAGGAAATCCGCTATGAGGGCTTCGGCCCGGGCGGCGTCTCCCTTATCGTCGAGGCGTTGACCGACAATCGCAACCGCACCGCCACCAATGTGCGCACCGCTTTTTCCAAGAATGGCGGCAATCTGGGCGCATCGGGATCGGTGACGCATGGCTTCGTCCGCGTCGGCCTGATCGAATATGGCGCTGCCGCCGGCGATGCCGAAAAGATTTTCGAGGCAGCGATCGAAGCCGGGGGCGAGGATGTCGAATCCGACGAGGACAGCCATCAGATCTGGACCAGCGTCGACGATCTCCACGAAGTCGCCCGCGCGATCGAGGCCGCGCTGGGCGAACCGGAGAGCGTCAAGCTCGCCTGGCGTCCGCAGACCCCGGTCGAGGTCGGCGAGGGCGATGCGGCCTTGCTGCTGAAACTGGTCGATGCGCTCGAGGACGATGACGACGTCCAGACCGTCTGGGGCAATTATGAAGTGCCCGATGAGGTGATGGAGAAACTGGGCTGATCATCATCGGCCTCGATCCCGGACTGGCCTGCACGGGCTGGGGTGTGATCGCGGCGGAGGGGAACCGGCTGTCGCACATCGCCAATGGGCAGGTTAGGACAGACGCCAAGGCGGCGCTGGCCGATCGTCTGGTGCGGCTGGAAGAGACGTTGGGCGAGGTGATTGCCGCGCACCGGCCCGACACGGCGGCGGCCGAGGAGATATTCCTCAACGATAATCCGCAATCGACGCTGAAACTGGGGCAGGCGCGCGGCGTGGTGCTGTTCGCCGCCGCCCGGCGCGCGCTTCCCGTGGCCGAATATGCTGCACGGCTGGTCAAGAAGGCGGTGGTCGGCACGGGTGGGGCGGACAAGGCCCAGGTCCATGCGATGGTCCAGCGGCTGCTGCCGGGCGTGAAGATCGCCGGCGCGGACGCAGCTGACGCGCTGGCGGTGGCTATCACTCACGCGCACCATATGGCGAGCGCGCGACGGCTGGGGTGACCGCTCCTGATCTGTCATTGCTTCGCTGCGCTCGCAATGACGGAAAGGAACGGCTACCAACAGGCCATGATCGCCAAATTGCGGGGACTTCTGGACGGCTTCGGCGCCGATCACGCGGTGATCGACGTCAATGGCGTCGGCTATCTCGTCTCCGCCTCCTCGCGCACCCTCTCCGCGCTCGGCGCGATCGGGGACGAGGTGGTGCTGCACACCGAAATGCTGGTCGGCGAGGATTTCCTGCGGCTGGTCGGCTTTTCGAGCGCGGCGGAGCGGGACTGGTTCCGGCTGCTCATCTCCGTGCAGGGCGTCGGCGCGCGGGTCGCGCTCGCCATCCTCTCCGCGCTCTCGCATGACGAGGTGCACCGCGCGGTGGCGAGCGGCGACCATGCGATGATTGCTCGCGCCCAGGGTGTCGGCCCCAAGCTCGCCCAGCGCATCGTCAACGAATTGAAGGACAAGGCCGGCGGGATCGCCCTGGGACCCGGCGACGGGGCAATGTCCGCACCGGCAGGCGATAAGGCGCAGGACGCGGTCTCCGCGCTCGCCAATCTAGGCTTCAGGCCGGCGGAGGCGGCCGCCGCCGTCGCTCAAGCGGAATCGGAGCTGGGGCCGGAGGCGACGCTGGATGCGCTGGTGCGGACGGCGCTCAAGAAGGCGGCACGGTAACGGCCCGTGCGACGGTCGCCGCCGTCGAGCAGCCTGCGCAGGGCGGCGGGATCGTGCCGGTTGCCAAAGCTGCGTGCAATTCATTCCGACGCATGGTGACCCGCTCCGGATCTTCCAGCGACCCCAGTATGTCGTCCTTCATGAAGCAGCAGGCGGTAATGTTTCCTGCCTGGCCTAGATACGCACCGCGATCGAGCCACGCGCAGGAGCGGTTGTTTGCGCCGGAGAACAGCGCGAAATAGAAAAAATCCTCCGTTCTCTTCACTGGTGCGCGCCGGGCCAGCGCGTGACGAACCGTGGCGAACCGTGGGCGGAGCGCCTGAGGCAGAATCTGCTCCGCCATTCCCCGGCCATAATGGCGGCGATAGGCCGGCATGGTCTGGAGCGGTTGGGCGACGATGCCGCCATCGAGGCCGAGTTAGTCATAAAGCGCCACGATGCCTGCGACCGCGTCGATCGTGTCCTTGAGAACGGTCACGGTGAGGCCAATGGCCGGGCGATCGAGAGAGCGCGCGCGGCGGCGTTCGGCAAGTCGCGCAAGTCCGTCGCGTACCTTTGCGAACTTGCCGCCGCGGATCGCTTCGAACTGGACCGGATCGTTGCTTTCTATCGAAACGTGGATCGAGCCGATGTCGGCGGCGAGCAGCCGTTCCACCCGGTCCGTGCTCAACAGGCTGCCATTGGTGATGAGGCCGACCCGTATGCCGCGTGCGCGACAGGCCCCGACCATGTCGAAAAAGCGCGGGTGCAGCATCGGTTCGCCTTCGCCCTGCAGCTCGACATGGGTGAGATCGGGATGGGTGTCGAGGAAGCGGACGAAATCGTCCCAGTCGAGATCGCCTTGCGCCATCGCGCGGCCCGCGCAGAAGCCGCAGGTGAAATTGCACCGCGTCGTAGGTTCGATTTGGGCATGGGTGATGCGCGACATCGCATCAGCATATCGTCGGATCGCCCGGCGCCAAGGTCGTAGGTGCTCGACACCGCCAGCCGTCGCGCTAAAGCAGGCAGCGTGGACGAAGACCGCATCATGGCAGGTGAGCGCCGCCCGGAAGATATCGACGCCGCCTTGCGTCCCAAGACGCTCGACGAATTTGTCGGACAGAAGGCGGCGCGGGAGAATTTGCGGGTGTTCATCTCCGCCGCCAAGGGGCGGGGCGATGCGCTCGATCATGTGCTGTTCTTCGGGCCGCCGGGCCTCGGCAAGACGACGCTGGCGCAGATCATCGCGCGCGAGCTGGGCGTGGGCTTTCGCGCCACGTCCGGGCCGGTGATCGCCAAGTCGGGCGATCTCGCGGCACTGCTTACCAATCTCGAGGATGGCGACGTCCTCTTCATCGACGAGATCCACCGGCTCCAGCCGGCGGTGGAGGAAATCCTCTATCCGGCGATGGAGGACCGGGTGCTCGATCTGATGATCGGGGAGGGACCGTCGGCGCGCTCGGTGCGCATCGATCTGCCCAAATTCACCCTGGTCGGCGCGACGACGCGGCAGGGGCTGATCACCACGCCGCTGCGCGACCGCTTCGGCATTCCGGTGCGGCTGCAATTCTATGCGGTGGACGAGCTGGAGCAGGTCGTGCGCCGCGCCGCCGGGCTGCTCGGCCTTGTGCTGACTGAGGATGGTGCCCGCGAGGTCGCGCGACGCTCGCGCGGGACGCCGCGCATCGCCGGGCGTCTGCTGCGCCGGGTGCGGGATTTCGCGCAGGCGGCGGCGGATGAGATGGTCGATGCCGGAGTCGCGGACCGGGCGCTGAACCGCATGGAGGTCGATCATCTCGGCCTTGATGCGATGGACCGGCGCTATCTCCACATGATCGCGGACATCTATCGCGGCGGCCCGGTCGGTGTGGAGACGCTGGCGGCGGGTCTCTCCGAGCCGCGCGACACGATCGAGGAAGTGATCGAACCCTATCTGATTCAGTTGGGCCTCATCGCCCGCACGGCGCGCGGGCGCTGTCTGAATGGGCCGGGCTGGAGCCACCTCGGTCTACCGCAACCCAGCGTGGGGCAGAACGGATTGTTCGACGGAAAATAGATATCGGCGACGGAGAGTGATGTGAAGAAGCTGCTGTTGGTCCTCGCATTGTTCGCCGCGCCCGCGCTGGCGCAAGAGGCGCCCGCGCCGGTCGATTATGCCGATGGCGCGAGCTGGCTTTGCCTGCCCGGCCGGCCCGATGCCTGCGCCATGCCGCTGCCCACCGCCGATCTGACGCCCGAAGGCTATGGCCCGGTCGTCCCCGCCCGGCCCGCCGCCGATCCGCCGATCGACTGCTTCTACGTCTATCCGACCGTCTCGCGCGATCCGGGTCTCAACAGCGACATGAATGCGGGGCCGGAGGAGCAGGGCACCGTTTCCGTTCAACTCGGACGCTTCACCACTGTCTGTCGCCCGTTCGCGCCGATCTACCGGCAGGGGACGTTGGCCAGCATCGCCGCCGTGTTGCAGGGCCAGAATGTGCTGCCCGTGATGGCGCAAGCCTATGGCGATGTGCGGGCGGCCTGGCGGCACTATCTGGCCGAGCATAATCAGGGCCGCCCTTTCGTGCTGGTCGGCCATAGCCAGGGCGCGGTTCACCTGATGACCCTGCTGGCGCAGGAGATCGAGGGCCGGCCGGAGGCGGAACGGATGGTGTCGGCGATCCTGCTCGGCTGGGCGGTCGAAGTGCCGGAAGGCGCGGTCGTGGGCGGCACCTTCCGTTCGACGCCCCTGTGCGAGCGGCCGGGGCAGACCGGCTGCGTCATTTCCTACATGACCTTCCGCGCCGACAGCCCGCCGCCGTCCGGTTCCTTCCTCGGTCGGGCGATGCGCCCCGGCATGACGGCGGCCTGCACGGATCCATCGCGGCTCGCGGGGCGCGACGGCGTGCTCGAATCCGTCTGGTTCGCCGCCGCGCCGCCGCCGCCGGGCGCCCCGGCGATCCGCTGGTCCTCGGCCGGCGCGCCGCCCGCGCCCTTTCTGCGCACCGAGGGACTTGTGTCGGGCGCCTGCGCGCATGACGGACAAGCCGGCTGGCTGGCGCTCACCGTCCATGCCGACCGGGCAGACGCGCGCACGGATCGCATTCCGGGCGATGTCTACATGGCCGGGCAGCGTGTGCCGGGCTGGGGAACGCACCTGATCGATGTCAATGTCGCGCAGGGCGACCTCATCCGGATTGTGGAGGCGCAGGGCGCGGCGTTGCTGGCCCGTTAACCTATCGCGCTTTCGTCTCGCTTCGTCTCTCGCCCTTGAGGGGGGCTTGGCCGCGGACTCGGCGGCAGATACAGCCGCTCGCGTGAGCAGAGAGATTGACCGTCCCTATGAAGGCGCATGGGTTGGCGCGACCCACCATTTCGCCCTGCGCGTCTATTTCGAGGACACGGATACCGCCGGCATCGTCTATTATGCCAATTACCTCAAATATATGGAGCGCGCCCGCTCCGACATGCTGCGCGCTTTGGGCATCGATCAGCGTGCCACGCTGGAGGCGGGCGACGGCGTCTATGTCGTCGCGGAGGTGCAGATCAAATATCGCTCCCCGGCCCGGCTTGACGACGATCTGCAAGTGCTCACCGAGTTGGTCGAGATACGCACGGCGAGCAGCGTCATTCATCAACGAGTCATGCGCGGGCGGGAAATCCTCGCCGACGCGACGGTCACGGCGGCGTTCATTGCGCCGGACGGCCGGCCGCAGCGTCAGCCGCGCGACTGGATCGACCGTTTCGAACGGCTGAAAGGGGAAGGAGCGAAGTGACGCATATCGGAGTCGCGGGCGATGTCATGTCGCCAATCGCCTTGTTCATGCAGGCCGACATCGTCGTGAAGTCGGTCATGGTGGGGCTCGTCCTTGCCAGTATCTGGACCTGGACGATCATCATCGGCCAGTGGCTGAAGCTGCGCCACATGGCGCGCGAGAACGAAAGGTTCGAGCGCGATTTCTGGAAGTCCGAAGATATCGACAGCTTCTACGAGAGCCGTGGCAAGGGCGACCTGCCGTCCGCGAAGGTGCTTGCCGCCGGGGTGGCCGAATGGCGCCGTTCGACAGCCGGCCGGAGCATCGACAAGGAAGGCACGCGTGGCCGCCTCGCCGTCGCGCTCCACTCCGCGGTGACGGCGGAAACGGACAAGGTCGCGGGTCGGCTCAATATTCTGGCCACGGTCGGGTCGGTCGCGCCGTTCGTGGGTCTTTTCGGGACGGTCTGGGGCATCATGCGCGCCTTCGCCGACATTGCCGGGCAGCAGAGCACCAGCCTGGCCGTCGTCGCGCCGGGCATCGCCGAGGCCCTGTTCGCGACCGCTCTGGGCCTGTTCGCCGCCATTCCTGCCGTGATCGCCTATAACCGCTTCAGCTTCAGCGTGAACCGGATCGAGGCGAGGCTCCAGCGCTTCGCGGATGGCTTCCATGGCGCGCTCTCCCGTGAGCTGGAAGTGGAGGGCTGAGCGATGGCGATGGGCCCCATTCTTGGCCCCGGCCGGCGCGGGCGCAGGTCGCCCATGGCGGAAATCAACGTCACGCCGATGGTCGACGTGATGCTGGTGTTGCTCATCATCTTCATGGTCGCCGCGCCGCTGCTGACGGCGGGCGTGCAGGTCGATCTGCCAGACAGCAAAGCCGCCGCGCTCGATCAGGACATCGAGCCGATCTCGATCTCGATCGATCCCAACGGACAGGTTTTCATCGACGAGACGCCGGTTGACAGCGAGGGGCTGGGCGCACGACTCCAGTCGATCGCCGCATCCAGCCGGGAGGAAGGCGGGCCGCGCATCTATCTGCGCGCCGATCGCGCGCTCGACTATGGCGTGGTGATGGAGGTGATGGGCGAGATCAACCGGGCGGGATTGCGCCGCATGGCCCTGGTCAGCACGGCCCAGCCTGAGGCGCGCTGATGGATCGTGCGGAGACGACGGGCCTGAGCATCGCGCTGTTGGGGCATGGGCTCCTTCTCGCCGCGCTCGTGCTAAGTGTCGATCTCTGCCGCCTTTTCGCGATCCTGTCGTTCGGCGCTGTGACCTGCCCCGCTCCGCCGGTTCCGGCGCCGGCGATCGAAGTGTCCTTCGTGGACGAGATCGCGCTCCAGTCCGCGTCCCCCTTGCCGTCTGCAGAGCCCCCGCCGCCCGCGACCGCGCCCGATCTCGGCGCGGTCGAGGACGCGCCCAGCGCAGAGCCGACGCCCGCGCCGCCGCAGCCGACGCCGCGTCAGGCTGCCGCCGCGCCGGAACGGGCCGCGCCCAAGGCCCAGACCGATCCGCGCGACCGGCGCCGCCCCGAGGCCGCGCGCAATCGCCCCGGCCATGAAAGCCGTGCGCCGCGCCTCGCGGATCTCAACCTCGACAATCTCGGCCGCGATCCCTCGCCCTCGCGTTCGCAGGCCGCGCCTGCCGCGACGATGAGCGCGCAGGCAGCGGCGGATATCGGCCAGGCCATTGCCCGTCAGGTCCAGCCTTGTGCCGACCGGCAAGTCTATCCCGGGCCGGGCTCCGAACGGATCGCGACGCGGATCACGTTGCGGCTCAATCGGGACGGATCGCTGGCAGCGCGGCCCGTCGTCGGCAGCCAGACCGGGCTCGACGACGAAAATCGCCGTTACGCGCAGCGCGTCGCCGATATCGCCATCGCGGCCTTCACGGGCTGCTCGCCGCTGCGGGGGCTGCCGCAGGAACTCTACGATGTGCCCCGGGGTTGGAGCAATTTCACCCTGAACTATCGCCTGCCGGGCTGAGAATGAGAGAGACGGGATGAGGATATTCAACTTGCGCATCTTCGCAATCATCTTCGCCGCATGGAGCATCATGCTGGGTGGCGCCTTGCCGGCACAGGCTCAGGATCAGGACGACGGCCAGCTCGTCGTCGACGTGACCGGCGGGCGCCGCGCCGCGCTGCCGATCGCGGTCCCGCACATGCCGACGCCGCAGGCGGCCGACACGCCGGCGGGCAATACGCAGGCGCTTGGCCGGCAGGTATCCGACATCATTGCGGCCGATCTCAGGAATTCGGGCCTGTTCACGCCGATCGGGCCGGGCGGCCTGCGTCCCGTCTCCTTCCCGCAGGTAACCTCGCCCGATTTCCCCTATTTCCAGACGACAGGTGCGCAGAACCTGGTCCAGGGCTTTGTCCAGGCGAACGCCAACGGCTCGATCACCGTCGGCTGCTACCTGTACGACGTCGCGGCCCGCACCGAGCTGACCCGGCAGGGGTATGTCGTGCAGCCGCGCGACTGGCGCCGGGCCGCGCACCGCTGCGCCGACACGATCTTCTCGCGCCTCACCGGCGAGGGTGCCTATTTCGACACGCGGATCGTCTACGTGTCCGAAACCGGACCCGCCAACCGCCGGGTGAAGCGCCTTGCGATCATGGACTATGACGGCGCCAATCACCGTTTCCTGACCAACGGCCAATATACGGTGCTCACCCCCCGTTTCGCGCCGAACCAGCAGACCATCACCTTCATGACCTATGAAGGCGAACGGCCGCGCGTGATGATCTACGAGCTGGATTCGGGGCGTACCCGTCCGCTCGTCACCGGGCCTTATCAGACTTTCGCGCCGCGCTACTCGCCGGATAGCCGCCACATCGTCTTCTCTATGGCGGTGAACGGAAATACGGACGTCTATCGTGTGCCCGTCGCCGGAGGCACGCCGCAGCGGCTGACCAACGCGCCGGGGATCGATACGGGTGGTTCCTATTCGCCGGATGGCAGCCGGATCGTCTTCGAAAGCGACCGGGGCGGCAGCCAGCAGCTTTACATCATGAACGCGGACGGATCGAACCAGCGCCGGATCAGCTTCGGCGGCGGCGGTTACGGCACGCCGGTGTGGAGCCCGCGCGGCGACCTCATCGCCTTCACCAAGACCAGCGGCTTTCGGATCGGCGTCATGAACCCCGACGGATCGGGGGAACGCATCCTGACCAGCGGCGGTTTCGCCGAAGGGCCGACCTGGGCGCCGAACGGCCGCGCCGTGATGTTCACGCGCGGTGCGAGTCAGGGCCAGCTCTGGTATGTCGATGTCGGCACAGGTGTCACCCGGCGGGTGCCGACGCCGCTTGGCGGTTCGGACCCGGCCTGGTCGCCATTGCGTGATTAACTTTTCCATACGAGACGGAACGAGGAGAAACGAGATGAAGCAGATGATGAGGATCACAGGGATCACCACGCTGGCCGGTGCGCTGGCGCTGACGGCGGCCTGTGCCCCCCGCACCCGCGATCTTCCCCCCGCGCCCCCGAGCGATTCGACGCCGGGCGACGGCTGGGGTCAGGACGGCACGGTTGGCGGCGCCGTTGTCCCCGGCTCGCGCGCGGACTTCCTGCAGAGCGTGGCTTCGGACCGCGTCTTCTTCGCGCTCGATTCCTATTCGATCGACAGCGAATCGCAGCGCATCCTCGACGCGCAGGCCGCCTGGCTCAGCCGCAACCCCAATGTGCGCGTGACGATCGAAGGCCATGCCGACGAGCGCGGCACACGTGAATATAATCTCGCGCTCGGCGATCGTCGCGCCAATGCGGCGCGCAACTATCTCCAGTCGCGCGGCATCGATCCGGCCCGGATGCAGACGATCAGCTGGGGCAAGGAGCGTCCTGAAGCACTCGGCTCCAACGAAAGCGCCTGGGCGCAGAATCGCCGCGCCGTGACGGTGGTCCCGGAATAAGCCTCTCACCTCCCCGGCCATGCCGGGGAGGACTGTGTCAGCGATTCCGTTCTCTCGGCTGCAGCCAGGGCGAATTCGGCTGAAACGCCTCGTCCAGCAGCCGGGCGAGGCGCAATCCACCGCGCGCCACCTGCCGGCGCACGACCGGGATGAGGCGCTCGGTGATATCCTCGGTAATCACCGGGCGCTCCCCCTCCGCCTCGCGGGTGCAGGGATCGGTGCGGATCGTGCCATAGGCGAAATCGCGGCTGATCTCCCAATTCTCCCGCGCCCAGTCCTCGATACCGCCACCGCGCATGTCGGCCTTCTCCGACACGCTCAAGCCGTTACGGATCGCATCGGGGCCGCCAGGCGGCGTGGAGATGGCGCGCTCGGCGATATAACCGTCCCAGGTCAGATGCAGATTGTTCCGGCCGGCGATGATGCCGTAACTCACCCGCACCCGGTTGCCGCCGAGATCGCCATGATCGCCGGCATGCATGGGCTGGCGCTGTCCTTCCTCGTCCACTTCGTCGGCGATCTGCACCAGCC
>CAYTMM010000072.1:0-3340 GCA_964438875.1 uncultured Sphingosinicella sp. | reverse complement strand
CCATCAACCGCTCGCGCGCGGGCACGCTGCGGTCGGCGAGCAGGCGGGTGTTGCGATCGATCTGGGCGGAGACGCAATTGCCGTCGCGGCAGGCGGCTGCCTGATCGAAAGGCTGGCATATATCGACATTCTGGTAGTGCCAGGGCGAGGCGTAGCTGAAGCGATCGCCCAAAGTCTTGATGCAGTCCGGCCAGTAGCTGGCCAGCTCGATCGTGTTCGCGCCGCAGGTCGGCGTGTCGAGCAGGCGGGACTGGGCGAGCAGCCGGCGCAGCTCGGCGCGGGTCTGGGGGGTGATCTCCAGCCAGGCGATCCGCGCCACCGCCTCATGGCCATATTCCCACCAGGCGGTCGCCGGCGCGGGCGCCAGCGCGATCAGCAGCGCGAGCCACAGTTTCCGGATCATCGCGGCGCGGCCTCGTCTCCGTAGATCGCCACCGAGCGGCCGGCGGGCGAGGCTTCGCCGCGATACATGCCGGGCGTGTTGAAGCTGTAGAGGCCGTCGCCGGCGGGGGTAACGACGATCACTCCGCCGGAGCCGCCCATCGCCGCCACTTCCGCCATTACGGCATCGGCGGCGGCCTGTGGGTGTTCGGCGCCAATCCGCATCCGCGCGCAGATTTCATGCGCGACTCCGGCCCGGATGAAGAATTCCCCCGCGCCGGTCGCCGAGACGGCGCAGGCGCGGTCGTCGGCATAGGTGCCGGCGCCGATGATCGGCGAATCGCCGATCCGGCCCCAGCGCTTGCCGGTCAGCCCGCCGGTCGAGGTCGCGGCGGCGACATGGCCCTGGCTGTCCAGTGCGACGGCGCCGACCGTGCCATATTTCAGGTGCATATCGAAATGTTCGGCGCTGGGGCGCGCGCGCAGTTCATCGAGCTGGCGGCGCCGCTCGGCGGTCTGGAAATATTCCGGGGATTCCTGCGGCAGGCCCTGTTCGACGGAGAACTGGTTGGCGCCTTCGCGCGACAGGAAGACGTGCGGGCTGTTCTCCATTACTGCGCGGGCGAGGCGGATCGGGTTGCGCGTCGCGGTAACGCCGGTGACGGCGCCGGCATTTCGGTCCCGCCCGTCCATGATCGCGGCGTCCATCTCGATCGTGCCGTCCCAGGTGAAGACCGAGCCGCGCCCCGAGTTGAAATGGGGATCGTCCTCAAGCACGCGAACGGCCGCCTCGACCGCGTCGAGCGCAGCCCCGCCGCTGGCCAGCACATCCTGACCCGCCGCCAATGCCCGATCCAGTGCGGCGCGGATGTCGCGGTCCTGCTCGGGCGTCAGGCGAGAACGTTCGATCACGCCAGCGCCGCCATGAATGACGAGCCGCCAGGCGGGTCGCTCCCCTGTGGCTTCGGACTGATTGGCTTGGGCGGCAGTGGTCATCAGCATGGCTCCGATCAGCACGGACAGGAAACGCATCGGCAATCCCCCTTTCACAGGCGCCCCCCGAATAGCAGATCGTCGTCGTCGCGCCACTCCCGACACGGACCCGGCGTGCGCCGTCAGCGGATTCTTCTTGCATCTGCTTTCAAATATAAATATGATATCATAATTAAATTGGTTTTGGGAAAGGAGGTTGGATATGCCGAACATGATTCACGCGACACAGGAAATTCACGCACTGCGCGCATCAAGCGAACGCAAGGCAAGCACCGGTAGTGGCTATGTCTTGCTGTTGATCATGGCGTTGATCGCCGTCGGCATGTTCCTCTCGCTCGGGGCCGGCGGCGTTGTGGCGGCATTGACGATGGTGGTTGGCGGCATCGCGCTGCTCTTCATCCTGTGCGGCTTCTATTTTCTGCAACCCAACCAGGCGGCGGCGATCCTGCTGTTCGGCGATTACAAGGGGACGGACCGGACGACAGGCCTACGCTGGGTGCTGCCGTGGCTGACCCGCTCGAAAATCTCGACGCGCATCCACAACATCACCTCCGACAAGCTCAAGGTGAACGATTTGCGCGGCAATCCGATCGAAATCGCGGCCAATGTCGTGTGGCGCGTCGCCGACACTGCCCAGGCGCTCTACGATGTCGACAGCTACATGGACTTCATCGACATCCAGATCGAAAGCGCAGTGCGCACGATCGCCGGCAAATATCCTTATGACGACATCGAGCATAAGGAAGTGACGCTGCGCGCCGATGCCGAGATCGTCGGAGACGATCTGGAGACGGAACTGCAGGACCGGGTGAAGCGCGCCGGCATCGTCATCGATGAGGCGCGGATCATGCACCTCGCTTACGCGCAGGAGATCGCGCAGGCGATGCTGCGTCGCCAGCAGGCTGAAGCGGTGATCGCGGCGCGCGCGCGTTTGGTCGAAGGTGCGGTGACGATGGTTGAGACCGCGCTGGAGCAGCTTTCGGCGAAGGGCGTTGTCGACCTCGACGACGAGCGCAAGGCGGCGATGGTGTCGAACCTGATGGTGGTGCTTTGCGCGGAACGCGATACGCAGCCCGTGGTGAACGCCGGCTCGCTCTACCAGTAAGGAGGAGCTGGCTCGTGCCCAACACGCCCAAGAAAGCCTTTCCGCTGCGCATCGAGCCGGCCCTGTGGGACGCGCTGGAGCGGTGCGCGGCGGTGGAGTTCCGCAGCGTCAATGCCGAGATCGAGGTGCTGCTGCGCGAGGCGCTGGCACGGCGCGGCGTGAAGGTCGCCGCGCCGGAGCATCGCAAGCGCGGGCGCCCGCCGAAAGAGGAATCAAAAGAGGGGAAGGAGTGATGTTCATGATGTTCCACGCGCCCCGGAAACACCGGGTGGCGCTGACCGGTCTCTTCCTGGTGCTCCTCCTGGCCGGCTGGGCGCTGCTTTCCGCGGGGTGAGGCCTGCCGGGAAAGAGGTGCGACTTCCCCCGGTAACCGCAACGGCCTATATCGCGGCCATGTCCATTCGTCCGTGGCGCGACATCACGCGCAGACAATCCCGTCAGATCATGGTCGGTCATGTGCCGGTCGGCGGGGATGCGCCCATTACCGTCCAGACCATGACAAACACGCCCACGTCTGATCCGAAGGCGACGATCGACCAGATCCGCCGTTGCGAAGAGGCCGGAGCGGACATCATCCGCGTCTCCTGCCCTGACGTCGAATCGACCGTCGCGATGCGGGAAATCACCCGCGCCGCCAGCGTGCCGATCGTCGCCGACATCCATTTCCACTACAAGCGCGCGCTGGAGGCGGCGGACGCCGGCGCCGCGTGCCTCAGGATCAATCCCGGCAATATCGGATCGTCCGAGCGGGTGGCGGAAGTGGTGCGCGCCGCCAAGGCGAACGGCTGTTCGATTCGCATCGGCGTCAATGCCGGCAGCCTCGAGAAGGACTTGCTGGAAAAATATGGCGAGCCCTGTCCG
>CAYTMM010000071.1:13999-16234 GCA_964438875.1 uncultured Sphingosinicella sp. | reverse complement strand
TGGGGGTGAAGCCGCTCTACATCGTCCAGCTCGCCGACGGCGCGATCCTGTTCGCCTCCGAGCTGAAGGCTTTGCTCGCCCATCCAGGCCTGCGCCGCACGCCCGATCCGCAGGCGATCGAGGATTATCTGGCCTATGGCTATGTTCCCGACGACACCTCGATCGTCGCGGGCGTGCGCAAGCTGCCGGCCGGGCATTTCCTCCACATCCACCGGGGCAAATCCATCCCGAACCCCGTCCAATGGTGGGACGTCGATTTCTCCAGCCCCGATCGCCGCTCGGCCCGGGTGCTGGGCGAGGAGCTGGTCGATCGGCTGCGCGAGGCGGTGCGCTCGCGCATGGTGGCGGACGTGCCGCTCGGCGCCTTCCTCTCCGGCGGTGTGGACAGTTCGGCCGTGGTCGCCTTCATGGCCGAAGCCAACCGCAGCGCGGTCGAAACCTGCGCGATCGGCTTCGACGAGGCCGATCTGGACGAAACGGCCCATGCCGCCCGCGTCGCGGAGCTGTTCGCGACCAGCCACCGCAGCCGCACGGTCGCTTCCGCCGATTTCGGCCTGATTGACACGCTCGCTAGGGCGTTCGACGAGCCTTTCGCCGACGCCTCCGCCTTCGGCACCTACCGCGTGTCGGAGCTGGCGCGGGAGAAGGTGACGGTCGCGCTCTCCGGCGACGGTGCGGACGAGGCCTTCGCGGGCTATCGCCGCTACCGCCTGTTCCGCAATGAGGGTCGGGCACGGAGCCTGCTCCCTGGTCCGCTGGGTCGCCTGGCCGGGCGGTTGGGCGATGTCTATCCCAAGCTCGACAATGCCCCGCAATTCCTCCGCGCCAAGACGACGCTGCAAGCCTTGGGACGGTCGAGTGGGGAAGCCTATGCGATGGCCGTCGGCGTCACGCCGGCGGCGATCCGCCGTGCCATCTTCACCGCGCCGCTCCACGGCCACCGCGCCGAGGACCGATACGCCCGCGCCTTCGCCGAGGCGCCCGACAGCGACGTGCTCTCCCGCGCCCAATATGCCGACCTGAAGATCTGGCTGCCCGGCGATATCCTGACCAAGGTGGATCGCGCCTCGATGGCGGTCAGCCTGGAGGCGCGCGAGCCTTTGCTGGATCATCGCCTGATCGAGTTCGCCGCGAAGCTGCCGCCCCGGATGCGGCTGCGCGGCGGCACCGGTAAATGGCTGCTGAAGCGCGTCCTCGCCGATCGCCTGCCGGACGATATCCTGCACCGGCGCAAGATGGGCTTCGTCACGCCCATCTCCGAATGGCTGCGCGGTCCGCTTGCCGACCGCGCCGAGGCGATCGCGCGCAGCCCCGCTTTGCTGGAGACCGGCTGGTTCGATGGCGAGGCGATCCGCCGTCTTTCCGAAGCGCATCGCTCAGGCCGTGAGGAGCACGGTCGCACCCTGTGGCAATTGCTGATGCTGGAGAAATCGCTCCAGAACATTTTCGGGCTAGGTGAGGTCAGCGCTCGCCCGGATAGCTCGCCTCGACGAAATAAAGCCCGTCGGGCGGCGCGTTGAAGCCCAGAGCGGCGCGTTTCGCCGTGTCCAACGCGGCCTTGAGATCCGCCTTGCTCCATTTGCCGCGCCCAACCAGTTCCAGGCAGCCGACCATCGATCGCACCTGATGGTGGAGGAAGGAGCGCGCCGCCGCCTCGATCTCGATCACCTCGCCCAGCCGCCGCACGGTCAGCCGGTCGAGCGTCTTGATCGGGCTTTCGGCCTGACAATGGGCGGATCGGAAGGTCGTGAAATCATGTTTTCCGACAAGCACCTGCGCCGCCTTGTTCATATCGTCTGCATCCAGCCAGACCGGCACGCGCCAGGCCTTGCCGGCCTCCAGCGCCAGCGGCGCGCGGCGATTGACGATCCGGTACACGTAGCGCCGTCCGATGCAGGAGAAACGGGCATGGAAGTCCGATTCCACCTCCTGCGCGGCGAGGATGGCGACGGGCAAAGGCCGCAGCTTGGCATTGGTCCCGTCGGCAAGGCGAAAGGCGGTGATCGGCTTTTCGATATCGACATGGGCGGTCATCGCCAGCGCATGGACGCCGGCATCGGTCCGCCCGGCTGCGTGCAGCACCACATCCTCATGCGTGATCGCCCGGATCGCCTCCTCGATCGCCTGCTGGACGGACGGGCCGTGCGCCTGCCGCTGCCAGCCCATGAAGGGCCGCCCGTCATATTCGATGGTCAGGCGAAAGCGCGTCACCGGAGCACGGCGCGTGCGGTCGCG
>CAYTMM010000071.1:3054-13989 GCA_964438875.1 uncultured Sphingosinicella sp. | reverse complement strand
GAGAAGCCGCGCAGCAATTCACCGGCGGGCATCGCGCCCCGTCCGGCGCGCTGCACGAGGGTGGGGCGGATCGCGCCGCCATCGCAGCCGATCGTCAGGTCCGTGTCGAGCACGTTGGCTGCTGCTCCCAACTCATCGACGATATCGGCTGCAAGTATCTTGATTCGCTCATTTCCATATTCGAAAAAGGCGCCCGGCGTCGGGTTGAACGCCCGTATCTGCCGCTCGACCTCGTCGGCGGGGCGCGAGAAATCGAGCTTCGCCTCGGACTTGTCGATCTTTGCCGCGTAGGTGATGCCCTCGTCCGGCTGCGGCTCCGGTACGATCTTCGCGATCCGGTCGAGCACATTGACCATCAGCGCGCCGCCCATCCCGGCCAGCTCGGCGGTTAGTTCGCCCGCTGTCTTGCGGTCTACCGGTGTTTCGCGCCGCGTATAAATCGGGCCGGTGTCGAGGCCCTTTTCCATGCCCATGATACACACGCCCGTATTCTCGTCCCCGGCGAGGATGGCGCGGTGGATCGGCGCGGCGCCCCGCCAGCGCGGCAACAGCGAAGCGTGGACGTTGAGGCAGCCATGACGCGGCGCGGCCAGCACCGGTTCGGGCAGGATCAGGCCATAAGCGGCGACCACCGCCACATCGAGATCCAGCGTCGCGAACGCCGCCTGCGCCTCCGGATCGCGCAAGCTGACCGGCGTCATGACGTCAATGCCCGCTTTCTCCGCGCGCCGATGGACCGGGGAGGGGAGCAGCGTCTTGCCCCGTCCCGCCCGGCGTGGCGGCTGCGTATAGACGGCGACCACCTCATGCCCCGCCTCGATCAGGGCATCGAGCGTCGGCACGGAAAAGTCCGGGGTTCCCATGAAGGCAATGCGCATGGAGGGCGTTTAGCGACCAACGATCGTCATTGCGAGCGGAGCGAAGCAATCCAGCACTGCACCTGGATTGCTTCGTCGCTTGCGCTCCTCGCAATGACGGTTACCTACACAGCCATGGCTTCTCCCGAGATCGAGGCGCTCACCCAGGCGCTGTCCCGCCTGCCGGGCCTTGGCCCGCGTTCGGCGCGGCGCGCGGTGCTGCATCTCGTGAAGCGGCGGGAGGCTGCGATGACGCCGTTGCTGCGCGCGCTGGAGCAGGTGAACGAGAAGCTCGCCACCTGCATGACTTGCGGCAATGTCGATACCACCGATCCCTGCGGCATCTGCGCCGATCCGCGCCGCGACGCGCGCCTCCTCTGCGTGGTGGAGGAAGTGTCGGACCTGTGGGCGTTGGATCGCTCGCGGCTCTTTCCGGGGCGTTTCCACGTTCTGGGCGGCCGTCTCTCCGCGCTGGAAGGCGTCCGGCCCGAAGACCTCAACATCGATCACCTGATCTCCCGCGTCGCCGCCGGCGGCGTGGACGAGATCGTGCTGGCGATGAACGCCACTTTGGAAGGGCAGACCACCGCCCATTATCTCGCCGAGCGACTGGAAACCTATCCGGTCCGCATCACCCAGCTCGCCCACGGCCTGCCCGTCGGCGGCGAGCTCGACTATCTCGACGAGGGCACGTTGGCCCAGGCGCTCCGGGCGCGCCGCCCGGTCGCTTGAAGGCCGGGGCAAAAGCCCTTATTTCCGTCTCATGGCCATTCTTCCGATCTATGAGACGCCCGATCCAGTGCTGCGGCAGATTTCCTCGCCGGTCGAGGAGATCAATTCCGAACTGCAGACCCTGATCGACGACATGTTCGCGACCATGTACGCGGCGCCAGGCATTGGCCTCGCCGCGATTCAGGTCGGTGTGCCGAAGCGGTTGCTCGTCATCGATCTGCAGGAGCCTGAAGACGAGGATGGTGATCCGGTCAGGGATCCGCGCGTCTTCATCAACCCCGAGATCCTCGAGGAATCGGACATCACAGTGCCCTATAATGAGGGCTGCCTGTCCGTGCCGGATCAATATGCCGAGGTGCTGCGCCCCGATCGCGTCCGCGCCCGCTGGCAGGACCGCGACGGCACGGTGCATGAGCAATGGCTGGACGGTCTGCTCGCCACCTGCCTCCAGCATGAGATGGACCATTTGAACGGCATTTTGTTCATCGACCATCTCTCGCGCCTGAAGCGCGACATGCTGCTGAAGAAGCTGGTCAAGGCCCGCCGCGAGACGGGCGCCCGCCGCGCGGCTTAGTTTCGCGGCGCTTCCGGCCTGCAATAGACCAGAGCATCGCCGGCCACGCTTTCCGACTCGAACCGCATCCGTCGCGCTTCCTCGTCGAAACGCAGGCGGATCGTGTCGTCCTGTTCCGGCCCCTCCGCCGTGCAGCGCGCGGCGATGTCGAAGCCGCCGTCCACCGGGGTCACGTCGCCGAAAGTGCAGACCGATCCGGCCGGTGTTTCCAGTCGGTCCGCGCCGAAACGCCATGCGGCGCTGTCGCATGCATTTACCTCCGCCGCCCAGCGTCCGACGAAGCGCAGTGCGCGGTCGTCCGGGGGCAGGGCGCCATAACCTTCCGGAGCAGCCATGTGATTGCGCGCGCCGGCAAGCTGGTCGAGCGCCAGCGAATCGTCGATGCTCGCTGCCGGCGCATCCGCCGCCGCGTCGGCCGCCGGCTGCTCGTTGAGCGGCGCGGTCTCCGGCGCCTGGCGGCAGGCGGCGAGCGCGAGCGTTGCGGCGGTGAAAATAACGAATCTCGAACCAGTCATTGCGCCCTCCTGACGCGTTCCGAACGGCTTTTCCACAACATGTGTTCCCCGCCGCTTGAGGATGGCCGAAAGGTCGGATAAGTTCCACTTTCGTTCCGCTTCGGAGAGCTAATGGACCCGTTCATCGTCATTCTGCTTTTGGCCAGCGCCTTGATCGCCGGGCTGGCACTCGGCTGGTTCGTCTGGGCGCGTCAAATTTCGGGCCTGCGTGAGGAGCAACGGGGGCTTACGGAGCGCTGCGGCGAGGCCGAGCGCGCCCATGCGGCTGCGGAGGAGCGGGCGGGCAATGCCGATCATCTGCGCGCCATGTTGACCGCAGTGACGAAGGAGCGCGACGCTGCGAAGGAAGCGTTGGCGACGCTGCGTGCCAATGCGGAGCATTTTGAGGAACAGAAGCGCTTGCTTCTGGAGGCGCAGGAAGCGCTGCGGAAGGAATTCGAAAATGCGGGGAACAAGGTCCTCGAACGCGCGCAGGAAGCTTTCCTGAATCGCGCGAAGGAGCGTTTCGCGGAATCGGAGAAGAGCAGCGCCGAGCGGATCCAGACACTTCTCGCGCCCGTCGGCGATCGCCTGAAACGATACGAGGATCAGGTCGCCGCGCTGGAGGCCAAGCGGATCGATGCTTTCGGACAACTGCACGGACAGATCGAGGCGATCCGGGTGGGGCAGGAGGAGGTCCGGCGCGAAGCCGCCCGGCTGGGCAACTCGCTGCGCAACGCGCCCAAGGCGCGGGGTCGCTGGGGCGAACAGCAGTTGCGCAACGTGCTCGAACAATGCGGGCTGAGCGAGCATACCGATTTCGTGACCGAGCATTCGGTGAACACGGCGGACGGCCGGTTGCGGCCCGATGCGATCGTCCACATTCCGGGCAACAAGATGCTGGTGATCGACGCCAAGGTGTCGTTGAACGCCTATCAGGACGCATTCGAGGCGGAGGACGAGCAGCGGCGCAGCGCGCATCTGGGCGAGCATGTAGCGTCGATGCGCAATCACATTCAGGCGCTCGGTGACAAATCCTATCAGTCCCAGTTCGATGAGGCGCCGGATTTCGTGGTCATGTTTGTGCCGGGCGAGCATTTCATCGCAGCGGCATTGGAACAGGAATCGAAACTCTGGGACTATGCGTTCGAGCGCAAGGTGCTTCTCGCCAGCCCCACCAATCTCGTCGCGATTGCGCGCACGATCGCGCAGGTCTGGCGTCAGGACGGGCTGACGCGCGAGGCGCGCGAGATCGGCAAGCTTGCTAGCGATCTCTATGACAGCCTGGCCAAGACGCAGGATGATCTGATGAAGACCGGTCTCCATCTCGGCCGCGCGGTCAACAGCTTCAACGATTTCGCCCGTACCTATGACGGCAATGTGATGAGCCGCGCCCGGCGCCTGACGGAGAAGCATATCAAGATCGGCAAGCGCGAGGCGACCGACGACGTGCCGTTCATCGATGCCGCACCGCGTTATTCGGAATCGGGGCTGTTGTCCGACGAGACCGACGACTAAGCTCTAGATCGCCCGCCTTGCCCGCACTTCGCCGCCGGCGCCCGTCAGCAGCAGCGTGTCGCCGTCCGGAAAGCTGATTCGCACCGGGCCGCGCATGATCTCGCTGAAACGCTGTTCGTGCGCCATGCCGGGGCCGGGGCAGGCCATACGGGTCATTGCCAGGGCGCCGATGGTCAGGGTCTCGCCGTTTTGCCGGTATCCTCCCGAAAAGCGGTTGCACCCAGCCTGGCCGCTAATCCTTCCGCCGTCAAAGGACAGACTGTAGCGTTCGCCGGACACACGCGCGCCGCTGATTTCGACGATGGCCCAATTGGTATCGGCCAATGTCGCAGGCGCCAGCGGCGGGCCGCCGCAGCCTGACAGGGGCGCGCGCCGATCCGGAAATGTGATGCGCACGACATCGGGATAGCTCCGGTCGCTCATGCCGTCGCTGCACGGGCCGGGGGTGATCTCCACCATGAAGGCCGTGCTTGTGTAGCGCCGGCCGCTGAAGAAGGGTTGCGCTTGTGGCATGTCGATGGCGATCCGCCGATGTCCGGGGGCCTCGTAGACCATTCGTCCGCCGCCGATCGTCAGTGACCAGAAGGGTTCGGTGCCGATTGCCCGATAGACGGCGCGCTCATCGGCGGGGATGCCGTCCGCCATCGTCGCGCAGCCCGTCATCGTTATCGCCAGTACGCCAGCCAGAATCGCTTTCATCACATCCTCCGCCACTGGTTGATCACCTCATAGGCCATCACCGCGGTTGCCACTGCCGCATTCAGGCTGTCGGCCTTGCCCAGCATCGGCATCTTAACGAGCAGATCGCATTCCTGTTCATAAGCGGCGGGCAATCCCGCTTGCTCGTTGCCGACCAGGAGGAAGGTTGGCGGCGCATAAGTCGGCTTCTGATAATCCTGCGTCGCCTTCAGGCTGGTGCCGACGAGTTGGCCCGGCCCGCCGCGCAGCCAGGCGATGAAGTCCGGCCAGCGCGTCGCCACGATCCGCTGGGTGAAAAGCGCGCCCATTGATGCGCGCACCGCTTCGACGGAGAAGGGATCGGCGCAATCGTCGATCAGGATTAGCCCGCCCGCGCCGGTCGCGTCGCCGGTGCGCAGGATCGTACCGATATTGCCGGGATCGCGCAGCGCCTGGGCGACGCTCCACAGCGGCGCGGCGCTCCGGTCGATCGTCTCGAGCCCGGCGTCGAACGTCCGGTACACACCCACCGCGGCCTGCGGATTCTCCTTGCCCGAAATCTTGTGGAGGATGTCCGCGTCGGTCTCGATCGCCATGCCTCCGGCCGTTTCCGTCTCGGCGATCAGCCGGTCGAGCAGGGGATGGCCGGCCTCACTGAAAAACAGCATCTCCGGCAGTCGCCCGGCCTCCCGTGCTTCGGTCAGAATGCGCAGGCCTTCGGCCAGGAACAGCCCCTCGCGCCGCCGGTTCTTCTTGTCCCTGAGGCCCCGGGCCTGCTTGACGATCGGGTTGGAAAAGGCGGTGATCCGCCGGGGCATGGCCTAATCCTCGCCGAATTTGCCCTCGACCAGCGCGGTCAGCCGGTCGATGGCCAGTTCCGCGCCCGGCCCGGTCGCGCTGATCCGGATCGAATCGCCCATCGCCGCGCCTAGCATCATCAGGCCCATGATCGATGTGCCGCATACGCTGGTGCCGTCTTTCTCCACCTCGACGCTGGCGTCGATCTCGGCGGCCACTGTGACGAACTTGGCGCTGGCGCGGGCATGGAGGCCGCGCTGGTTGCGCAGTTCCACGATGCATTCGGCCATCAGGCGGTGGCCTCGCCCAACACTTCGGAGGCGACGGAGATATATTTGCGTCCGGCCTCGCGTGCCGCGGCGACGGCGGATTTCACGTCCATCGTCTTGCGCGCGCCTTCCAGCCGGATCAGCATCGGCAGATTGACGCCAGCGATCACCTCGATTTTCTCGCTCTTCATCAGCGAGATGGCGAGATTGGAAGGTGTGCCGCCGAACAGGTCGGTCAGGATGATGACGCCATCGCCGCCGTCCACCTTGGCGATGGCATTGGCGATGTCCTTGCGCCGCGCTTCCATGTCGTCGTCGGGGCCGATGCAGATCGGCACGATCCGCTCCTGCGGGCCGACGACATGTTCCATCGCGACAATGAACTCCGACGCAAGCTTGCCGTGCGTCACCAGCACCAAACCGATCATCATTTCACCTTGAAAACGATCGCCCGCTCCGGACCTTGTCGAACCTGTGCCAATTTATCAGCCTCTCGGTGAACGCTCGGTACCGTCGCGTGGCGGCGTATCGAGGTCGCGATGGTCGAGACTGGGCGAAAAACCCGCGTCGCGCAACCGTGCCGAGACTCTCTCGGCGACATGGACCGAGCGATGTCTCCCGCCGGTACAGCCGAATGCCACCGAAACATAGGCTTTTCCCTCGGCCTGGTAGCGGGGGAGGAGGATGAGGAGCAATTCCTCGATGCGGGTCAGCGCCTCCTCGTAAGCGGGGTCGTCGGCGATATGACCGGCGACTGCCGGGTCCAGCCCGGTCCGCTCGCGCAAGGCCGGCTCCCAGTGCGGATTCCTGAGGAAACGCATGTCGAAGACAAGGTCGGCATTGCGCGGCAGGCCGCGGGCGAAGCCGAAGGACTGGACGGTCAGCGTGGCGACCGCGTCGCCGCCGAAGCGGGCGCGGATTTGCTGGTTCAGCAAGTTGGCCGCGATGTCGGTGCTGTCGATCACATGATCCGCCCACCGCTTGAGCGGTGCCATCATTTCGCGTTCTTCCGCGATCCCGTCCGCGATCGGGCGATCAGGCGCCAGTGGATGACGGCGCCGCGTCTCGGAATAACGGCGCAGCAGCTCGTGCGTTTGGCATTCCAGATAGAGCGTCTCGATCATGTGGCCGCGGTCCTTGCCGATTCGTTTGATCTGGCCGACAATGCGTTCGGCACCGAAACCGCGGGTCCGGCTGGCGAGGCCGATGGCGAGGGGACGGCGGTCTTCCGCGCCGGCGGGCAGCGGCGCCGCCAGCAGATGATTCAGCAGCGACAGCGGAAGATTGTCCACCGTCTCCCAGCCTGCATCTTCCAGCGCGTTCAGCGCCGTGGACTGACCAGCGCCGGACATGCCCGTGACAAGCAGGATGCGGGTAGGTTTGGCCCGGTTCATTGCGGCCGGCTCATTCCGGATCGTGTCCGAACAGCCGCAGCGCCGCCTCGACCTTGATCGGCGCGGATGCTTCCAGCGCAGCCAGAGCGATGACCGGAACGGCAAGCCCGGCAAGGGTCCGCGTCTCGCCAGCTTCGGGTAGCCGTTCGGCGTCGCGGTCAAGGTCGATAAGCAGGCCCACCGGTACGTCTGTCTCGGCGGGAAGATCGATCAGCCCGACGCCGCGCACTTCGATCTTGCCGGCGATATTGGGCGGCGCGGCGGCGACCAATCGCCCGCCGATGCGGCGCACGATCGTGTAATCGTCGCTGACGAGGCTCGCACCGCGGTCGATCAGGCGCAGCGCGAGATCGGATTTGCCCTTGCCCGAACGGCCGGTGATCAGCACGGCCCGGCCGCCGATCGCCACCGCGCTGGCATGAACGGTTTCGGAGGAAAGAGTCGGAGTCCTCATGAAGCGGCTCCCGGAAAATGGACCACGAAGCGCGCGCCGCTGCGCCCGTCGTGGCGGTCCTCGACCTCGATACGCCCGCTATGACCCTCGACAATCGCCTTGGCGATGGCAAGACCCAGGCCGGAATGGCGGCCGAAATCTGCATCCGGACGAATGGAGTGGAAGCGATTGAAGATCGCCTCGCGCTGTTCGGACGGCACACCCGGCCCCTCATCCTCGACGCTGATCGCCACCTCGTCGCCCGTCGCGGCGGCGCGGATTTCGACCAGCCCGCCTTCGGGCGAGAAGGACAAGGCATTGTCGACCAGATTGTCGATCAGCCGGGCGAGCCGCGACTCGTCGCCCGACACAAGGGCCGTACCGGCGCGGGGCCGGGCGAAGGCGATGGCGGCGCGCCCGCCCGCCCGTTCGTCCCACACAGGCAGTAGCGTTTCGATCAGTTTGCCGAGATCGACCGGTTCGAACCGGGCACGGGAGAGTTCGGCGTCGAGCCGGGCCGATTCGGCGATATCGACGATCAGACGGTCGAGCCGCCCCACATCCTGGCGGACGACATCGAGCAGTTGGCGACGCAGCTCGGGATCGTCGACTCGTTCCAGCGAATCGACGGCGGAGCGCAGCGAGGCGAGCGGGTTCTTGAGTTCGTGGGTGACGTCGGCGGCGAAAGCGTCGGTCGCGTCGATCCGCTGGCGCAGGGTCTGTGTCATGTCGGCGAGCGCGCGGGCGAGCAGGCCGATTTCGTCACGCCGGGCGGGCAGGCGCGGCACATCGACTTCGCGCGCGCGCCCAAGCCGGACGCGGTGCGCGGCCAGCGCCAGTGCGCGCAGCGGATTGGCGATCGTCCGGGCAAGGAAGCGCGACAGCAGAACCGAGAGGATCAAAGTGCCGAGCAGCACCAGCCCCAGGTCGAATCGCTCGGCGCGGACCGCTCGGCGCACGTCGCGCGCATTGATGGTGAGGAGCAGCACGCCATTGTCCTCGATTCGCATCGCCGCGCTCAGATAGGGCGTGCCTTCCGGTGCCCGGCGGATCATGGCCTCGACGTCGCCGGAGGCGCGCGCGGCCAGCACTTCGGGCCAGTCGTCGAGCATATCCGTCGCCGCCTCGACATAGCGTTCGGGCCGTTTCGCCCGGACGATCGCATCGAAGCCGTTGTCGAGCGCGCGCGCCACGGTGCGTAGCACCGGCTCTCCCGCTGTCTCGCGCAGTTCGTAAGTCGGCGCCGCGCCGCGCCAGCTGTCCTCTCGCTTTGGCCCGCTGGGATCGTAGACGCGCAGCCGCACGCCCGCATCGGCGCCGAGCTGGACAAGTAAAGGCTGCCAGCTTTCGCGCGGCGCTGCTGCCAGCATGTGCGCGATCATCACCGTTTCCGATCGCGCCTGGTCGGCGCGCGCCTGGACGAGCTGGCTGCGGAAGCTGTCGAGGTAGAAGAGGCTGCCGGCAATGATGACGATCGCGAAGATATTGACCGCCAGGATGCGCTGACGGATCGACAGCCGCCGCGACCAGCCCAGTACCGGTGGCGCGTGCTCCTCATTCCTCGGCAAAGCGGTATCCGACCCCGTAAAGCGTTTCGATCGCCTTGAATTCGCCGTCGACGGCGCGGAATTTCCGGCGCATCCGCTTGATGTGGCTGTCGATCGTACGGTCGTCGACATAAATGTCGTCTTGGTAGGCGATATCCATCAGCTGGTTGCGCGATTTGACGACGCCTGGGCGCTGCGCCAGCGCCTCCAGGATCAGGAATTCCGTGACAGTAAGCGCCACTTCCCGGCCCTGCCAGCGCACGCGGTGACGGGCCGGATCCATGACCAGGCGGCCGCGCGCGATTTCCTCGGCGATCGGCTCGTCCGCGCCGCTCGGTGTTGCGGCGCGTGCCTCGGTCCGGCGCAACACGGCGCGGATGCGGGCCAGCAGCAGCCGCTGGGAAAAGGGCTTGGCGATATAATCGTCGGCGCCCATGGCAAGGCCGAGCGCCTCGTCCAGTTCCTCGTCCTTCGATGTCAGGAAGATCACCGGGAAATCGCTTTTCTCGCGTACCCGGCGGAGCAGCTCCATACCGTCCATCCGCGGCATCTTGATGTCGAATATGGCAAGGTCTGGCGGATTCTCGACCAGCGCCTTCAGCGCGACTTCGCCGTCCGAATACAGCCGGGTGACGAAGCCTTCCGATTGGAGTGCGACGGACAAGGATGTAAGAATGTTGCGGTCGTCGTCGACCAGCGCGATCGTTGTCGACATGGCGGCCCTGCTTCCCTCCCGGCAGGGCTTTACGCGAGCCCGCTTCGCCGCGCTACCCTTTGACGCGGCCCATGCCCTCCGATAAGGGCCAAGGGATGGGAATGGGCTTCCGTAGCGGAGCCGAAAACGATCTTAAATGGGAGAGCTGAGGTGGCCAATCGGGTCCCGTCCTTCGACTTGCATTATCAGGGCATCGACACATCCGCCGCGTTGAGCTGGAATCTGGGCACTGCACAGCTGGTCGAGCAGGCGATTGCGCGCGGCGAGGGGGTTCTCGCCAAGGACGGCCCGCTGGTCGTCGCCACCGGCAAGCACACCGGCCGCTCCGCCAAGGACAAGTTCACCGTTCGCGACGCCGAGACCGAGAACAGCATCTGGTGGGAAAATGCGAAGGCGATGACGCCCGCCCATTTTACCGCGCTCAAGGCCGATTTCCTGGCCGCGCTGGATGGCAAGGACAGGCTCTACGTCGCCGATCTTTATGGCGGCTCGCAGCCGGAACATCGCGTACGGGTACGCGTCATCAATGAACTCGCCTGGCACAATCTCTTCATCCGCACCCTGCTGGTTCGTCCCGAGGCGGGCGAACTGGCCGGATTTGAGCCGGAATATACGATCATCGATCTGCCCAGCTTCCAGGCCGATCCCGCCCGCCACGGCACGCGCTCCGAAACGGTGATCGCGGTGAACCTGACCGAGCGTCTGATCCTGATCGGCGGCACCAAATATGCCGGCGAGATGAAGAAATCCGTCTTCGGCATCCTAAACTACAAGCTGCCGGTCGAAGGCATCATGCCGATGCACTGCTCGGCCAATATCGGCCCTGATGGCGACACCGCCGTCTTCTTCGGTCTTTCAGGCACCGGCAAGACGACGCTCAGCGCCGATGCCAGCCGCACCCTGATCGGTGATGACGAGCATGGCTG
>CAYTMM010000071.1:0-3044 GCA_964438875.1 uncultured Sphingosinicella sp. | reverse complement strand
ACATTTTCGAGCACTGTGCCGAAAATGTCGTGATCGACCCCGACACGCGTGAACTGGACCTCGACGATGCTACCCTCGCGGAGAATACCCGCGGCGCCTATCCGATCGATTTCATCCCCAATGCGTCCGAATCCAATATGGGGCCGGTGCCGCAGAACGTTATCTTCCTCACCGCCGACGCCTTTGGCGTGCTGCCGCCGATCGCGCGCCTGACGCCCGATCAGGCGATGTACCACTTCCTGTCCGGCTACACCGCCAAGGTCGCCGGCACCGAAATTGGCGTCACCGAGCCGGAGGCGACCTTCTCGACCTGCTTCGGCGCGCCCTTCATGCCGCGCCATCCCAGCGTCTACGGCAATCTCCTCAAGGAGCGGATCGCCAAGGGCGGGGTGAAGTGCTGGCTGGTCAATACCGGCTGGACCGGCGGCAAATACGGGATCGGCAATCGCATGCCGATCAAGGCGACCCGCGCGCTGCTCAACGCCGCGCTCGACGGTAGCCTCAACGACGTCGCTTTCCGCACCGATCCTAATTTTGGGTTCGAAGTGCCGGTCAGCGTGCCGGGTGTCGACACGGCGATCCTGAACCCGCGCGACACCTGGGCCGACAAGGCCGATTATGACGCGACCGCCGCGAAGCTGGTGAAGCTTTTCACCGACAATTTCGCGCGCTTTGCGAACCATGTCGACGCGGGCGTCCTGGCCGCCGGCCCGACCGGCAATGCGCCCGCCGAACAACAGGTCCGGGAACCCGCGCCCGCCGCCTGAACCCGACAAAACACCGATATTATGCAGCGCACCGGTCCAGAACCGGTTTGAGCTGCCGTTTGCATGATCTGCGTCAAGCCTGACGTCATGACGCCAGCTTAGAGCGGGAACGACGCCACACTCAGACTATCTTAAGCCTTTGCCAGCTATTTTGGCAAATGTTCGGCAGTCATCGGTGGGCAGTTCCCAGTGTTGTTAAGATTGCACGTTGGAATTCTTGACAATCCCGCGCTTCAGAGCGTTCTGTTTGGTTTTGCTCTGTTCTTGATCTGTTTGGCTGGTATCCTTACCCGTTCGCAGTTCGATCTGGCGACGTTCTGGCCTGCCAATGCCTTCATGCTGGGAATGTTCGTCCGGTTCCCGAATCTGGTGCGTCCCGCGAGCTGGCTTTGCGGCGCGGCGGGCTTTCTGCTGGCGGATGCCGTGACCGGGGCGTCGTTGTCGATGAACCTGATGTTGAACGGCGGCAATCTGGTCGCGATCGCTGTCGGTTATGGCCTGTTCGGTCTGCTGTCACCGCAGGATCGGGCGCTGCACCGGCCGCTGTCCATTCTCTATCTTCTCTGCGTGGTCATCGCCATCGCGCTGACGAGCGGGCTGGTCGGCGCGGTCGTCAGCCCGGCGCTGTTCGGCGGACCGCCGGGGGAGGGGTTCGTCTTCTGGTTCGCGGCCGAGCTTGTGAACCATACGGCCTTTCTGCCGATGCTGCTTACGCTGCCGGGAACCGTGGTACGCCCCCGCCGGCGCCGCGATCTCACGGCGCGTTTCGATATCCTCTCCGTCCTGCCGCTCGCCGCCCTCGTCGCATCCATCGTTGCGGGGGTGCTGATCGGCGGGCCGGGCGCGGTCGCCTTTCCTGTGCCGGCCCTGCTGTGGTGCGCGCTCACCTACAACCTGTTCGTTACGTCCTGCCTGGCCTTCGCGTTCGGCGCCTGGACGCTGCTGTCGATCCAGGCTGGTGTGCTGTCGGTTGGCGCCGCACTGGATTCGCGCTCCATGCTCGTCTCGACCCGGGTCGGGATCACACTCATCGCCCTCGGGCCGCTGGTCGTGGCGAGCGTGATGGCTGCGCGCGACGAACTGCTCGAGAAACTGCGCATCCTCGCGAACCGCGATGCAATGACGGGGCTGCAGAACCGCCGCTCCTTCCTGGAGACGGGCGCTAAGATCCTGGGGCGTCTGGCGCCGGGGCCCAGGCCGGTGGCGGTGATGATGCTGGACATCGATCATTTCAAATCGATCAACGACCGACACGGGCACGAGGCCGGCGATCACATTCTGTCCTCTTTCGCGGAGATCCTGGAGCGCAATGTGCGGCCGCAGGATACCGTGGGCCGGATCGGCGGCGAGGAGTTCGCGATCGTGCTGCCGGATTGCGACCCGGACGAGGCGGTCGGCGTCGCCGAGCGGATCAACGGCCTGCTCCATGCCACCGCCTTCACGGTCGGGGATGGCGAGAAACTGAATGCGACCGTCAGCATCGGCGTTCATGTCGATCGGCAGGAGCGGCGTCTCGAACGGCTGCTCTGTCTGGCGGACAAGGCGCTGTATCGCGCGAAGCGGGCGGGACGGAACCGCATGGAGCTGTCCGTCCCCGCCTGAAGGGGCAGCGCTGGACAATTGCGTATTATTAGTATAATACACCCCATCGAAAGGGTGAGGTTATGCTCGACAATCCAGTTGCAAAGCGCACCGCCATCGCCGCGGGGATCGGCGCGCTGATCGCCATTCCGGTGCCGTTCGTGGGGCCGATCTTCGGCGCGCTCGTCGGAGCCGGCTACGGCTATTTCACAGCCAGGCCGCGCTGACGTCGCACCATCACGGAAATCCTGCTAGGCATCGCTCCTTCAGGTCGTGTGGAGGGAGCGTAAGATGACCAATATGTTCGAGCAATGGTTCGGCAATCTCGGCAATGTCGAGGAGCTGGCCGCCCGGGTCGGCGTCTCGCCGGAGCAGTTTCAGGGCCTCGCCCAGTCGTTCCAGGGTCAGCTCGCCGCCGGCACCAGCCAGGCAGAGGCGCTGCAGGCGATGGCCGCGCAGCACGGGCTCTCGCTGGAAAACCTCCAGGGCGTCTTCGCCGAGGGCGGCGCACTTGGCGGACTGGCGTCGATGCTGGACCGCGATGGCGACGGCAATCCGCTGAACGATATCGCCGGCTTCGCGCAGAACCTGTTCAAGCGCAGCTAGAGTCGTTTTCAGTTTCGCTGAAGCGGCACCGGCCCGAACCCCCACCCGGGCTTCCATCGATAGTATATGCTATTGGGAGACCGGGTGGGG
>CAYTMM010000070.1:0-16497 GCA_964438875.1 uncultured Sphingosinicella sp. | reverse complement strand
GCCCCAATCGGTCAGCACATCCAGATAACGCTGCCGCAGCCGTCCGACCGCGCCCTCGTCCAGCACGCCCTGGAAATAGACGTATCCGTCCGCCTCGATCATCGCGAGTGTCTCCTCGGGATGCCCGATCGTGTGGTTCGCCGTGCGGAGCGGCGTCATGTTGCGCAGATCTTCAGCAGTGACGATGGCCATGACTTCCTCGTGGCACCGGGCTTCCGGCGCCGGGCCTTGCTCGCAGACTAGAGCAATTCGTGCCGCCGGAACGGAACTATCCACCTGCCCTACGGCAATATCGCAAGGCCGAACAAAAGCCGGTTCCGCTATATAAATCCGGCGATTCAGGCCGCCGCGACTGCCGTCATCGTGCGCACGCCCCGCTGGGCGATCCACAGATTCGTCTCCGCCTCGCCCGTTTCGGCATGAAGCGCGAGCCGATGTCCCGCAATGGCCGGCGCGACACCGCGGAACCGGAACGCGGCGAGCGGGCCACCCAGCCGATCCGCGGCCAGCCCGGCCAGCAAGGTCGCCTGCAACGGCCCTTGCACGACCAGTCCCGCATAATGCTCCTCGCCAGTCGCATAGGGCAGATCATAGTGAATGCGGTGGCTGTTGAGCGTCAGCGCGGAATAGCGGAACAGGAGCACGGCATCGGGATCGACATGCGCCAGCGCGCCTGCCTCCTCCGATGCCCCGATGACCGGGGCAGAGGCCGGCGCAGCTTCGGCAGGTTCCCGATAAACCAGATCCTGCTCCTCCTCTACCGCCAGCCGGTCGCCCGCGAAGAGCTGGTGCCCCACCGTCACGAACATGAGCGTACCGCTGCGGCCGCTCTTCTCTTCGATGGAGAGGATGGTGGACAGCTTCCGCACCTTTTCGCCCAGCACCAGCGGCGCGCGAAAGATCAGGCGCCCGCCCGCCCACATCCGGCGCGGCAGCGGAATCGGCGGCAGGAACCCGCCTTTCTTCGGATGGCCGTCAGGGCCGGTCTGATCCGGCATCTTCGGATCCCAGAAATGCAGCCAGTGATGCAGCTCAGGCAGCGGATCGCCAGCACTCAGACCGAGCTCGCGGCCGATTGCGGCCAGCAGCGCATTGCTGCGCGCCGGATCCAGCCGGTCCTGTCGTTCCTCAACACACCCGATCCAGGCCGAAAATTCCGTCATTCTTTCACTACGCCTTCCTGCGCGACAACGAGTGCCGGCACCCCCTCGGCGACAAGTGGCCGGAAGTCCAGCCTGACCGGATCGCCAGCCGCAATGCCGCCATCCGGCCGCGCGATATACGCGAACAGGCGCACGCCCGGCTCAATCTCCACCAGGCCAATGCCATAAGGTAGAGCGGAGGCCAGTTCCTGCTGAAACGGACGACGATAGACGACGATGCTGAGCAAGGTGCCCGACGCCTCCACATCCCGCCATTTGACCTTTCCCGCCGTCCGGAATGGGCTTGACGGGCTGGGTGGCCAGAATGGTTGGCCCGTTTCCACGCAATGCGGCAGGACGAGCCGACCCGCCTCCGCCGCCGTCCAGAACGGCCGCGACAGTCCGTTGATGACCGGCATCAGCGGCGAACCCATGTTAGTGCGCCTCCAGGATCAGCGCATCGCCGCCAACCGAGGCCCACATCGCCCGCGCGGCGCCCGGCACCTGACGCACGCCGGCCTCGCCGCGCAGCTGCGCCACCAGTTCGCGCAGTTGGCCCCAGCCGTTCATCTGCGCCTGCGAAAGCTGCCCGCCGGACGTATTGGTCGGCATCGCGCCGCCCAGACCAATCCGGCCGTCCTGAATCCAGTGCAGTGCTTCCCCTTCCCCGCAAAAGGCGAAATCCTCCAGTGCGTAGAGCGGCAGGGGCGAGAAGGAATCGTAGAGGCCGAGGACGTCGATGCCATCCGGCGATGTCGCCGCCTGCGTGAACACCGGCTGCGCCAGCGCCTCGGCGCGCGTCATGCGCCGGCGCGATTGCTGCGCCATGCCAAGGCCGACCGGACCGAACACAAAGGTATCGCGGCCCGCGCGCATGCCCTGCGCGCCGGTGATCCTGACGGTGCGTGCGTCCACGCCGGCGGACGACACGATCATGCAGACCGCGCCGTCGCCCACCGGCGAGCAATCGAGCAGGCGCAGCGGATCGATGATCGGACGCGCGGCGAGATAGTCCGCTTCCGACATCTCCTTGCGCATCACCGCATCATCGGTGAGCATGGCATGGTGGCGGAAGGTGAGCGGGATGGCCGCCAGCAACTCCCGATCCAGCCCGTAGCGCCGGCAATAAAGATCGAACGCCATCGCCGCGCCGGCGACCGGCGAGGACATGCCGAGATGCCCTTCCTCCGCATGCGGCCCGCCATTTTCGCGGAACTGCTCGTAATAGAAGGGATTATCCGCCTCCCCCATGCGGCCGATGTCCGAATTCTTCATCGCCATCAGGCACAGGACACGGCTGGCAAGGCCGGCCGAAACCGCCATCGCCGCCTGAGTCAGTATGCTGGCAGCGAACCGCCCGTGTGACCAGGTCTGGCCGCAATAGGACGGAGTCAGGCCGAAGGTCTGGGCGATCGTGTCATAGTCCGAACCGCGCGGCGATCCGATCTGCACGACCAGCCCGTCAATTTGTTCCTTCTCGAGCCGCGCGTCCGCCAGCGCGGCATTGATCGCCGCGCCGGCGAAATCGAGGACGGAACCATCCGGACGGCGTTCGAAGCTGCTGGCGCCGACGCCGATGATCCCCGTCCGTCCGTCCAGAAAGGCCATGCTCAGCCGCCGAGCTCGCTCAACGCCTCTTCGCGCAGCTTGTGCTTGGCGATCTTGCCGCTGGCGAGGCGCGGCAATTCTTCCTCGCTGCGGAAGAAGACATGGTGCGGCACCTTGAACGAGGCGGCGCGCTCCTTGATGTAGCTGCGCACGTCATCCGCGGCGATCGCGGTCGCCGCATCGACGAAGGCGACGATCACTTCGCCGCGCGCCGGATCGGCCACGCCGACCACATATGCGTCACGCACGTCGGGATGCCCCGCGATCAATTGCTCCACCTCCACCGGCGACACGTTGATGCCGCCGCTCTTGATGACCTCCTTGAGGCGCGAATGGAAGATGAAGCGGCCATCACCGTCGAAGCGGCCAAGATCGCCGGTGTCGAAAAACCCGTCCGACCGAAGCGCCTTGGCGGTCTCCTCGGGATTGTTCAGATAGCCGGGCGTGGTGTGCCCCCGGATCAGGACGAGCCCAACCTCGCCCTGTGGCAGATCCTCGCCCGTGGCGGGATCGACGATCCGCATCTCCATGCCCGGCAACGGCGTGCCGCTCGTCTCCAGCTTCGCCTCCAGAGGATCGTCCGGCAGGCCGACCGTGGCATTACCGTATGTTTCGGTCAGGCCATAAGCGGGCACGGCGCCGGTGATCCCCATCTCGACCAAGGTCAGCCGCTTATATTCCGCGACGGTGCCGGCATTGCCTTTCTGGAGCGAGCCGATTTTCGCTTGCGCATAATCGGGATGGTCGAGCATCCCGCGCGTCATGTTGCCGGTGCCGTAATAGACGGTGGCGGCGCTGCGGTGGATGACGTCGATCGCGGAGCCCGCCTCAAAATGGTCTTGCAGCACCATCGTCGCGCCGCAGGTCAGGGTCGCCGGCAACGCGTTTGTCGCGCCAAGGCCGTAGAAGAGCGGCGTACCGCACCAGACCCGGTCGTCCGCGACGATCCCGCGCCGCTGCGCCAGCTCGAAACCGTTGGCCACCACGCTGCGCCCGTTCAGCATCACGCCCTTCGGATCGGCCGTGCTGCCGGATGTGTAGAGGATGAAAGCGGTGTCGTCGCCGGTCGCCAGCGCCAATGCTGCCGCGAAGTCCGCATCGGATACGTCCCGCCCGCAGGCGATGAAATCCGTCCAGCTCGCCACCCGTCCGGGCGCCTCGCCGAGGAAGAACAGGCTTTTCAGGTCCGGAAACACAGGCGAAGCTATGGCACCGGGTCGCGTGCTCTCGGCCTCCGGCACGATCTTGTGCAGCAGCGCCAGATAATCGGCTTTCAGGAACCGGGTCGCGCTGATCATCAGCTTCAGCCCGCAATGGCGCAGCGTCCAGACAAGCTCGGTTTCCTTGTACCAGGTGTTGAGCGGTACCAAAGTGACGCCCAGATAGGACGCCGCCAGCGCCATCGTCACCCATTCGGGCTGGTTGCCAAGCAGCACGCCGATCCGGTCGCCCTTCGTCACGCCCAGCGCGATCAGGCTGCGCGCAGCGCCAATGCTCTCCGCCTGCAATTCGGCATAGGATATGGCGCGATCCCGGTAGAGGATCGCCGCATGATCCGGCGCTGCCTTGGTCTTTTCGTCAAGAACCGCCGCCAGCCGATTTCCCTCAGGCCGCCGCACCCGCGCCTCCCTTGCCATCTTCAATGTCCCAAAAACGCTGCATATCGACCAGCGCCAGCGTTTCGCCGCGCGCACGAGTCAGTTCCTTATCCGGCTGGCCGATCGTCCCGTCCGCCGCGAGCCTCGCCCAGAGGTCGCCGAGCCGGGTCGCGATCAGGGCGACGCCGTTGAACGGGTAGCAGGCCAGCGCGAAACCCGCCGCCTCAAGCTCCGACAGGCTGGGCACCGGAGGCACCACGCCGCCGATCCAAACCAAAGGCGTTCCCGGATAAGCCTCGCGAAAACGGGCGGCATCGCCCGGTCCCAGATCCAGCACCATCAGCGCGTCCGCGCCGGCGCCGACATAATCGGCACAGCGCACGATCGTTTCCTCGATCGATTTCGTGACGCGCAGCGCGTCCGTCCGCGCGACGATGGCAAAGCGGGGATCACGGCGCGCAGCGACGGCGGTGCGTAGCCGCTCACACATGTCCTCGGCGGAGACCAGGGCGCCCTGCCCGCGATGATATCCGGCGCGCTTCGGATAGGGCTGATCGTCGATATGCAGGCCGGCGGCGCCCGCCGCCTCGATCTCGCGCACCGCGATGTGGAGATGGCCCGGCTCGCCAAAGCCGGCGCCGGCGTCGACCAGCACGGGGATTCCGACCGTTCGCGCGATCCGCGCCGTCACTTCAACTGTTTCCGTCAGCGTGACGAACGGCTGCCCCTTGCCCAGCCCAAGTCCAAGCGCATTGCCGCCGAGATAGACGGCGCTATGCCCGGCCCGCTCCGCGATCCGCGCGGTCAGCGCGTCATGGACGCCGGGCGCGGCCACGATCCCGACGGAAGGCAGCAGTCGGCTCATCCCCGGCTCCGCGCCACCGCGAAGTCGAACACGGCCTCGTAACTTTCAGGCGCACCCCCGGCGGCGGGCTTCATATCGATCAGCAGGTCATCGCTGACCGCGCCCTCGACATAATCGCTGTCCAGATAGGGATTGCCGGGAATGAAAAGCTGCGTCGTCAACAGGCAGCGATCGCCCTCCCATATCTTCACATGGATATGTGCGGATCGGCGGTTGTGGCGTCCCATTGCCCGGAACAGCTCGCCGATCGGATCGTGATCGTGGTCCGAATAGTCCTTCGGCACCGCCGTCAGCGTGCTGTAGCGCCCGTCCTCATCCGCCCGTACCTTGCCGAACAATTGCAGGTCATCGAGATCATAATGGCCATCATGATCGGCCTGCCAGAGATCGACAATCGCGCCCGGAATGGGTGCGCCGGTGGCGACATCCGTAACGCGGCCGGAGAGCCTCAGCACCGGCGTGTCTTCCGGCGGCGATCCGGCAAAGAGGTTGCCGTCCTCGCGCAGCGGCGATTCCATGCGGTGGAACGGCCCTTCCAAATTGGGCCGCGTTCCACCCGGCACCCGCGCCGTTACATCGACGCTGGTCATGGCCAATGCGACGTCGATCAGGCTGCGGCAGAAGCCGGACTGGCCCAGCCGGTTGAAATAGTCGCCCGCGACATGCAGCTCGTCCTGGGTGATCTCGAACTCGCGGACCACCTCCTTCATCTTTTCGACGGTCCGCGCGAAAATCGCCTTCAGGCGCTCATTGGCTTCGACGCCGGGCAGCTCGGCCGGAATCTGGTTCATGGCTTCAACACAACGCGGCCCGCGACCGCGCCTCCTTCGACTAGTTCATGGGCCCGCGCGACATCCTCGAGCGGGAGTATTTGGTTCACCTGCGGCGTGACGATACCGCGCGCGACGAGATCAATGACATCGGCGAGTTGGATGCGGCTGACGCTGCCGACGCCCAGAATCTGGGCACGCTTGAAGAAGATACGCGCCGGATTGATCGAGACCTCCTCACCGAACAATTGCCCGACCAGCGCATAGCGGCCGTGGACGGCGAGACTGTCGAAACAGGCGTTGAACACGCGGCTACCGACATTGTCGACGACCACGTCGACGCCCTCCCCCTTGGTGAGACCGCGCACCTCTGCGGCGAAATTCTCGCCATCACCGGCGACGATCACCTCGTCGGCACCGATCCCGGTCAGGAAGTCGCGCTTCGCCTCGCTGCGCGTCACCGCGATCACGCGCGCGCCGGCCGCCTTCGCGATCTGGACGCTGGGCGCGCCAACCCCGCCTGTCGCGCCGGTGACGAGCACCGTCTCGCCGATCTCGACCCGCGCGGTGTCGCGAAGGGCGTTGAGCGCGACGCCCGCGCTCGGCCCCAGCGAACAGGTCATCTCGAACGGCAGGTCCGCCGGTGTCCTGACGAAGGCGTCCTGCGGCAGCGCGACATATTCGGCATAGCCGCCCTTCACCGGCTGGCGACGACGGCAGGTCGTCTCGCGCCCGCTGCGGCACAGGCGGCAGCCGCCGCAGCTGATGAAGGCCTTGGTGCAGACATGATCGCCGGGCGCCAGATCGTACACCCCGGCCCCGATCTCGACCACCTCGCCACTGATCTCGAGGCCGAGGATAGCCGGCCAGGTGACATCGCGGCGATAGGTGCCGTTGCGTTCCACCACATCGCGAAACGAGACACCGCAGGCACCGACCCGGACGAGCACTTCGCCCGGACCCGGCACTGGGATGGGCACCTGCTCGATCGTGAAGGCGTCGGACGCCCCCGCACCGTGCAGGACCGCCGCCTTCATCGTCGAGACCATTTACTCGGCCGCCGCGCCGGCCGCGAAGAAGCGGTTCTCCGGACGCGGCAGACCCAGGCTGTCACGCAGCGTGGTGCCTTCATATTCGGTGCGGAACAGGCCGCGGCGCTGCAACTCGGGGATCAGGATGTCGACAACCTTTTCCAGCCCGCCGGGCAGATAGGCGGCGACCATGTTGAAGCCGTCGCACGCCTTGTCGCGATACCATTCTTCCATCATGTCGGCGACCTGCGTCGCACTGCCCTTGAACACGACATGGCCGCGCGCCGGAAGAACGTGCTGATAAAGCTGACGGATCGAATAACCATCGTCGCGCGACAGCTTCTGAAGCACGTTGCGGAACGCGCGAATGCCCAGCGTGTCGGGCAGCTCGGGCAGCGGATCGTCCGGCGAATAGACGGACAGATCGACGCCGACGATGCGGGAAAGCACCTGGATGCCGACCGCTTCCGGGATCAGATCCTGGAGCTGGCGATAATCGGCCTCCGCCTCTTCCTCCGTCTCACCGACGAAGATCGCCGCGCCCGGAAAAACCTTTAGAGCGTCCGGCGACCGGCCATGACTGGCGAGGCGCTCCTTCACGTCCGCATAGAATTTCTGCGCGGATTCCTTGGTCTCCGTGACCGTGAAGATCACATCGGCGGTGCGGGCTGCCAACTCCATTGCGGATTCCGAAGCACCGGCCACCACGACGACCGGATGCCCCTGTGGCGGACGGGCACTGTTCAGCGGACCGCGGATCGAGAAGTTCTTGCCCTTGTGCTCCAGCAACCGGACCTTCTCGCCATCCAGGAAAACACCGCTGTCTTTGTCCAGCACGAACGCGTCATCCGCCCAGCTGTCCCACAGATCCTTGACGATATCGACGAACTCGCCGGCCCGCTCGTAGCGGTCATTGTGCTCCACATGCTGGTCGCGGCTGAAATTCTTCGCGTCCTCCGCATTGGACGTGGTGACGACGTTCCAGCCGGCGCGGCCCTTGCTGATAAGATCGAGCGCGGCGTAGCGGCGAGCAACGCTGAACGGCTGATCATAGGTCGTGGTCGCGGTCGCCACGAGGCCGACACGCGACGTCACGGTTGCGAGTGCCGACAACAGGCTCACCGGCTCGATCACCACCGGACGGGTGATTGGATTGCGGCTCAGCAGCGCCGGATTCTCGATCCCGTTCACGCCATTGCCGTCGGCCAGAAACATCATGTCCAGTTTGCCGCGCTCGACCAGCTTCGCATAGTCGATCCAGCGATCGTAGTTGAAACCGGCATCAACAATCGCGTCCGGATGGCGCCAGCCCCCTGCATGGCCGCCCGTGGGCGACATGAATACGGACAGTTTGAGCATCTGGTCTTACCTCGCCCCCGTTCGGCTTTTCTGGTGTAACAGGGCCAAGTGTCCGCTGCCGGGGACGATGGTCAATGTCGGGGACGGCCAGCCATTTCTTATTCGCTCACCCGATATGTCCCGCGAATTGACCAAGATCAAAGGGTGGACTGGAAAGAAAAGCTGCTCTCAACCGACTCGCACCGGTCTTCCCGTCTGGACGCAGTCAGGGCTTAGCCTTGAGCTGTCGCTTGATCGACGCGAGGCCGGCAAGGGTCATGGATTGCATGAGCGCCACCGCCAATCCCTCTTCCCGATCGAGGCAGGCGATCACGAGCCGCTCGTGATCGCGCAACGACCGCTCGATATCCTCGGTGCGAATTTGAACCAGCCGGCCAACGCTCATCCGCATTTTCCAGGTGCTGAGCAGTTCGCGCAGGCTGCCATTGCCGCAATTGTCGAGCCAGTGATTGTGCAGTGCCCGCCGCGCAACCTGGAATGCCGCATCATCGATGTGCGCGTGCGATTTGATCTGCTCGTGCAGCATCGTCGTCCGCTGCAGCATCCCGTCGTCCGCATTGCGGACGAACGACGCGATCATGAACCCGTTCAGGACCGATCGAATCTGGTAGAGTTCCTCGATCTCGTCGAGACTGATCTGCGACACGCGGGGCCGCCGGCGCGGCGGGATTTCGACCAGCCCTTCCTTTTCAAGCAGCATCAGCGCTTCGCGAACCGGCGTACGGCTGGTGCCGTAACGCGCCGCGAGCTCGACCGAGTTGAGATCCGCGCCCGGCGCAAGCCGACCTTCATTGATAGCCTTCGCTACATCGGCCGCGATTCGTCCAACAAGCGAATCGGATCGATCTTTGAGGTCTATGGCGTCGTTATGATGTGAATGCCGTGTGTCTTTCGCTGCCTTCATGAAAGCCCCTTGCCGCGTTACCCCCCGACCCGCGTCGCAGTCAGGTTAGAGCCGCAAGCTGCCGCCGTCCACAATCAAGGACTGGCCATTGGTGAAAGCGGCCTGTTCGGAGGCGAGAAAAGACACTGTCGCAGCTACGTCCTCCGGCGAGCCTGCCCGGCCGGCGGGGATGTTCGGCACCACCGACTTCGCCGCCGCCACGTCGATCTCCTTGCCGCCCGCCTTCTTGCTCATCGCGCTCAACGTGCGGGTGGTGAAGATGAAGCCGGGTAGAACGGCATTGGACGTGATCCCGTCCGGTCCCAGATCCAGCGCCCAGGTCTGGGCCAGCGCGATCACACCCGCTTTCGACGCCGCATAGGCGGAATTCAGCTTCGATCCCTGACGTCCCGCCACGGAGGCGATATTGATGATCCGGCCCCATTTGCCCCGGCGCATGACCCCGGCGGCCGCCTGACCCATCAGGAAGGTGCCGCGCACGTTGATCGCCATGACCCGATCGAACTGATCGACGTCTACCGCTTCGATATCGCCGTGGGCCATGCTGAACGGCGCTCCCGCATTGTTGACAAGAATGTCGAGACCGCCATGCCGCTCGACCGCATGGGCGATGATCCGCTCGACATCGGCCTGTACACTGATGTCGCCCGTCACCGCGCTGGCAACCCCGCCCGCCGCCTCCAGCTCCGCGACCAGCGATTCCACACCGCGCCATTCCGCTGCCACGCTGTCTTCCGGCTCATGTGTGTCGCGCACGCCCGTCGCCTCGATATCGACCACAACCACCGCGTGACCATCGAAGCTCAGCTTGCGGGCAATGGCGGCACCGATGCCGTCCGGCTTGCCACAGCCTGTGACCAGAGCGACGCGGCGCGGATTCGTCATGACTTGTTCTCCTGTTCGATATCGACCGAACTTCTAGAAAATACGCCTGGCAGCAGGGGGAAAAGCCGGTGGCGACCCCGCCCATTTCGACGAGGCGATATATGACGGGGATCGCGCGCCACATTCATGCGCGCGCGCGCGGCGCGGCTATGCGCTGTTCAACATCGTCACAGTGGAGAACCGGACATGACGGATACCGTCGAGCGGCTGCGCGCCATCAATCACGGCTTCGATCCGGACAACGGTAATTGGGTGCATCGCGGGCTCGACCTGTCGACGCCGACCGAAATCACGCCGGAAGAGATCGAAGCCTTCAAAGGGCATTATGCGACCCAGTTCGGCCATTCGCTGGACGGGCTGGACTGGTGGCTGGACCAGAGCCCCGAAGTGTTGAAGCGCTACCGGCTCTATTGCAGCCTCACGCTGCGCGTGAAGCCCGCCATCACCGGCAACGGCACGCTCGCCTTCTACGCACTGATGGGATATCTGACCGGCGTCCGCTATGTCCTGCACAGCTGGAAAACGCGCGGCGTCAGCAAGGCCGAGGCGCTCGAGATGCTGGCCATGTCCTTCATCCATTGCGGCCCGCGCGGCATGCAGTGCATCGCCGAGGCGGCGAAGGACGTGGAGTTCGAGGACAAACCGTCCAATCCGGCCAATTTCCCGGACGGATGGGCGCCCGACATCGACGCGTTCAAGTCCGGCCTCGATTTTTCGACGGTGGGTCTGTCGGCGGACGAGAAATCGAAGCTTTACGACTGGTATATGCGCACGATCGGCGAGATTCCGCCTTATGTCCGCTTCATGGCCGAGCATCGCCCGCGCCTGATGAAGACGCATCGCGCGCGGATCGAGAACATGCTCTATGTCCTCCCCAAGCAGATGTGGCCGACGCACATGCTCTACTATCATGTGATGCGCCGGGAGGCGGAAGGCATTCGCGAAGCTGTCCTGCTGTGCAAGGCGTGGGGCGTGACCAAGGCGGATACGCTGGACGTAATCGGCAACGCCCTGGTCTACGGACAGATGGAGGCCGCGACGATGATCCAGAACGAAGCCGGCGACGTGTTCGACGGCTGGCAGGACTGATGTGCGCCGCTGGCTGATCACCGGCGTTTCGGGCGGCCTCGGTCGCGCGATCGCGACGGCGGCGCTGGCGCGCGGCAATCAGGTCATGGGCACCGTGCGGCGCGGGGCTGAGGCATTTGAAAGCCTCGCCCCCGGCCGCGCCCATGCGGTGAAAATCGACCTTTCACAGACGGGTGATATCCCGGCGGCGATCGAAGCGGCGATCACTCGCCTGGGCGGCGTCGACGTGCTGGTGAACAATGCCGGTTATTGTCTCGAAGGGGCAGTCGAAGAGGTGAACGCCGCCGAGATCGACGATCTCTTCGCAGTCAACGTCTTCGCGCCGCTCGCTCTACAGCGCGCTGTCCTGCCGCACATGCGCGCTGCGGGCAGTGGGCGAATCATCAACATTTCATCGATGGCGGCGGTGGAATCCTATCCCGCGCTTGGGCTTTATTGCGCGTCCAAAGCGGCCCTGTCGGCGCTGACCGACTCGCTCAGCCTGGAAACCGCCGCATTCGGCATCCGCGCAACCGCGATCGAGGCGGGGGGAATGCGCACCGCGTTCGCGGGCGGCAGCTTGCGGATGGCGGCGCAACGCCTCGACGCCTATGCCCCGCTGCGCGAGAAGGTGGAGACGGCGATGCGGAAATCGGACGGCAATCAGGTGAATGACCCCGGTCACATCGCCAAGGTGATCCTGGCGCTGGCCGACATGGCCGATCCGCCGCCACGTCTCGTCATCGGCGAAGGCACGCGGGACCGCGCCGAAGCCGCACTGAATGCGCGCCGCGCCCTCTATTGGCGAGAACTGCCGGACCTCAACTGATCAGGCGGAAGCAGGCCCGGATTTCGCCGACGAAATCCTCCGGCACCTCAAGCGCCGGGAAGTGACCGCCGCGCGGCACGTCCTGCCAGTAACGAATGTCGAACGTCTGTTCCGCCCAGGGTCTCGGTGTGTGGATGATCTCCGCCGGATAGACACTGTGTCCGACCGGCACCGTCACCGTCGGAAGCGGCTCGTGCAACCCCGGCGCGCCATCCTCGAAATAGGAGCGCATCGAAGAGGCGATCGTGCCGGTGAACCAGTAGATGTTCAGCAGGTCGACCAGTCGATCACGCGGAAAGGCCGCGTCGAGATCGCCGCCGCAATCGGTCCAGGCGCGATATTTATCGATGAGCCAGCCGGCGAGGCCCGCGGGCGAATCCATCAGGCCGTAAGCCAGCGATTGCGGCGTCGTCCGCTGCACCGCCTGATAGGCCATTTGGGTGGCGAGGAAATCGTCGGTGCGGCGCACCCGCTCGATATCCGCCGCGTCCAATCCGCCCAGCCGATTCGCCGGATCGGGCGGGGGGGCGGGCATCAGCCCGAGATGCAGGCCCGCGACCCGATCGGGATGATCGGCAGCGATCGTCATCGCCACGCGGGTGCCCTTGTCGCCGCCATGGATGAGATAGCGATCATGCCCCAGCCCGGCCATCAGGGCGGCGAAATCCGCAGCGATGTCCCGCGCCCGATAGCCTCCCGCCGCTACAGGCCCGGAAAAGCCGAAGCCCGGCAGCGAGGGCACGATGACATCGAAAGGTTCCGCATCCGGGGTGCCGTGCGATGCCGGTTCGGCGAGCGGTCCGATCACGTCCAGAAACTCGGCTGAAGCACCCGGCCAACCGTGGCAGAGCATCACCGCGCGTGCGCCGGGCGCGGACGAGCGGACATGGTAGAAATGAATCTGCCGACCGTGAATGTTGGCAGTGAATTGCGGGTGACGATTCAATCGCGTGTGACCCGCGATCCAATCATAATCACGCGCCCAATATTCGCACAGATCGCGCAGCACGTCGCCATCGGTGCCATAGCGCCAGCCCGAGCCGGCAGGCTGATCCGGCCAGCGTGTCGCGACGAGCCGGCCGCGCAGATCGGCGATCGCGGCCGGCGAAAATTCGGTGGTGAAGGGCTGTGGCGTCAGGGCCATTCCAGCACGAGCGTCTTGACCGCAAGGATGTTGCCGCCGCGCGTGACCGGCGGGGCATCCTGTGCAATCCGGAAGTCGGGGATGCGCTTCAGCCACTCCTCAAGAAAGATGGCGAGCTCAGCGCGCGCGAGATACATGCCCGGACACAGATGCGCACCGGTCCCGAAAGCGAGATGCCGGTTCTTATCGCGCCGAAAATCGACGTCGCGCGCATCGGCCAGTGCCGACACATCGCGCCCTGCCAGCGAAAGCGGCAACAGCATCATATCGCCCCTGCGTAACGACACGCCGTGGAACTCCGCGTCGCGCGTCACGCTGCGGCCCATATTGGGGATCGCGAAATAGCGCAGCAATTCCTCTATCGCCCCTGGGATCAACTCCGGCTCGTCGACAAGCTGCCGGCGATGCTCCGGATTGCGCGCGAGGAACATCGCGATGAACGACATCATGTTGCGCACCGTGTCCAGCCCGCCGCCGATCAGGTTCTGGGTCATCGCCCGCGCCTCCTCATGCGTGGCGGTTCGATCTCCGACACGGGCATTAGCAAGGACGCTGATGAAGTCATCGCCCGGCGTTTCGCGCCGCTGCGCGACGATCGAGTCCACATAGTCGCGCGTCGCCAGCTTCGCCGCCTTGCGGTCTTCCGGGTCGGTGCCCGCGATCGCACGGTCGGTCAGCTCCACTAGCAGCCTGAGATCCTTCATCGGCAAGTCAAGCCAGCGCATGATGATCGATGTCGGCAGCAGCATCGCGATCTCGTTCGCAAAATCGCAGTGGCCGCGCGGCGCGACCTCTTCGACCAGCCCGACCATGATCTCGCGCGCGCTCAGCTTGAAATGCTCGATCGCCTTCGGGCTCAACGCCGCCTGGAGCGCCCGGCGATACTTGAGGTTATCCGGCGGATTGATGTCCGAGAATGGCTGCGGCTTGTCCAACGAAGCCGTTGCCGGGATCATCCGCGGGAAGTTCGAAAACAGGTCGTGATCGAGGAAGACATCGTGGATGGTCTGATAGCGCGTCGCGATCCAGTGGCCACCATTGCGGCCGCTCCAGACCAGCGGATGATCCGCAGCGATCGTCTCATACGCCGCCTGCGGATCACGCGTGAGCGCCTCCTCGCGCAGATAATCGAAATCGACCACCCGTTCCGCCGGCACATGATCGGGGACGACAAAATCCGTTACGCTCATCTCATCAATCCCTGATCGGCAGCCGGCGCTCGAAGACGCCCTCGGCAATACGGTTAAGCAGGATCTCGATTGTCCCGCCCGCGATCATCCAGCCGCACGCGCGGCGGAAGCAATATTCGACCAGGGATTCTTCACTGTAGCCGGTGCCGCCCATGATCTGCATCGCCTCGTTCGCCATGTCGAAGCCGGCGCGGTTGCAGGCGACCTTGGCGATGGCGGTGTCCTGCGGCGAGGGAAAGCCGGTGTCGGCGCCGATCGCGGCGCGGTAAAGCAGCAATTGCGCCGCCTCGGCCTTGATCTTCATTTCCGCGAACTTCCATTGCAGCCCCTGGAAGTTGACCAGGGGCTGGCCGAACTGGCGACGGTTCACCGCATGTTCGCGGGCCAACTCGAACGCATGGCGGCCGAGCGCAAGAGCGCGCGAGGAATTGCCAAGCCGCTCCACGTTGAAGCCGGAAATCTGCTTCTTGAACCCGCCGGGACCGAGCACGACGTCCTCGGGCCGGATGTAGACATTGTCGAAATAGAGCGTGTTCCAGTCTTCGCCGGACAAGAAACGCGAGGGCTTGCCGAAGGAAAAGCCCTCCGCGCCGCGCTCGACCAGCACCGAGCCGATGCCGTCAAGACCGGGGCCGAAACGGACATAGACGAGGAAGACGGTGGCGTGCAGGCCGTGGGTGGTGAACACTTTCTCACCGCTGATCCGCCAGCCATCTCCATCCGGCGTGGCGGTGGTCTTCAATTCGGTGACGGCCGATCCGGCGCCCGGCTCTGTCATCGCGACGGCGATGAGGGACTTGCCCTGCAGCAGCGGCTTCAGGACCCGCTCCTTCTGCTCGGGGCTGCCATATTGGGCGAGGACGCGGATTGCACCGAAATTGCCGGCCTGGATAACGTCCGCGCTGCGTGGACAGACCATCGCGATTTCCTGGATCGCCAGCACCGCGTCCATCAGCGTGCCGCCAACGCCGCCATCTTCGGCCGTGCTGGTGATGCCGATCAGACCAGCCTCGGCCATCTTTTCGGCGACATCCCAGGGATAATCGTCGGCATGGGCCCGCGCGAGCGCGCCATCGCGCAGTTCGCGATCGGCAAAGCCCGCGACGGAATCGCGGAACATCGTCTGTTCTTCGGTAAGATTGAAATCCATGGGTCTAGCTGTCCGCGCGTTCGAGGATCATGGCGATGCCCTGGCCGAGGCCGATGCACATCGTGACGAGGGCGTAGCGGCCGGCGCCGGCACAGAGCTGGCGCGTGGCGGTGAGCGCGATCCGCGCGCCCGACATGCCGAGCGGATGTCCGATGGCGATCGCGCCGCCATTACGGTTCACCCGGCTGTCGTCAAAGGCGAGGCCCATCAGCTTCATGCAGGCGAGCGCCTGGCTGGCGAACGCCTCGTTGAGTTCGATGACATCCATGTCGGCCAGCGTCAGACCGGCGCGTGCGAGCGCCTTCTCGCTGGCGGGCACAGGGCCGAGCCCCATGACGCGCGGCTCCACCCCGGCAACGGCGGCGGTCACGATCCGCGCCATCGGCGGCGCCCCGGCCGCTTCGCCGGCAGCACGCTCGCCCACGATCAGAGCCGCCGCGCCGTCATTGACGCCGGAAGCATTGCCAGCGGTAACGACGCCGCCGTCGAACAGGGTGGGCAGCTTCGCCAGCCCCTCGATCGTGCTTCCACCGCGCGGATGCTCGTCCTTGTCAACGATCGTCTCGGCGCCCTTGCGACCCTTGATCGTCACAGGCGCAATTTCGTCTTCGAAAAACCCGGCGGCGAAGCCCTGCCCATATTTCTGCTGCGAAGCGAGCGCGAAACGGTCCGCCTCTTCGCGCGTGATGCCGTGCGCGGCGGCGACATTGTCACCGGTCTGCGGCATGGAATCACGGCCGAAATTGGCGTGGACAACCGGATTGGGAAAACGCTCGCCGAGCGCCTCATAGACCTTTGCCTTGCGTGCGAAAGCCGTCTCCGCCTTAGCCATCACGAACGGCGCGCGTGACATGCTTTCGACGCCGCCAGCCAAAAACAGATCGCCCTGTCCCGCCTGAATACACCGCGCCGCATCCGCGATCGCGGCGAGGCCGCTGCAGCACAAGCGATTGA
>CAYTMM010000069.1:0-16785 GCA_964438875.1 uncultured Sphingosinicella sp. | reverse complement strand
TGTTCGAGATGGAGGACGTGAAGCTCAGCTTCACCGACGAGGCGCTGGTCGCGGTTGCCCGCAAGGCGATTGAGCGCAAGACCGGTGCACGCGGGCTGCGCTCGATCCTGGAGAATATCCTGCTCGATACCATGTTCGATCTGCCGTCGATGGACGGGGTCGATGAGGTGATGATCGACAAGGATGTCGTCGCCGGCACGAAGGAGCCGGTGCGCGTCTATGCGGCGAAAGAGGAGAAGGCCGGCGACGCGGCTTGAGTTGACGGCGACCTCTCTCGCTGCCGTACCGTCTCCGTGCTGTTGTTCTTTCGATCCGACCCGGACGTTGGGTCTATTTGCCGCCGCGGCTGACGGCGGGTAGCGCCTGCTGCGCGCCGGCGCCGCGCCACGGCACAGTGGCCACATTGTAGCGGTTGACCTCCGCCTGAGTCAGGCAGCGGCGGGTGGACCGATTGTTCTGATCCTGCACGGCGCGCTGCTGGTACATGACTTCCGTCAGCAACGCGCGCGACACGCCCATGCGAATCAGAAAGTCGTTGTCTTCGCTGGCGAGAAGGGCCGATTGCTGCTCGATCTCACCGATCAGTCCGATCGTATTGTCTTCGCCCCGTGCGACTTCGTTGCGAATCACGTCCCGGTCGCCCGTATGGGTAAACATGTGGACGACGAACAAACCGCCATCATCTACGAAACGTGCGATGCCGCCCATGAAGAGGAAGTTGCAGGCGGAGAAGCAGGCCCAGCCATTCGGAATTCGTGTGGGGATGCCGGCATCGCGAATGACCCGGCCGGCCTGATTGCCAATCCGCGCATTGCCGCCGGGAGAACGCAGCCAAAGCTCTTCGGCCTCGGGATGATTGTTTAGCGCGGCCTGCAGGCGGGGCAGGAGACCGTCGTCGATCGCCCCCTCGCCAAGCAAAACGGTGCGACCGTTCACCTGTTGAACGGAGAACTGCATTTGCCTGTTGTTCGACCAGTTCAGATTTTGCGGACAGGTCGGATTGTCCCGGTCGCGCTGCGCCATCGCCGCCTGCGACGTGGCAAGTGCCATGATGGCGATGGCGGACGCGAACTTGCGGAACATCGGGTCAGACGCGGACGTAGCGGGTCGACGGCGGGCGGCGGCACATCTGCTTGGGCGCACGGGTTTCCTCGCCATCAACAATGACGATGTCGGTAACGGTCATGCAATCGCCGCCCCCGGCTTCCTGCGTCTGCGCGGTGACGACCGACTGACCGGTCACGCCGGGACGCGTGTCGCTTTCCCAGGCCACGGTGGTGCCGACGCCGCCACGGATCGCCTCGTCCGTCGCGGTCGCTGCCTTCTGCTGTTCGCACTGGTCGAGCATGGAGGCGATCGCTTCGCCCAACATTTCGACGACCGGAATGTTGTTCGCCAGCATGCCGGCAACGCCGCCCATCCGGGTGCCGAGGCCGCGGGCGAGACCACCCAACGCACCGCCGATGCCGCGGCCGCGCTGACGGGCCTGCGAATTGGGCTGGCATTCGGCGCTGGGCGCCTGGAAGGCCAGAGCGGGCGCTGTCACCGGAATGGTCACTGAGGTCAGGGCCAGCGGAGCGGCAATAATCAGAGCGCGAAACATCGGGTGATACTCCCCCATCTATGAGCGGCGCAGAGTTTAAACCCCGCCCAAAGGGGGGTCAATCGCAAAGCCGCCCTTTCGCCCGCGTTAACGGGGCTTCATTGATGCCGCGCTATAAGACGCCCATATACGTGCGAATGCCCGGCCCAATCGGCCTGGCCTTTGGAGCTTACATGACTGAGACCTACCCCGTCCTGCCCCTGCGCGATATCGTCGTCTTCCCGCATATGATCGTGCCGCTCTTCGTCGGCCGCGACAAATCGGTCGCCGCGCTCGAAAGCGCGATGGCCGCTGAAAAATCGATCTTTCTCGTCGCCCAGCTCGATCCCGCGGAGGACGATCCCGATCGCGACGCGCTCTACGATCTTGGCGTCGTCGCCACGGTGCTTCAGCTGCTCAAGCTGCCGGACGGCACTGTGCGTGTGCTGGTCGAAGGGCGTGAGCGGAGCATGCTGCAGGCTTTGCGCTCCGACAATGGGCATCTCGTCGCAGACGTGACGCCAGTCGATGCACCCGAGGCGGAAGGTGCAGAGGCGCAGGCGCTGATGCGGTCCGTGATCGAGCAGTTTGAGAATTATTCCAAGTTGAACCGCAAGCTGCCGGCGGAGACGGCCGTGCAGCTCGGCCAGATCGAGGAGCCGTCGAAACTTGCCGATGCGGTCGCGGCGAACATCAATATCAAGGTGAGCGATAAACAAGCGCTGCTTGCCGAGCTCGATGCCGTGCGCCGGCTGGAAATGGCCTTCGCTTTCATGGAAGGCGAGCTTGGCGTGCTTCAGGTCGAGAAGAAGATTCGCAGCCGTGTCAAACGCCAGATGGAGAAGACGCAGCGCGAATATTATCTGAACGAGCAGTTGAAGGCGATCCAGCGCGAACTCGGCAATGGCGAGGGGGAAGGGGACGGCGACGATCTCGCCGAGCTTTCCCGCAAGATCGAACGCACGAAGCTGTCCAAGGAAGCCAAGGGCAAGGCGCAGAGCGAATTGAAGAAACTGCGCGCGATGGCGCCGATGTCTGCGGAAGCGACCGTCAGCCGAAACTATCTTGATGTGCTGCTCGGTTTGCCCTGGGGCAAGAAATCGAAGCTGAAGCACGATATCGCCGAGGCCGAGCGGATTCTCGACGAAGACCATTACGGCCTCGAGAAGGTGAAGGACCGGATCGTCGAATATCTTGCGGTCCAGGCGCGCACCAACAAGCTGAAGGGGCCGATCCTGTGCCTGGTCGGCCCGCCCGGCGTCGGCAAGACCTCGCTGGGCCGCTCGATCGCCCGCGCGACGGGCCGCGAATTCGTGCGCCAGTCGCTCGGCGGCGTGCGTGACGAGGCCGAGATTCGCGGCCACCGCCGTACCTATATCGGTTCGCTGCCGGGCAAGATCGTGTCGAACCTGAAGAAGGCGGGCGCATCCAATCCGCTCTTCCTGCTCGACGAGATCGACAAGCTCGGCCAGGATTTCCGCGGCGATCCTGCCTCGGCGCTGCTCGAGGTGCTGGACCCGGAGCAGAACAGCAAGTTTCAGGATCATTATCTGGAGATCGATTACGATCTTTCTGACGTGATGTTCGTGACGACGGCCAACTCGCTGAACCTACCGCAGCCGTTGCTCGACCGCATGGAGATCATCCGGCTCGAAGGCTATACCGAGGACGAGAAGGTCGAGATCGCGACACGTCATCTGCTACCCAAGCAGATCGAGAATCATGGCCTCAAGGACGGCGAATTCGCACTGACCGAGGACGGTTTGCGCGCGCTCATCCGGCATTATACGCGAGAGGCCGGAGTTCGGACGCTGGAGCGCGAGATCGCCAAGGTGGCGCGCAAGGCGCTGCGCCGGATTCTGGAGGGCAAGACTGAAACGGTCGAGGTTACGGCCGACAATCTCGGCGATTTCGTCGGCGTCCGGAAGTTCCGCCACGGCATGAGCGAGGAGGAGGACCAGATCGGCGCCGTGACCGGGCTCGCCTGGACCGAAGTGGGTGGCGAATTGCTGACCATCGAGGCGGTGACCGTGCCTGGCAAGGGCCAGATCAAGACCACCGGTAAGCTCGGTGAGGTCATGCAGGAATCGGTTCAGGCCGCTTTCTCGTTCGTGAAGGCGCGGGCGCCGGGCTATGGCGTGAAGCCCAGCCTGTTCGCGCGCAAGGATATTCATATCCATCTTCCCGAAGGCGCTGTGCCCAAGGACGGCCCGTCGGCCGGCATCGGCATGGTGACGGCGATCATTTCGACGCTCACCGGCATCGCGGTCCGCCGCGATGTGGCGATGACCGGCGAAGTGACCCTGAGGGGGCGGGTGCTGCCGATCGGCGGTCTCAAGGAGAAGCTGCTGGCGGCGCTGCGCGGCGGCATCGTCAAGGTGCTGATCCCGGCCGAAAACGAGAAGGACCTCGCGGAGATTCCGGCCAACATCAAGGAAGGGCTGGAGATCATCGCCGTCTCCCATGTCGACGAAGTGCTGGCTGTGGCGCTTGCCCAGCCGGTCGTGCCGATCGAATGGACGGAAGCCGATGAACTGGCGGCACTGCCGCCGCCCGCCGCGACGGCGGGAGAAGGCGCGGCTGTCCGACACTGAGACGGTCGCGGCTCAACTTTCGCGGAATTTGGGCCGTCCGGCTTTGACTCGCGCCGTGCGCGTGGCATTACCGGGCGGCGCCAAGCGGCGAGTCTAATGGAGATGCAGGGGTGCGGAACAGATGAACAAGCAGGATCTGATCGGCCAGGTGGCGGAACTTACGGGCCTTGGCCGGGGCGACGCGTCACGCGCCGTGGAAAGCGTGTTCGATACAATCACGCGAGCGCTGCAGCGCGGGGACGAGGTGCGCCTTGTGGGCTTCGGCACCTTTGCCTGCTCGCGCCGCAAGGCGTCGACGGGGCGCAATCCGCGCACCGGCGAGCCGATGCAGATCAAGGAATCGACGCAGCCCAAATTCAAGCCCGGCAAGGGCCTGAAGGACGCCGTCAACGGCTGACGAGATGCTGGACAGGGGCGAATGGCGCGGTTATGGCGCCCGCTCCGCTTCGGCCATGCCACACCGAAGCCGGTTTCAGGCGTGGGCGCGTAGCTCAGTGGTAGAGCACTGTGTTCACACCGCAGGGGTCGCAAGTTCAATCCTTGCCGCGCCCACCACGCCTTCTTCTCCATGATAGGATCGACCGGTTTGCCCGTCACGGCCGATGGGAACGGAGTCCGCCTCGCGGTGCGTGTCACGCCGCGCGCGAAGCGCAGTGCGCTGGCAGGGATCGTCACAGACGCCGATGACCGGCCGATGCTCGCGATCCGGCTCGCCGCGCCGCCGGTCGACGGCGCGGCCAACAAGGCGCTGATCGCCTTTCTCGCCGGGCAGTTCGCGCTGCCGAAATCGGCCGTGGCCATCCTTTCGGGCGAGACTGGTCGCCGCAAGATCGTGCGTCTGGAGGGAATCACTCCCGAAGCGGCCTCGCGCCGTCTCGAAAGCGCCCCGGATTGACGCTGCGCGGTTGGCGTTTCCCGAATTTGTCACATAGATCGGGCACATTCCGGGGATAGGGACATGACCGAAGACCGCATCTATTATGCCCGCCGGGCCGAAGAGGAACGCGCCGCCGCTGCGCGCGCTGGCAGCGAAACCGCCCGCCGGCTCCATCTGGAGCTCGCCGATCTCTTTTCGGCCAGGCTCGCCGCTCGGGATGGGCCTGTCTGATCGCGTCACTTGACGCTGGCGCGCGCCCGACCTAGTTGCGCAGCCGCATCCGCATAATCATGGCGATCGTAGCTCAGCTGGTTAGAGCATCGGTTTGTGGTACCGAGGGTCGCGGGTTCAAGTCCCGTCGATCGCCCCATTCTTCCTAGCCCCACGCAGGACCGATCGATGGATTCGCTCTGGGATTATCCCGATTTCGACGCGCATGAATTCGTCCATTTCATAACGGACCAGGATAGCGGTTTGAAGGCGATTGTCGCAGTTCATTCCTCCTATCTCGGACCTGGCGCCGGCGGCACCCGCTTCTGGTATTATGCGAAGACCGGCGACGCGGTCGCCGATGTGCTGCGACTGTCGCGCGGCATGAGCTACAAGAATGCGATGGCAGGTCTGCCGCTGGGGGGCGGCAAGGCCGTGATCCTGGCCGATGAAGCGCGGACCAAGACGCCGGAAATGATCGCTGCTTTCGGTCGTGCCGTGAACGGTCTTGGCGGCCGCTATGTCACTGCCGAGGATGTGGGCGTGAGCGTGGCCGATATGGTGGCGATCGCCGCCGAGACCAAATTCGTCGCCGGCTTGCCGGTTGCCGAGGGATCGGTCGGCGGCGATCCGGGGCCGCATACGAGCTACGGGGTGTTTCTGGGCGTCAAGGCGGCTGTGAAGCGCGCGCTGGGCAAGGATAGCCTCGCGGGCTTGCACATCGCCATCCAGGGCGCGGGCAGCGTCGCTTCCGGCCTTGCACGACGCGCGGCGGCGGAGGGCGCGCGGCTCAGCATCGCCGATATCAACACGGATCGCGTGCGGGCTTTGGCGGATGAGACAAATGCAACGGTCGTTCCGGTCGACCAGATCATAACGATCGAGGCGGATGTGTTCAGTCCCAACGCACTGGGCGCGATCCTGACCGAAGAGTCGATCGCGGCGCTGAACGTGCCGGTCGTTGCGGGCGGCGCCAACAACCAGCTTGCCACGCCGGCGGATGGCGACCGGGTGCAGGCGCGCGGCATCCTCTACGCGCCGGATTACGTCATCAATGCCGGCGGGATCATCAACGTCTCCACCGAGTATGTCGGCGACGGTGACGCGGAGACGGTGCGTCGGCGGATCGAGGCAATTCCAGGTCGGCTCGACGATATCTGGTCGGAAAGCGCCGCAACCGGTCGCAATCCGGCCCGTGTAGCCGACGATATGGCGCGGCGTCTTATCGGGCGCGGCTAAGGGCGTTCTCAGCTTCGCTGAACGGCACCGGCCCACACCCCCACGGCCTCCCATTCACGATACTTTCGTTGGGAGGCCGGGTGGAGGTGTGGGTCGGTGCCGCTCCTGTTTCAGCTTTGCTGAAACAGACTCTAAAGCGGTTCGGCCGGAGGTTTTTCCCGCCCCAGCCGATGCTCGCGATACAAGGTATAGAGGCCGCTTGCGATGATGATGGCGGCGCCGATCCAGGTCGCGGCCGGCGGACGGGTGTCCCACAGCAACCAGCCGAGCAGGACCGCCCAGAGCAACTGGGTATAGTCAAACGGCACGACGACCGAGACCGGTGCGGCGCGCAGCGATGAGGTCAGGAAAAGCTGTCCTACCCCGCCGGCCAGGCCGATCGCACCGAGAATCGCCCATTCGCGCGCATCATGTGCCCGCGCGAAGAACGGCATGAATGCGCCGATCGCGACGATCGCAAAGCCGGTGAACCACAAGACGGTAGTCGGCGCGCTTTCGGTCCGGCCCATTGCGCGGATCGTGATGGTCACCGACGCGACACCCAAAGCGGCAAGCAAGGCGAGCGTAAGGCCGAAGGGTGACAGCGCGCCGCCGCCCGGCTGCATGACGATGAGAACGCCCAAAAAGCCGATCGCGACGGCGGTCCAGCGGTAGCGCCCGACTTGTTCGCCGAGGATCAACGCAGACAGCAGAACCGAGAAAAGCGGTGCCACGAATCCGATCGTCGTCGCTTCGGCAAGCGGCAGGTATGCGAGCGCCGAAAAAGCGACGACCATTGTGCCGAGTCCGAGAAAACCGCGCGAAATGTGCAATATCGGCCTTTGCGTGCGCCAGGCGCCGAAATTGCCGGTCAGCGCCATCCAGACGATCAGCGGTGGCAGGCCAAAGACGAAGCGATAGAAAGCGAGCTCAACCAGATGGATACCCGTTTCGTGCCCCAGCTTGATCGCGGCGGCCATAAAGGCGAAGCTGGTGGCCGCGCCGATACGGAGCGCGATCCCGAATGTTGGTGACTGACGGGGCGGGATCGGATCGGTCATGAGCGGGGCCGTCCTGCGCTGACCCGCGACGGTGTGCAAGGTGCTTCCCCACCGGAGATGGCTTCGCTACACAATCGTCCGGCATGCATGTTTACGCGAATCCGGCTCGTTTCCTCAAAATCGCGCGACCTCTCACGGCCTGGCTGGGCTGGACAGGGGCGGCGCTGATCCTGGGTGCGCTGATCTACGGGCTGTTCGTTGCCCCGCCGGACTATCTGCAGGGCGAAAGCGCGCGCATCATCTATATCCACGTCCCCGCGGCCTGGCTGGGTATGGCGGGCTGGACCGGCATCGCGGTGGCGAGCCTGATGCAACTCGTCTGGCGTCATCCGCTCGCTGCCGTGGCGGGCCGCGCGCTGGCGGTGCCGGGCGCGGTTTTCACTTTCGTCTGCCTCGTCACCGGTTCGCTATGGGGACGTCCGACCTGGGGCACCTATTGGGAATGGGACGGGCGGATGACCTCGATGCTCGTCCTGCTCTTCCTCTATCTCGCCTATATCGCGCTCGCCGGCGCGGAAAAGGAGAAGGGCGGGGAAGGGCGGATCACCGCTATTTTCGGCCTGGTCGGGGCGATCAACCTTCCGATCATCCGCTATTCTGTGGTGTGGTGGAACACTCTGCATCAGGGGCAGAGCATCGACATCGTGCAGGGGCGCTCGTCGATCGACGCCTCTATGCTATGGCCCTTGCTCGCATCGGCGCTTGGTTTTTCCTTGCTGTTCGGCGCGATCGTGCTGATGCGGATGCGGACCGATCTGGCGCGCGTAAAGCTTGAGGCGCGCATGCGCAGGATGGCGGCGTCATGAACCACTGGCCCTTCATTATCGCCGCTTATGCGATCGCGCTGACTGCCATGATAGGCTTGACCTTGTGGAGTTGGACGGCGATGCGCCGTGCCGAGGGAGAGGTCGAGAAATTGAGGCGGGATTCATGAAGCGCAAGAACCAGCGGTTGATACTGCTGAGCCTCGCGGCTGTCGCGGTCTTCGGCGCGATCATGCTCGCCATGTCGGCGATGCGGGATCAGGCGGCATTCTTCTACGAGCCGCGTGACGTTGCGCGCAAGGGCCTGCCGCTCGATCGGGCGGTGCGGATCGGCGGTATGGTTCGGGACGGCTCGATCGAGCGCCAGCCGGACGGGCTGACCATCCATTTCCTGGTCGGGGACGAAAGCGATGCGACGATCCCCGTGCGCTATACCGGGATCACGCCGGAACTGTTCCGCGAGAATAGCGGTGTCGTGGCCGAGGGGCGCTTCCAGCCCGACGGCAGCTTCGTCGCCAGCGAGATTCTCGCCAAACATGACGAGAGTTACATGCCGCCGCGGCTTGGTCCGCAGGCCCAGCGGGAAGCAGGTAAAGCCGGATGATCGCTGAAGGGGGGCTTGCGGCATTGTGGCTGGCGGCAGCGTTGTCGCTGCTCCAGTTGTTCCTGGGCGTTGCGGCGCTCCGGCCGGGCGGGGCGCATCTCCTGCGTGTCGTACGGCCGCTCGCTGTGGCGCAGGGGTTGCTCGCCGCACTCGCGTTCCTGATCCTGATCTGGCTGTTTCTGCGCACCGATCTGTCGGTCCAGCTGGTCGCGGCGAACAGCCATTCAGCCAAACCTTGGCTCTACAAATTCGCCGGTTCCTGGGGGAATCACGAAGGCTCGATGCTGCTTTGGGTGACGGTACTTGCCGTGGCGGGAGCAGCGGTCGCCGCACTCGAACGACGGCTGCGGCAGGATACCTTGATCGCGACTCTGGCCGCTCAGGCGGCCATCGCGCTGGGCTTCTACGCCTTTCTGCTGATGGCCTCGAATCCGTTCACGCGGCTCAGCCCCGTGCCGGTCGAAGGCAACGGGCTTAACCCGCTGCTCCAGGATCCGGGCCTGGCTTTTCATCCGCCGACACTTTATTTCGGCTATGTCGGTATCTCGATCGCCTTCTCCTTCGCGGTCGGAGCGCTGGTCACCCGCGATGTCGGCCCGGCCTTCGCCCGCGCGATGCGGCCTTGGATTCTCGCCGCTTGGGTGTTCCTCACGATCGGCATCGTCGCAGGCTCATACTGGGCTTATTACGAACTGGGCTGGGGTGGCTGGTGGTTCTGGGATCCGGTCGAGAACGCCTCGTTGATGCCCTGGCTCGCCGCGACGGCTTTGCTGCACAGCGTCACCGTTCTTGCCACGCGCGACGGGCTGCGCGCTTGGACGATCATGCTGGCCGTCGTCGCCTTTTCCATGTCGATGATCGGCACCTTCCTCGTCCGCTCCGGTATCCTGACCAGTGTGCATGCCTTTGCCGTCGATCCGCAGCGCGGTGCCTTCATTCTCGCGTTGCTCATCCTCTATATTGGCGGCGCGCTGGCTTTGTTCGGCCTGCGTATCGGTACGGTGAAGGAAGGCTCGCAATTCGATCCGGTGAGCCGCGAAGGCGCGCTCGTTGCCAACAATCTGCTGCTGACGGTCATCCTCGGAATCGTCTTTGTCGGCACGCTCTATCCGCTCGCTGTCGAGGCGGTGACGGGTGAAAAGCTCTCGGTCGGACCGCCTTATTTCAACAGCGCGGCCGGCCCTGTCGCGCTGGTGCTTGTGGCGATCATGGGCGCGGGGGCTCTGCTGCGCTGGCGCAGCGACCGGGTGAAGGCGCTGGGCAACCGCGTGCTGATCCCGGTTCTCGTCACGGCTCTTGCTTTCGCGGCTTTGCTTGTCTTCGCACCGGACGCGGGTATCCTGCCGTTGCTGGGTCTCGCGCTTGCGCCAGGTGTCGCCGCCGCCAGCGTCGCGCCGCTCTGGAAGCGCAATCTGCGCCGCACGCCGATCTTCATCTGGGGTATGGTCATCGCTCATCTCGGCATTGCCGTCAGCATGATCGGCATGGCGAGCGAGAGCGCCTTCACCAAGGAAACCTTGATCGCGGCCCGGCCCGGTCAGATCGCTCATGTCGGTGATTTCAGCGTCCGCTTCGACGGTGTCGCGCCGATCGCCGGGCCGAACTGGACGGCAATCGAGGCACGACTCACGGCACGGCGCGGCGAGAATGGCCGCGAGTTCCAGCTACGCCCACAGGCGCGCATGTTCTCTTCGCCGCCGACTCCGACCAGCGAGGCGGCGATCACCACGCACTGGAATGGGCAGCTCTATGTCGCGGTCGGCGAGGAGGACGAGCAGGGCCGTTGGCAGATCCGCCTGTGGTGGAAGCCGTTCGTGACCCTCATCTGGTTCGGAGGTATCATGGTCGCTCTGGGCGGCGTGCTGTCGCTGATCGGCCGGCTGCGGCGCGAGCGTAAGATCGCGCCCAAAGCGGAGGCAAATGCGCCGACCGAGCCCGAGACGGTGCCGGCATGAAGCGCAGCCTGATCATCTGGGTGCCGCTGTCGGTTTTCGTGGTCTTCGCGGTGATTTTCGCGATCGGCCTTTATGCCCCGGTGGCGCGCACCGTACCTTCCGCTCTGATCGGCCAGAGCGTGCCGGAATTCGAGCTGGCCGGTGCGCTGCCCGGGCGGCCGGGCCTGTCGAGCAACTCCCTGCGCCGGGGCGAACCGCGCGTCGTCAACATTTTCGCGAGCTGGTGCATTCCCTGCCGCGCGGAGGCGCCACAGCTTGAGGAACTGGCGCGGCGCGGCGTGCCGATCGATGGCATCGCGGTGCGCGATCGGCCACAGGATCTCGCTGCTTTTCTCACTACTTATGGCGATCCTTTCGCGACAATCGGCGCAGACAACGACCGGCAAGTGCAGCTCAATCTGGGTTCCGCCGGCGTGCCCGAAACGTTCGTGATCGACGGACAGGGTGTTATCCGCCACCAGCATATCGGCGCGATCACCAATGCCGATGTGCCCGCCATCCTCGCGGCCTGGGAGGCGGCACGATGAAGGCGCTGTTGCTCGCCGCGGCTTTGGTGGTCGCTGCGCCGGCATTCGCCGATTCGCTGATGCCTGCGGCGGAATATGCGAACAAGCAGTTGCCCGACGCGCGGCAGGAAGCGCAGGCCCGGGCGCTGATGGACACGATCCGCTGCCTTGTCTGCCAGGGTCAGGCGATCGGCGACAGCGACGCGGAGATGGCGGGCGATATGCGCGCTCTGATCCGCACCCGCATCCAGGCTGGCGAAAGCCCGCAGGAAGTGCGCGCCTGGCTCGTGTCTCGCTACGGCAATTGGGTGACATACGATCCGCCGCTCGACGGCATGACCTGGCCGCTCTGGGCAGCGCCCGTGCTGCTCGTTTTGTTCGGTCTGTGGCTGGTGCGCGGCCGCTTCAAGCGGCGGAGGAAAAGCTGATGGGCTGGATAGCAATGACCGGCTTGGCGCTGGTTGTCGCAGCGGGGCTGTGGCGCTTCGTCGGCAAGGACAAGGGCGTATGGCAGTTCATCGGCGCGGCGCTGCTGCTGGCGCTTGCGGGTTATGCCTGGCAAGGGCGTCCCGATCTGCCAGGCAGTCCGAAGCCGCCGCCGACGCGCATCCCGCAGGATGACAGCGAGTTCGCGCAATTGCGCGAGGACGTGCTTGGTCGCCGGTTCGATCGGGCGGCCAACTGGCTCACCATCGCGGAAAGCTACCAAAGACGGGGCGATACGCGTGGCGGGGTTCAGCTCATCCAGCGCGGATTGCGTGAAATGCCCGAAAATGCTGATCTGTGGGTTGGCCTCGGCAATGCGCTGGTCGTTCACGGCGACGGCATGATGAGCCCGGCCGCCCAGCTCGCTTTCCAGCGCGCGCAGCGCATCGCACCGGATCACCCAGGGCCGCGCTTTTTCTACGGCCTCGCATTGGCGCAGGGTGGCAATTACGATCAGGCGGAACAGATCTGGCGTCAGCTGCTCGCCGAAGCGCCGGAAGAGGCCGAATATCGCACGACGATCCAGGAACGACTGAACGCGCTGCAACAGGCACGGATGATGGGACAAATTCCCGGTCCGGCTGCCCCGCCGGTGCCGGAAACTCCGGCACCGACGGCGGAATAGGATCGCTTAGGCCGCTTCGTAGGGCAGACCGAGCGCTTCTGCGACGGCCTGGTAGCGCAGCTTGCTCCCCGACACATTGAGGCCGTTGGCGAGGTGCGGATCGGCATTCATCGCGGCCTGTGCGCCCAGATTCGCCAGCTTAAGCGCGAAGGGCAGGGTTGCATTGTTAAGTGCGAAAGCGGAGGTACGCGCCACCGCGCCCGGCATGTTGGCCACGCAATAGTGGATGATGCCGTCGATCTCGAACACCGGGTCGCTATGGGTGGTCGCCCGCGAGGTTTCGAAGCAGCCGCCCTGATCGATCGCGATGTCAACCAGTACGGAGCCGCGCTTCATCGTCTTCAGCATGTCGCGGGTGACGAGCTTGGGGGCGGCGGCACCGGGCACAAGTACTGCGCCGATGACGAGATGTGCCTGCCGCACAGCAGCCGCGATCGCCGCCTTGCTGGCATAGGCGGTCTTGATCTGGCTCCCGAAAAACATGTCGAGCTCGGCCAGTCGGGCATTGCTGATGTCGTAAATGGTGACGTCGGCGCGCATGCCGACCGCCATCTGCGCTGCATTCATTCCGGCGACGCCGCCGCCCAGGATCGCGACCCGTCCGGGCGCCACGCCGGGAACGCCGCCGAGCAGCACCCCGCGCCCGCCTTGCTCCTTCTCCAGATAATGCGCACCGACCTGAACGGACATGCGGCCCGCCACCTCGCTCATCGGCTTCAGCAGTGGCAGCGAGCCATCCTTCGCCGTCACAGTCTCATAGGCGATGCAGGTCGCGCCGGAGGCGAGCAGCCCCTTGGTCTGTTCAAGATCGGGCGCGAGATGAAGATAGGTGAAGAGGATGTGGCGCGGCTCCAGCATGGCGATCTCTTGCCGCTGCGGTTCCTTAACCTTCACGATCATGTCCGCCGCGGCGAAGACCTCGGCGGCGATCCCGAGGATCTTAGCGCCGGCTTCGATATAGTCGGTATCCTCGAAATCAATGCCCGCACCGGCTCCGGTCTCGACCAGCACCTCATGGCCGGCTGCGACCAACTCCGCCACGGAAGGCGGAGTCAGGCCGACGCGATATTCATGGTCTTTGATTTCTTTAGGTACGCCGATGCGCATGTCGCCTCTCCCTAAGAAAATTTATGCGGGACTTCGTTACTCCAATGGCGGCGGGAAGTGCTTGTGAATTCTGTCACGACACCAAGAGGATTTGCAATTATATTGCTTATAATCAATAATTAGAGGATATTGTCCCGAATGGACGGTCTCGACCGCAAGATTATCGATCTTATGGCGCGTGACTCCGCGCGGACCAGTGAACAGATCGGCCAGCGAGTCGGCCTTTCGCCCTCTGCGGCGCATCGCCGGGTGAAGGCGCTGGAGGATTCGGGGCTGATCCTGGGCTATCGCGCGCGCCTGTCTCCGGCGGCGCGTGGCAATCCGTCGACCGTTTTTGTCTCCGTGACCTTGGTGGACCAGCGGCAGGGAACGATGATCACGTTTGAAGAGGCGCTCGGGCGCACTGCCCAGATTGCCGAGGCGCATCTCATGAGTGGTGAATCCGATTATCTTATCAAGGTGTTGGTTCGCGAGGGCGACAGTTATGAGCGCATCCATCGGGAAATCCTGTCGACCCTGCCCGGAGTTCAACGACTCGTCACTCAGTTCACCATCCGAACGCTTACGCCCGATCTCTAAAGTCGCTTTCGGCGCTGGCTCACATGCCCGGCCGGCCTCATGCCGTTGCGGTGGGGCAAGCACAGTGCTAATGCGCCCGGCGCTTTGGCCCGTCAGGGCGCGCTTGGGGGGGTGTTCGGGCGCCAATCCGATCCTTGCCGATGAGTGACACAAGTCCCCAGCCGCTCGAGGAGCGGACCAACCCCCATCATCCGCAGGCCAGCGTTGCCGGAATGACCGCGCTCGCGCTCGGTGTCGTGTTCGGCGACATCGGCACGAGCCCGCTTTATGCCTTCCGGGAAACCTTCGCCGGTGCGCATCCGCTGGCGATCGACCGCATTCATGTTTTCGGCGTCGTCTCGCTGATCTTCTGGTCGATGATGATCGTGGTCGCGGTCAAATATGTCACCATCCTGACCCGCGCCGACAACAAGGGAGAGGGCGGCAGCCTTGCGCTGCTCGCGCTTGTCTCGCGCAAGGGCAATATGCGCTGGTCGGCCGGCATCGTGCTGCTCGGCGTGTTCGCCTGTTCGCTCTTCTACGGTGATTCGATGATCACCCCCGCCATCTCGGTTCTTTCCGCTGTGGAGGGGCTGACAGTGGTAGAGGCGGGGCTGCAGCCGGCGGTGGTGCCGATCGCCATAGCGATCTTGCTCAGTCTCTTCCTGATCCAGCGTCGCGGCACAGCGGGGATCGGGAAGATGTTCAGCCCCGTTGTCATCGTCTATTTCGTCACCTTGGCGACACTTGGCGGGATCAGCATTGCGGCGCACCCGGAAATCCTGCTCGCGCTCAATCCCTGGTATGCCTTCAACTTCTTCGTGATCGACCAGTGGCTGGCGTTCCTGGCGCTGGGCTCCGTGGTGCTGGCCGTGACCGGTACGGAAGCGTTGTACGCCGACATGGGTCATTTCGGCCGCAAGCCGATCCGCAATGCCTGGTTCCTGTTCGTACTGCCGGCATTGATGTTGAATTATATGGGGCAGGGCGCGTTATTGATCCACGATCCTGCGTCGATCTCCAGCCCTTTCTTCATGCTCGCGCCCGAATGGTTTCGTCTGCCGCTCGTCTTCATCGCGACGCTCGCCACGATCATCGCCAGCCAGGCGGTGATCACCGGTGCCTTCTCGGTGACCCAACAGGCGATCCAGCTGGGCTTCGTGCCGCGCATGCGTATCCTGCACACCAGCGCGTCGGCGTCCGGTCAGATCTACATTCCACTGGTCAACAACGCGCTGATGGTGATGGTCATCCTGCTGGTCCTCTTCTTCCAGAATTCGAGCAATCTTGCGGCGGCCTATGGCGTCGCCGTGACCGGCGCGATGCTGATCGACACCTGCCTGCTGGCGGTGCTGCTGTTCACAGTCTGGCGCTGGAAGCCGGTCTACGCTCTGCCGTTGCTAGCCGTCTTCTTCTTCATCGATATCGCCTATTTCGCGGCGAACCTTACCAAGGTACCGGACGGCGGCTGGTTCCCACTACTGGTCGGTGTTGTCATCTTCATCCTGCTCACCACCTGGTCGAAGGGCCGCAAGCTGATGATCGAGCGGATGAACGAGGGGGCGATGCCCGCATCGGTTTTCATCAAATCGGCAGCGGCGAGTGCGACCAGGGTGCCCGGCACCGCGGTGTTCATGACGACAGCGGCGGACGGCATTCCGCACGCGCTGCTCCACAATCTGAAGCACAATAAAGTGCTACATGAGCGTGTCATGCTGGTGACGGTCCGGATCGAGGACGTGCCCTATGTGGATCAGACGAACCGGTTCAAGACGAGCGACTTGGGTAGCGGATTCTTCCGTCTGATCATCCATTATGGGTTCATGCAGGAGACGGACGTGCCGGCGGCGCTGGCGGACGTCGAGCGCTGTGGACCGGAATTCAGGATGATGGACACCAGTTTCTTCCTGGCGCGTCAGACATTGCTCACCTCTTCGCGGCCCGGCATGGCGATCTGGCGCGAGAAGCTGTTTGCCTGGATGTTGCGCAACGCCGAAAGCGCGATGGAGTTCTTCAAGCTGCCGCCGAACCGGGTGGTGGAATTGGGCTCCCAGGTGGAGATTTGACTCCGCCCCTTGCCGGAGGACCGATCATCGTCACGGCTCTGTTCGGCCCCGGCGACGACGGCTGGCTCCAGCACTTGCGGCGCGAACATTATCCGCCGGCGTTGAACCGCGTGCCGGCGCATCTGACCCTGTTCCGTCACCTGCCGCCGAGCCTGAAGGACGAACTGTCGGATCGCCTTTCGGCCGCCGTAGCCGCGCCGCCGCCCCCGGCGATGATCGCCGGCATCGCCGATCTGGGGGAAGGGACGGCGCTCAGGGTGGAAAGCGAGGGGCTGGCCGCGATCCGGGACGATCTGGCTGACGCCTTTCACGGTCTGCTCACGCCGCAGGACGCGGCGCGCTGGTGGCCGCACATCACCATCCAGAACAAAGTGGAGTCCCGCGCGGCGAAGGCGCTGCAGCGCCGGCTTCAGGCAGCCTTCGAACCGCGCCCGCTGGCAATCCGTGCTTTGGCCTCGTGGCGCTATTCGAGCGGCTCGTGGGCACCGCTCAAAACCCACTCCTTCCGATTCTAGGGTCTGTTTCAGCAAGGCTGAACCAGAGGCGGCACCGGCCCGCACCCCCACCCGGCC
>CAYTMM010000068.1:0-17502 GCA_964438875.1 uncultured Sphingosinicella sp. | reverse complement strand
TCTTTATATCCGGGTTGACAGTCCTGTGCCCGGATATAAAGATATGTTTATATCCGCAAAAGAAGGCCGGCCGCCCTTTCGGGCGACCGGCCCCGTCCTCGTTACGCAACGGGAGGACGACCTGGGTGGATGGCAAATCAGCGGCGGCAATCGCCCTTGTCGATCGCGTTGCCGGCCAGTGCGCCGGCTGCGCCGCCGATCAGGGCACCGACGGTGCGATCGCCCCGGCCTGCTACCTGGCTGCCGAGCAGGCCGCCGGCGATGGCGCCAATGATCGTACCGGTGTCGCCGCTGCAACGCTGCTGGCCGTAATAATTATTGTAGCGGCGATTGTCGTAGCGATTGGCATAAGCGCGGCTGTCATACCGGTTGTTCTGATAGCGCCGATTGTCGTAGCGCCGGTCATAGTTACGATAGTCGTAGCCACGGGTGTCGTAATAACCGTGACGGCTCTGCGACTGCGCAGCGGCAGGGAGCGCGGTCAGGGCCGTGGCGGCGACGGCGGCGGAGAGTGCGAGCTTCTTGAACATGGTATCTTCCTCCTTCCGTCTCTCCGGCCGCGGGCCCCGATTCGGGAGGCGGTCCGTCGATGACATGACGCTCTTTTCGCATTGTCGCGTTGATCCGGCGCTGAATGCGTTCGACAGCGTTTGTTCATGAAATCGCCGACTTTTCTGAACGAAAGACGTGGTCCGCCCAAGGCGTGGCGGCTGCTCGGGCTGCTCGGCGGTTTCTTCGCGCTGACCACCTTCATAGCGCCGGAACCGCTTCGTGACCGTATTCCGATCGCCGACGGGCGAGTGATTGCCACGCCGGTTCCCCTCAACCCCAGGGACCTCACGCAGCGCCGGCTCGGCGGGCTCGTCTTCCGTCGCGGCTGGGCTTTGCACAGCGACCAGCCGCGCTTCGGCGGCATTTCCGCGATGCATGTCGAAAACGGACAGGTGACCGCGATCAGCGATTCGGGCGACGTGCTGCTGTTCCCGCTGCCCGGCGCCGGGCAGCCGCGCGTGCGGGTGATCGCATTGCCGCTCGGCCATGCGCCGGCGTTGCGCAGGCGCGACCGGGACGCGGAGGCGCTGGCGGTGCATGGCGATGCGGTGTGGGTGGCGTTCGAGCGGCACAATCTGATCGCGCGCCACCGGCGGTCCGACTGGCGGCTGGAAGGCTTTGCGCGGCCGGCGGCGATGCGTGGCTGGGGGCGCAATAGCGGGCCCGAATCGCTGGCGCGGCTGGCGGACGGGCGCTTCCTCGCGATCGAGGAGGGCGGAGGCGACGAATATAGCCGCGTCGCCTTGTTCGATGGCGATCCGGCGGTGGGGGGCACGCGCGCGCTGACCGGGCGCTATCGCCGCGTGCCGGGCTATCGGGCGACGGACGCCGCGCAATTGCCGGACGGCCGGCTGCTGATCCTCAACCGGCGGGCGGACCTGGGCCGCTTTCCGGCGGTGCTGACGATCGCCGACCTGCCCGAATGGCGACAGGGCGCGACGATCGAGGGGCGCGAACTGGCGCGATTCGCGCGGCCGCTGACCACCGACAATATGGAGGCGCTGAGCGTGGCGCGCGAAGGCGGGCGCACGATCGTACGAATCGCTTCCGACGATAATTTCATGGGATTCCAGCGCACGCTGCTACTGGAATTCGAACTGGCCGAATGACGGGCTTATGTGATTCGTCATCCTGACGAATGCCAAGAGTCATGAACGCGGACCGGGAAAATCCGAAAGCCCGGTGTTCATGGACCCCGGATCAAGTCCGGGACGACGAACGAAAGCTCAGGCGGCTTCGGCCTGCTGCTTCTTGGCGATCTCGCGCTTCAGGCGGCGCGCCTTGAGGCTCAGCTTCTCGTCCGAGGTCTTGGCGAGCCAGTTGTCCAGGCCGCCGACATGCTCGACCGAGCGGAGGCCGTTCATCGACACGCGCAACTTCACGCCGCGCCCGAGCGCGTCGGAGATCAAGGTCACGTTCTGCAGGTTCGGCAGGAACGTGCGCTTGGTCTTGTTGTTGGCGTGGGAAACATTGTTACCCACCAGCCGGCCCTTGCCGGTCAGCTCGCAAATGCGCGACATGTCGATCTCTTCCTGGAATCGGACCCGATAGGTCCCTTCAAAGCGGGGCGCAGATAGATGGCGGGAGGAGATTCGTCAACCATCCAGGACTTCGCGCTTCTCGTTGCGGTCCGGCAACCAAATGCCCGCGTCTTCGTTGATCGGCAAATGCGGATTTCCGCGACGGGAGGATTTCATGCTGCGGACCCTGTTACTTCTCATCGTTCTGGTGATCGTGATCGCCATAGCGCTGGTGATGACCGGTGTCGTGAACCTGCGTCAGCAGGGCAACGGCATTCAGGTCGAAACCCGCGATATCGAGGTCGGCACGAGCCAGACCAATGTACAGGTGCCGGCCATCCGCATCGAGAATCGCGAGGTCGGCCTTCCCAGCATCACCGTCACCGACGGCAATAGCCAGGCGCAGGCTGCAGCCAACACGCAGTAGAATCGCCGGGCTTTCGCGCCGCGTGCCAGGCGGCTAGCAGTGGGGAATGAGTTTTCCTTTGCCCGAACCGATGCGACTGGCACTGGCCGAGGCCGCTGCAGCGGCACGGGAAGGGGAAGTGCCGGTGGGCGCGGTGGTGATGCGCGACGACAAAGTCATCGTGGTGGCGCGCAACGCGATGCGGGCTGCAAGTGACCCCACTGCCCATGCCGAGATGGTCGCGCTGCGTGCCGCCGGCGCGGCGCTAGGCACGTCGCGGCTGGACGAATGCGATCTGTGGGTGACGCTGGAACCTTGCGCGATGTGCGCGGGTGCGATCGCGCTGGCCAGGATCCAGCGGCTCTATTTCGCCGCCGGCGATCCCAAGGGCGGCGCGGTGCTGCATGGCCCGCGCCTCTTCGCGCAGCCGACCTGCCACCACGCACCCGACATCTACCCCGGCATCGGCGAAGCCGAAGCCGGGGAGATGTTGCGGTCGTTCTTTCGCGAACGGCGTTTCTAGGGTCTGTTTCGGCTTAGCTGAAACAAAGGTGACGATTCAGCGCAGCCGAAAACGATTCTAGGTGGTCAGCGGAACCACCCGGATTTCGACGCGGCGGTTGGCCTGACGCTCGGCTTCGGTGGCGTTGTAATTGCCCGGCAACGGGCGCGACGATCCGAAGCCCTGCGAAGCGATGCGGGCCTGGTTGACGCCGCGCAGCGCCAGATAATCGGCAACCGCGCGGGCGCGGTTCTGCGACAGCGGAATGTTGATCGAATCGCCGCCCGACGGATCGGTGTGGCCGTAAATGTCGACCAGCGTCTGCGGATAATCGGCGAGCGTACGGGCGACATCGTCCAGCGTCGCGCGGAATTGCGGCTGGATGTCGTAACGGTTGACCGGGAAGGTCACGGCGGCGGGCAGATGCAGGACCAGTTCGTCGCCCTGACGCTCCACCTCGATGCCGGTGCCGGCCGTACGGCGGCGCAGTTCCTGTTCCTGCCGGTCCATATAGGCGCCGATCGCACCGCCAGCGAGCGCGCCGACGCCGGTGCCGATGATCCGTTCGGTCCGGTCGCGCCGGCCGCCGATCAGATCGCCGAGCAGATAGCCGCCGATGGCGCCCGCGCCGGCGCCGATCGCGGCGCGCGACACGCGCTGCTCGCCCGTATTCGGATCCGAGATACAGGCGGTGGTGGTCAGAAGCGCGGCGGTGGCCGCGGCGGCGGTGAAAAGCCGACTTGTCATGAAAAATCCCCTTGGCAGGACGTCTGTGGACGCTGGTTAACCCTCCCGGCGCGCGCTTTGTTCCGCACCCGGCTTGAATCAAACCTGACGAAGCTGTTGTGCAAACGAAAGGATTGCGGCTAGAGAAGCCGAACGGCCATGCCCGCGCCCCTTGATCCCTTTCCTTGGCTCGACGTCCTCGTCATCGTCTTTCTGGTTGCGGTGAACGGCGTCTTCGCGATGTCGGAACTCGCGATCGTCTCGGCGCGCCGCCCCCGGCTTAAGGCGATGGCCAAGCGGGGGCGACCCGGCGCGCAGGCCGCGCTCGACCTCGCCGCCGATCCGGGCCGCTTCCTGTCCACCGTTCAGATCGGCATCACTCTGGTCGGTATCCTGAACGGCGCCTATTCCGGAGCCAGCCTGGGCGGTCCGGTCGGGCAGCGCGTCGCGCTGCTCGGTATCGATCCCGCCACGGCGGCGACGATCGGCTTCGGGATCGTGATCGTGCTGGTCACCTACGCCTCGCTGGTCGTCGGCGAGCTGGTGCCTAAGCAGTTCGCCCTGCGCTCGCCGGAGCCGATCGCCAGCGTGATCGCGCTGCCGATGCACTATCTGTCCAAGGTGACGGCGCCGTTCGTCTGGCTGCTCGACCGTACCACGGGCCTCGTCTTCCGTCTGCTGAGGCTGAACCGCGAATCTTCGGATCACGTAACGGCGGAGGATTTGCACATGGTCGTCGCCGAGGCGACCACGGCCGGCGTGCTCGACGAAAGCGAGCGGGCGATTATCTCCGGCGTCGTGCGGCTTGCCGACCGGCCAACCCGCGAAGTGATGACACCGCGCACCGAGGTCGACTGGATCGATGCCGATGCGGATGTCGACGCGGTGCGCGCCGCGCTGATGGAAATGCCGCACAGCCGGCTGCCGGTAGCGGAAGGCTCGGTCGACAATCTGGTCGGCGTCGTCCAGGCGCGTGACATCGTCACCGCGTTCATCGCCGGCCAGCCGCTCGACCTGCGCGCGCTGATGCGGCCGGCGCCGATCGTGCCCGACCAGATGGATGCGATGGACGCGCTCGACGTGCTGCGTGCGGCGGACGTGCCGATGGTCTTCGTCCATGACGAATATGGCCATTTCGAGGGGCTGGTGACGCCGGCGGACCTGCTCGGCGCGCTGGCCGGTGTCTTCGCTTCGGACCAGGACGAAGACACCGATCCGCCGTTCGTCGAGCGCGACGACGGAAGCTGGTGGGTGTCCGGCTCCGCACCGGCGGACCTGCTCGCCGATCATCTCGGCCTGCGGTTGCCGGAGGACCGCGACTATGCGACCGCCGCCGGCCTTGCCTTGTCGGTTCTGAAGCATCTTCCGGAAGTAGGCGAGCGCTTCGCGTTCGACGATTGGCGATTCGAGATCGTCGACATGGACGGACGCAAGATCGACAAGCTGCTGGCTTCGCCGGGTCCGAACGGCCGCAGCAGCGTGGAGTGATCTGCAGCGATTATCGAAATCGTGTCGAGCGGATTGAAATCGCAGACCATTTCATCGCACAGGGCGCGGTCCTTCTGTGCCCGCATCACCAGCGGGCACCGTCCTGCGCGGCGGAGGCATTCGGCGGGTCCAGTGCTGGAGCTTGCCGGGGAAAGGCTGCTAGCGGGCTTGCAATTTCCGTTCGGCATCGGACGGATACGCTGAGCTCAGGCGCAGGCTTGTAACTGAGTCAGCATTGTCACCAGCTTTTCCGCCGCGTCATCCGACACTTTCAGATTGAAACGGCGGTGATCGACTTCGTCAGGCTGCCGCAGGATGAGGCCGCTGCGGATCAGATAATCCAGATGACGTAGCGCCGTCGTGGTGGGAACGCCCGCCCCCGCACAGGCGCCGATCACCGAAATGCTCCGGCCCTGCTTCTGCGCGACGAGGATGTCGACGAACATGTCCCACGAAGGATCGCGGAACGATTGCACCCCGAACAGCTCGTTCCGTTTTGCCCGGATCCGTCTGGTCCGTGCGCCGAACTCGATCGGGCTCGCCGCCCTGGACCCGATGTCGGAATCAATGCTCTGGGCGGCGTTGAGCACGATGTTGATCGCTTCCGAGGCGTTGCAGGCAAATTTCTGCGCGATCCGATCGACGAGCCCGAACAGTCGCGCGGCATCCTGGGCCGAAACACCCCCCATCCGTTGAATCCCCCCTGTTCGCCCGGCGCGGATCGGCCGGCTGGGCGAATGGCGGCTTCATGAAAGCGTTAACCAATAACGGTCAATGGCAGAAGGCCGGCATCGCATCACCGAAATGGCAAAAAAGGGTCCGTTTCGGCAGCTTTGTGGCGGGTGGAGGTGTGGACCGGTGCCGATCCAGCGCAGCTGAAACCGATTCTACCCCAGCTTGCCGAACTTCTCCTCGAAGCCGTCAATGTCGCCGCGGGCGAGATAGTCGGCCTGTTCGGCGACGCGGTCGCGGGCGAGGCGCCCCTTGAACGGCCCGAGCCGTTCGTCGAGGTGGGCAAGTTCCGCCTCGTTCATGCCGGCAAGCTGGGCGAAGCGCTCGACGCCCAGTTCGTGAAGGCGGGCGATGAGCTTGGGGCCGACACCCTTGAGCTTGCCGAGATCGTCAGGTGCGCCGGCCGCGCCGGGCAACTCGCGATGCGCATCGACGCCCAGCACCACGCCCGCCACGTCGGCGGTCGCCGCGGCCGCGCTGTCGGTCACCGCATTGCCCTCGCCGCCGTCGGCGTTCGGTGCTTTCACATAGGGGCGTTCGGTCGCGGCGACATAAGGCTCGCTCTCGCGTCGTTCGACGCGCGGTGGCGCTGCTTTCGGCCGCATCACCAGGAAGCCGAGTATGAGGACGGCGAGAACGGCGACGATGATGCCGATCGTGGTGGGGTCGAAGGTCATGGGAAGCGCGCTTTCCTATTTGCGATTGCGGCGACGGAACATCCACCAGCCGGTGATGAGACCGATCACGAAGGCGACGGCGAGCAGGGGCAGATTGGCTTGGGCAAGGGTCAGCATATGCGGGGCCTCATAGAAAGCTCTCGCGTTTCGGCCTGAACAGCACCCAGCCGAAGCCCAACCCAATCATATAGGCGCCTGCGGCGAGCAGCCAGGTTTCGACGAGCAGCGGCAAGGTCATGGCTCATTCTCCCAGCGGAAACCGGACACGCCGGGAATCGCGGAGATCCGGTCGTTGATTCCAGGAAATTCGCCCTGTCCCTCGCGCTGGAAATCGTCGGCGGGGCCGGAGAGGATCGCCTGGCGGCTCAGGGGCGTCTGGTTGAAGCGCAACGCTATGCCGGGCACCTGCGTTCGCGCGAGCACCGCGTCGCCCTGCACCTGGAGATTGCCGACGAAGGCCGCGCCATGACCGAGTGGGCCGTGGCTTACCCAGCCGGCGGCCAGCACCACGGCGAGTCCGATCAGAAATTTGCCCCAAGCCGGCATCGTCTTCCCCAACGTTCGTGGCCGTCACAATATCCCCATACAGGCGGTCCTGTCAGCCCTTGAGCCGCGCCGCCTCACGCCAGCCGATGTCGCGGCGGCAGAAGCCGGTCGGGAAATTGATCGCATCCACGGCGGCATAGGCGGCGGCCTGCGCCTCCAGCACCGTCTTGCCCAGTGCCGTGACGTTGAGCACGCGCCCGCCATTGGCGACGAGCGAGCCGTCCACAAGCGCGGTGCCGGCATGGAAGACTTTGGCGCCGTTCGCCTCGGCCGCGTCGATTCCGCCGATCGCGCCGCCTTTTTTGGGCGTCCCTGGATAGCCGTTGGCCGCCATCACCACGGTCAACGCGGCATCGTCGGAAAAGCGGGGCGGTGGGGCGGCCGCAAGCTCGCCCTTCGCGGTCGCCAGCATGAGCTGGAGTAGATCGCTCTCCAGCCGCATCATCAGCACCTGGCATTCGGGATCGCCGAAGCGGGCGTTGTACTCGACCAGCTTCGGGCCCTCCGACGTCAGCATCAGGCCCGCATAGAGAATGCCCGAATAAGGCGTGCCCGCCGCCGCCAGTGCGCGAGCGGTCGGCCGGACGATCTCGTCCAGCGCGCGGGACTCCAGCTCTGGCGTGAAGATCGAAGCGGGGCCATAGGCGCCCATGCCGCCGGTATTGGGGCCGGTGTCGCCCTCGCCGACGCGCTTGTGATCCTGCGCCGATCCGAAGGGGAGGACGGTCTCGCCATCAACCAGAGCGAAGAAGCTGACTTCCTCGCCGGTCATGAATTCCTCGATCACCAGCTCCGTCCCGGCCGCGCCGAACGTGCCGTCGAACATCGTGTCGAGCGCTGCGTCCGCTTCCTCCGCCGTGGTGGCGATGATCACGCCCTTGCCGGCGGCGAGCCCGTCTGCCTTGATGACGACGGGCAGGCCGAAATCGCCCAATGCCGCTTCCGCCGCCAACCGATCGGTGACGCGGACATAGCCGGCGGTTGGAATATCGTGCTTCGCGCACAGATCCTTGGTGAAGCCCTTCGAACCTTCGAGCTGAGCGGGGATGCGGTTCGGGCCGAAGACCGGCAGGCCGATCGCGCGCAGATTGTCGGCGAGGCCGTCGACCAAGGGCGCTTCCGGACCGACGACGACCAGATCGATCGACTGGCGGCGGCAATAATCGATCACCGCGCGATGATCGGCAGGATCGAGCGCGGCCAGCTCCGCCTCTTCCGCGATGCCCGGATTGCCGGGCGCGGCATGGAGCTTGCCGAGCAGCGGCGATTGCGCGAGCTTCCACGCGAGCGCATGTTCGCGCCCGCCCGAACCGATGAGCAGAACATTCATGAGTGAAACCTTGGCATGAACGACGATTTCCTTCCCGGCGACGCCGGGCTCCTAGCAAGCGAGACGCCGGGCGACAACGCGCCGGCGCTTTCGGTGTCGGAGCTTTCGGGCGCGCTGAAGCGGACGGTGGAGGGCGCGTTCGGTCATGTCCGGGTGCGCGGCGAGATTTCCGGCTTCAAGCGGGTCGCCTCCGGCCATTGCTATTTCACGCTGAAGGACGAGAGCGCCAATATCGACGCGGTGATCTGGCGCGGGCAGGCGGGGAGTTTGCGCTTCCAGCCCGAGGACGGGATCGAGGTGGTGGCGACCGGGAAGCTCACCACCTATCCGGCCCGGTCGCGCTACCAGATCGTGGTCGATCGGCTGGAGCTGGCCGGGCAGGGCGCGCTGATGGCGCTGCTCGACAAGCGCCGGCAGGCGCTCGCCGCCGAAGGGCTGTTCGACGAAGGGCGCAAGCGGCGGCTGCCCTTCGCGCCGCGGAAGATCGGTGTCGTCACTTCGCCTACGGGCGCGGTGATCCGCGACATTCTCCACCGGCTGGAAGACCGGTTCCCGACCCATGTGCTGCTCTGGCCCGTCCCAGTGCAGGGCGAGGGCGCGGCGGAAAGGATCGCGGCGGCGGTGCGGGGCCTCAATGCGCTGGCGGACCCGCCCGATCTCATCATCGTCGCGCGCGGGGGCGGCTCGATCGAGGATCTGTGGGCGTTCAACGAGGAAGCGGTGGTGCGCGCCGTTGCCGGCTCGGCGATCCCGACCATCTCGGCGGTCGGCCACGAGACCGACACCACCCTGTGCGATTTCGCCGCCGACTGGCGCGCGCCGACGCCGACTGCCGCCGCCGAACTGGCCGTGCCGGTGCGCGCCGAGCTGGCGGCGCAGGTGCGCGAGCTGGGCGCGCGGGCCGAGCGCATGGCGCGGCGGAGCGCCGAGCACGGCGGCGAGCAACTTCAGGCGCTGCTGCGCCACTGGCCGGCGCGCGAGGAGCTGCTCGCGCCGCAGCGCCAGCGGGGGGACGAATTGGCCGAGCGGCTGCCCCGTGCGCTGCGCGGACGGATCGACCGGTCGCGCGGAGATTTGGGCCATGCCGCCGGTGCACTGCGGCCGAGCCTGCTCGCCGCCGTACATCGCAGCGCGCGCGAGCGGCTGGCGGCGCTCTGGCGCATTGCGGAGGCGGCGCATCCGGAACTGCCGCTCAAGCGCGGCTATGCCCTCGTCAAGGACAAGGACGGTCATGCGCTGACGAGCGCCGCCGCCGCCCGGCAGGCACGGGCGCTGCGGCTCAAATTTCAGGATGCCGAGGTCGACGCTCTGGTCGCGGAGAGTGCCGCCCCGCCGCCGCGCAAGGCGGCTCCGGCTACCGTCAAGCTTGATCAACCCAAGCTGTTATGATTGGGAGGGCGCCATGCTGATGTCGAACAAGGGGCGGGAAGCCCGTCTTCACTATCTCCCGGGTAGCTACCGGATGCTTGTGCCCGGCGACCATGTCATTTGCGCGGTCACGCGGCAGCCGATTCCGCTCGCCGAATTGCGCTACTGGAGCGTCGAGCGGCAGGAGCCCTATGTCTCTGCCGAGATATCGGTGAAGGCCGAGGGGCGGGAATGATACAGCGTCCTGCGTATTTTATTTGCCGGCGGGAGAAACGGTTACTAGGCTTCCACGACTATGCTTCCCTGCGGCGGCGAACCTGGCGCGATAGATTGAGGGATACTGGAATGCGTTATGTCTTGATCGCAGCGATTGTCGCAACGACTTCGGTTGCGGTGACGTCGTCCGTGGGCGCGACCGTCAGCCAGGAGGTATCAAACCAGCCTCCGGACGCTCATGCCAGCGACGAAGAGCGCGAAGCCTATATGAATGAGGTTGTCTGCCGACGGGATGTGCAGGTCGGCTCGCGTGTGCAGCGGCGGCGTATTTGCATGACCCGGCGCGAACAGATCCGGCTGCAAAATGCAACGCGAGAGGGTTTCAACGAATTCACCCGGGGTGCCACGGTCGCGCCGCCTAACAACTGAGTTCCTCCGGCATTGGCGGCGGGGTGGCCGTGCGTTGCCTTACCGCACGCGCATGGCGCGGACGCCGCGCTGTCCGTCGATCGACATGATGTAGCTGCCGAGCGCGCCGCGGCGAATCCGCACCGGCTGTCCGGGCCGTGGATTCGCGTTGCGGGTATCGGCTTCCGTGGTCTGCCAGGTAGCATCGTCCTCGAGGGTCAGCGACCATTTGCCGTAATCCAGCGCGCGAACCGTGCGGATCGTGCCTTCGGTCTGGGTGACCTCTTCCTCCTGACTGGTGTCGCCCCTGAAAAAGGGCAGGCGGGGCACGCTGAAGCCGAACAGGCCCCTGCGCGTCCGACGCACCGCCTCTCGATCGACAACCACTAGGGAGCCCGCGGATGAGGCCTCGCCAAGCGCCGTCGCAGCCACGTCGTAGCAGCGTAGCCTGGCCTGATCGTCGGCAAGCTCGCGGCAATGCAGCACCGAGGTGATCAGCGTGCTGTTGTCGACATCCCTTTGCTGGGCGACAGCGGTCGAAGAAAGCGCGGCCAGGAGCGACGCGCCGATAACCAGTTTCATTCCTTCCTCCGGATCGCCTGTTTCCCGATACTCGGCGGCCGACCGCCGGACATGGAGTATCTGTCGCATATAAGCGGGGCGACGCATATGTGGTGAATATGCAACAGCCCCGTCACATTCTCCAGCCGGACCGGTGTATGCGATTGCGCTTTCGGGTGCGCCATACATAGAAGGCCGCATGAATCACTGGGCATGTGCCCGGATGTTCTATGTGGGCGTTCGCACCGGCGAATGACTTGCCATCAAGGGGAATGGACAAATGTCGAATAGGATTATGAAGAAGGCGCTGCTCGCTTCGACGGTGATTGCCGGCGCAAGCGGTTTCGCGGTGACTCCGGCTTTTGCGCAGGACGATCAGGCTAGCGACGCTTCGTCTAGCGAGGCGATCGTTATCACGGGTTCGCGCATTGCCCGTCCCAACCTTGAGCAGTCGAGCCCCGTTTCGGTTGTCGATTCTCAGGAAATCTCCTTCCAGCAGCCGGTTTCGGCCGAAGACTTCATCCGCGACCTGCCGGGTTCCTCGCCGAGCATTGGTCCGCAGACCAATAACGGTTCCGACGGTTCGGCGCGCGCCAATCTCCGTAATCTCGGTTCAAACCGCAACCTCGTCCTCCTCAACGCCCGTCGCATCACGCCGCGCGGCACCGATGCGGTGGTCGACCTTAACGTCATCCCGATCGCTCTGATCGAGCGCGTCGACGTGTTCACCGGCGGTGCGTCCACCGTTTACGGCGCCGACGCCGTTGCGGGCGTGCTCAACTTCGTCACCCGTCGCGACTTCGCCGGCATCGACATTTCGGCCAATTACGGCATCACCGAGCGCGGTGACGGCGCGCAGTATGTCGTGAACGTCACGACCGGTGCCAATTTTGACGACGGCCGCGGCAACGCGGTGCTCAGCGTCGGCTATACCAAGACCGACCCCGTTCTTCAGGGTGCGCGCAGCATTGGCCTGGTGGCGCGTCAGTCCACGCAGTGCACGGCCAGCCAGATTGCCAATCTCGGCTGCGATCCCACTGTGAACAACACGACCACGGGTTTCCCGCAGGGTTCGACGACGGCAGCGCCGACGTCGATCTTCTCGCCCTTCGTCGGCCGTGTCAGCCTCGATGGTCAGACCCTGATCATCGGCGAGCAGCAGGACTACAACTTCCAGCCGATCAACCTCTTCCAGACTCCTCTGGAGCGCTGGAACATCTACGGCCAGGCGCGCTACGAGATTTCGCCGGCGATCGAAGCTTATACCGAGGCGATGTTCGTCCGGACTGCGGTTGAGGCCAATCTCGCTCCGGCGGGCGTGTTCTCCGGCGCGTTGGTTGACCAGCCGCTCAACAGCCCGTTCTTGACGGCGCAACAGGCGCAGGTTCTCTGCGCGCAGTCTGTCGCCAGCGCGGCGACGAACAGCCTGCCCGCTGGTACCGATTGCGCCCAGGCGATCGCCAACGGTGAGTTGGTGTCGGTTGGTATCGGCCGCCGCTTCACGGAAGCTGGTCCGCGCCGGAGCATCGACCGGACCAACTTCTTCCACATCAATGCCGGTCTCCGTGGTCCGCTGACCTCTACGCTCGACTGGGATGTGTCGGGAGGTTACGGCGAATCTGATCGTACCCAGACCCGCATCGGCTGGGGCTTGCTCAGCCGTGTGCAGCAAGCGGTCGCGGGCTGCCCCGCGGGTTCGGCCGCTGGCTGCGTTCCGTTCAATATTTTCGGTCCCGAGGGCAGCATCACGCCCGAGATGATCGCGTTCATTGACGTCCCGACCTATTCGTTTGCCGCTACTGAGTTCGCTTCGGCTCAGGCGACGATTTCGGGCGACATCGGCTGGGCAAGCCCGCTCGCCAATGAGCCGGTTGGTATCGCGCTCGGCGCCGAGTATCGCCGTTACAAGGCGTCGTCGGGTGGCGACGGTATCTCGCAGATCCCGGGTGAAGTGCTCGGCGCCGGCGCTGCTGGCCTGCCGATCACGGGTGAATATGACTCGCGCGAAGTCTTCGCCGAGCTCATCCTGCCGCTCGTCGAAGATCGTCCCTTCTTCCACAACCTGACCGTCGAGGGCGGTGTCCGCTACTCCGACTATTCGACCTCTGGTGGCAACTGGACGTGGAAGGTCGGTGGCAGCTGGTCGCCGATCCGCGACATCAAGTTCCGCGGCGTTTATTCCCGTGCGGTTCGTGCGCCGAACATCGCCGAACTGTTCCAGCCGCAGGTCGTCGCGCTGACGCCGCGCGCTACCGATCCCTGCCAGGGTCCGACGTCGGGTATCGCCGCGAATATCCAGACGCTCTGCCTTGCGCAGCTTGCGCTGGTCGGTGCTCCGGCGGCCCTGCTCGGCACGATCCCCGGACCGGTCGCTGGCCAGATCCAGTCGACCACGGGCGGCAATCCCAATCTGGATCCGGAATCGGCCCGGACGATCACGGCCGGCGTCGTGATCCAGCCGTCCTTCGTCCCCGGTTTCGCGCTGACGATCGACTACTGGGACATCCTGGTGACGGACGCGATCTCCGTTCCGTCGCAGGCGGACATTATCGACGGTTGTTTCGGTGGCACCAATCCGGCGACTTGCTCGCAGATTTTCCGCGATCCGCTGACCGGCGGTCTCAGCGGCCCGCCGGATCGTGTCTTCGGCCCGATCCTGGCGCGTTCCAATCTGGGCCGCATCCAGACCGACGGTTTCGATCTGGGCGCGTCATATCGTCGTGACCTCGGTTTCGCTCGCCTGAACTGGAGCTTCAACGGCACCTGGACGCGGACGAACCAGTTCCAGGCCACGCCGCTTGGCATCAACCGCGAGTGCATCGGTTACTACAGCACCTCATGCGGCGCGCCGCAGCCGGAATTCACGTGGAACATGCGTACCACGCTGAGCTTCGGTGAAACCGACGTGTCGCTGCTGTGGCGCTACCTGTCCTCGACCGAGGTGGAGCCGCTCCGCCCGGCGGGCAGCGCACCCGACGGCAGCGGTGTTCCGAACACTGCCGGCCCGGCGAACATCGTCGATGCCTATCGGAACATTCCGGCCTACAATTACTTTGACTTGGCCATTCAGCATTCGCTGACGGACACGATGCGCTTCACGCTCACCGTTACGAACCTGTTCGACAAGGATCCGCCGGCCGTCGGCCAGACCATCGGCGCCTCCTCCGTCAACAGCGGTGGCACGTGGCCGACCGTCTACGATCCGCTGGGTCGTCGCTACACGGTCGGTGTAAACCTGCGCTTCTAAGCCCGGGTTCCGATACGACAATTGGAGGGCGGTCCTGCGGGGGCCGCCCTCTTTTTTTGCGCGTACTCGACAGCGCCGCCTCTTTCATTCCGAGATGGCGGACCTAGAATTGCCACCATGGCCAATGGTGGAAATATTTCATCTATTGATGATCGGGGACAATCGTGCGCGAAGACCTGAGTGCGCTTGTCCGCACCGCGCTCGCCGCACGCGATGCGGGGCGCCATCAAGATGGCATAAATGCCGTTCGCGGTGCGCTCCAGCGCCATGGCGATGAAGCGATGTTGTGGCAGACGTTGGGGTTGATCCATCGCGCGGCCGGGGATAGCGGGCCGGCAATAGCCGCGCTCCAGGAGGCGGCGAAGCTTGCGCCCGCGGATGCAAAAATCGCCCACGCACTGGCGCGCGTCACGATGGAAGCGGGTCTACCGGCCCTAAAGCTTTTCGAACGGGCGCGGCGACTGTCTCCCTATGACGGTGATTTGCTCGCGAGCCGAAGTGCGGCCCAGCTTGCCGAGGGCAAGGGCAAAGAAGCGATAGCGGAGCTCGATGCGCTGCTTCGCACCAGCCCGGATTGGGTCCAGGGACATGAGCTGATCGCCGGCTTGCGCTGGATGTTGGGCGAGCGGGACCGCGTGGTGGACTCCTACGAACGGGCGCTCTCCGCCAATCCCGCTTCCCAAAGCCTCTGGCTCGCACTGCTCGCGCGCCTGGAATATGCCGACATGTATGCGGCTGCGGACGCGGTCGTCGCGCGGGCGCGCCGCGCAGTCGGGCCGTTGCCGACACTGGATATACATGAAGCGTTTTGTGCGTCGGAGATCGGCGACATGGCGCGCGCCGACGCCCTGTTCGCGCGCCTGTCGGCGATCGACGAGACGCAGTTCGTGATCCGGCACGTCCGTCATCTGCTTCGCACAGGACGGATCGAAGAGGCGGGACGCCGCGCGGAGCCATTGGCGGGCCGGCCGGACGCCGGGCAGGTCTGGCCCTATCTCGCCCTTGTCTGGCGTCTGCTCGATGATGAGCGATGGTCCTGGCTGGAAGGCGATCCGCGCCTTGTCGGCATCTACGATATCATGGCGCCTGACGAGATTGCGCCGCTTGCCGCGCGCTTGCGCGAATTGCACAATATGGTTGCCGATCCTATCGGGCAGTCAGTTCGCGGTGGCACGCAGACGGACGGGCCGCTCTTCGCGCGCATCGATCCCGAAATCCGCGCGCTACGCGAACTGATCGTCCGGACCGTCCGCGCACATGTAGCCGGCTTCACGCCATCTGATCTCACCCATCCCATTCTTCGATATGGAAATAATGTGCCGATTCGGTTCGCGGGTTCCTGGTCGGTTCGCCTGTCCGGAGCCGGGCATCATACCCATCACATCCATCCCCAGGGCTGGATCAGTTCGGCCTTTTATGTCGCCGTGCCCGAACAATCGGAGCTGGGCCCGTCGCCCGCGGGCTGGCTGGCGCTGGGCCAGCCGCCGGCCGAGTTGGGTATCGATCTTGCGCCGTTCCGGACGATCGAGCCAAGGCCGGGCCGGCTCGCGCTGTTTCCTTCAATCATGTGGCACGGCACGATGCCGTTTCAGGGTGGCGAGCGGATGACCGTTGCGTTCGATGTGGCGCCTCCGCCTTGACCGTTAAGCGAAGCGAAAGGGCGTGCGGACGAAGCTCGCGATCTGATGCCGATGCGTTTTGACAAAGGCCGTAGAGCCGCAAGGACAGCCAGGATCGCGGCCGCGATGCTTGCCGTTGCTTTTCCGGCTGTGTCGGCCGACGCCCAGGGACTGGCGGATAACGTCATATCGGAGCGCTTCCAGTTCGATCGACCGCCGGCTCAGGGCGCCCTGCTGCGCGGTGTCGCGCCGCCGGGTGTCGTCGCGCTGGCGCTGGACGGACGAGATCTGCCGCTGGCGCAGGATCGTCGCTTTCTGCTCGGTTTTGATCGGGATGCGGGGCCGGAGGCGCGGCTAACAATCCGCTTCGCGAACGGTCGCGAGGCCAGCGAGACGCTGCGTGTCGCGCCGCGTCCCTGGGCGCTGCAACGGATCAACATGGACAGGCCGCGTGGCGGACCGACGCCCGAATATCAACGGCTGCGCGAGGGCGAGCTGGCACGGATCGTCGCGGCGCGGACCCAAAGATCCGATACGATTGGCTGGTCGCAGCGCTTCGTCTGGCCGTCGCGTGGGCGGATCAGCGGCCGGTTCGGATCGCAGCGTATCTATCGCGGCGGCGTCCCGGCCGCTTATCACAGCGGCACCGACATCGCCGCCGGCGCCGGCGCCCCGGTGGTCGCGCCGGCCGACGGCGTGGTCGTACTGGCGCCGCCGCCCGCCTTCAGCCTGGAAGGCAATCTGGTCATCATCGATCACGGCATGGGGTTGAACAGCGCGTTCCTTCACCTCGCCAGCGCCTCCGTCCGGGTGGGCGATGTGGTGCGGCAGGGCCAGCCGATCGGCACGATCGGTGCGACCGGACGCGCAACCGGTCCTCATCTGCACTGGAGCCTGGTGTGGAACGGCGCGCGGCTCGACCCGCAGGATTTCGTCGGGGCGATGCCTTAAGCCGCTCAGACGGCTGTCTCTCCCGGCACCAGCACCAGTGCCCCGTCGCCTTCCTCGACCTTGACCGTCTGGCCGCTCCGCACGTCGCCGCGCAGGATCGCATCGGCGAGCGGGTCCTGCAGATATTTCTGCACCGCGCGCTTGAGCGGCCGCGCGCCGTAGACCGGATCGTAGCCGACCCGGCCCAGCCAGGCGCGCGCGCCGTCCGTCAGCTCCAGACCGATTTTGCGGTCCGCGAGCAGCTTGCCGACGCGGGCGACCTGGATGGCGACGATCGGGCTCATATTCTCCTGGCTCAGCCGGTGGAACAGGATGATCTCGTCCAGCCGGTTCAGGAATTCCGGGCGGAAATGGCCGCGCACGACCTCCATCACCTGATCCTCCACGTCCGACACCTGCTGGTCGTCGCCGAGGCCCGAGAGATACTGGCTGCCGAGATTGGAGGTCAGGATGATGATTGTGTTGGTGAAATCGACGGTGCGGCCCTGGCCGTCGGTCAGCCGGCCGTCGTCGAGCACCTGGAGAAGGATGTTGAAAACGTCGGCATGGGCTTTCTCGACCTCGTCGAACAGGACGACCTGATAGGGCCGCCGCCGCACCGCCTCGGTCAGCACGCCGCCTTCCTCATAGCCGACATAGCCCGGAGGCGCGCC
>CAYTMM010000067.1:0-17618 GCA_964438875.1 uncultured Sphingosinicella sp. | reverse complement strand
TCCTCGAAATGAACACAAGGCTTCAGGTCGAGCATCCGGTGACGGAGGAAATCACCGGCCTCGATCTGGTCGAACAGATGATCCGCGTCGCTGCCGGGGAGGCGCTGGCCTTCACCCAGGACGATGTGACGCTCACCGGCTGGGCGATCGAGAATCGCGTCTATGCCGAAGACCCCTATCGTGGCTTCCTGCCCTCCACCGGCCGGCTCGTCCGCTACCGCCCGCCGCAGGAAGGGCGCGGGCCGGAGCTGCGCACCCGCGTCGACGATGGCGTCGCGGAGGGCGGCGAAGTCTCCATGTTCTACGATCCGATGATCGCCAAGCTGGTCACTTGGGCGCCGACCCGCGAGGCGGCGATCGACCGGCAGATCCGCGCGCTTGATGCGTTCCGGATCGACGGGATCGGCCACAATGTCGATTTCCTCTCCGCTTTGATGCAGCATCCGCGCTTCCGCGAGGGCGACATCACCACCGGTTTCATCGCCGAGGAATATCCCGAAGGCTTTACCGGTGCGCCGGCAAACCCGGCTCTGCTTGCCGATCTCGCCGCCATCGCCGCCCTGATCGGCCATGAAGGCGATCGCCGCGCCGGCGCGATCAGCGGCCAGCTCGGTGATCCGGTCGCCCCGCCCGCCGATCTCGTCGTCCGCATCGCCGGCACCGAGCACCGCCTGCGCGTCGAGCCGGCCGAGGGCGCGACCCTGATTCACCGCACTGGCGAGGATCATCCGCACGAGGTGATCGGTGGCTGGCAACCGGGCGAGCTGCGCTTCAAGGGCGCTGTTGATGGCCGCCCGCACATCGTCCAGATCGCGAAGGCCGGCCGCAAGTGGCGGCTTACCAGTCACGGCGCGAGCCATCTCGTCGAAGTGCTGCCCGCGCATGTCGCCGCGCTGTCGCGTCACATGATCGAGAAGGTGCCGCCGGATCTGTCCAAATATCTGATCTGTCCGATGCCCGGCCTGCTCACCGCGCTGCACGTCGCGAAGGGCGATGCGGTCGAGGCCGGCCAGCCGCTCGCGGTGGTCGAGGCGATGAAGATGGAAAACATCCTGCGCGCCGAGAAATCGGGCCTGGTGAAATCGGTCCAGGCGAAGCCCGGTGAGAGTCTGGCCGTCGATGCGGTGATTCTCGAATTTGAATGATCCGTGTCGCTCGGGCGCAACAAAGCGCGCGGCGGGCCGTTCAGGCGCGATGATGATATTTCGCCCTGTTCGCGCCCTCGCGCTCGCCGCCGCGGCCCTGCCGCTCATCCTCGTCGCGCCCGCCAAGGCGCAGGACCGCGACGGGGAAGGGCGCGGCTGGACCGTCATGGTCGGCGGCGGGGCTCAGGTCTTTCCGAAATATCCCGGCGCCGACGGCGTCGATTTTTTCCCGCTGGTGATCCTCGATGTGCGCCGCGAAGGCCAGCCGATGGAGTTTGCGGCGCCGGATCAGGGCTGGGGCTTCGGCCTGCTTGGCTCCGATGGCGCTTTCGATCTGGGTCCGGTGGTGCAGTTTCAGAACAAGCGGCGGGATCGCGATGTCGGCGCGCCGGTGGGCGAGGTCGGCTTCACTGTCGAGGCGGGCGGTTTCGTCGAAGCCTTCGTCACGCCCAACCTGCGTCTGCGCGCCGAAGGGCGACGCGGCATTGGCGGGCACGATGCCTGGCTCGGCGACATCTCCGCTGATTTCGTGATCCGCGACGGCGACAATACGATCTTCTCGATCGGCCCTCGCGCCCGAATCGCCGACGGCGGCTATCATCGCGCCTATTTCGGCGTGACGCCTGCCGCCGCTGCGGCGACAGGTCTGCCCGAATATCGTCCCGGCGGCGGCTTCTACGCGGTCGGTGTCTCGGCAGGGCTGACGCAGATGCTAGCGCGCGACTGGGGCGTCTATGCCTATGCAGGCTATGACCGGCTGATCGGCGACGCCGCCGATTCACCTCTGGTGCGCACCCTTGGCTCGCGCGATCAATTCTCCGGGGGGATCGGCCTCTTCTACCAATTCACGATCCGCCCCTAGCCGATCCGCATCCCGCCCGTTAGGCTCCCGGTTCCAGCCGAAACCGGGAGCTCCGCATGAAGCCGTTCGTCTTTCTCGCCCTGCTGCTCTTGCCCGTCGCGGCCCATGCCTCTCTCAACACGACGGAGCGCCGGATGGCGCAGACCGTGACATCGGAGCATGAGCGCACGATCGGCTTTCTGGAGCAGATGGTGAACGTGAACAGCGGCACGCTCAATCTGGAGGGCGTGGCGCAAGTGGGCGAGATGGTCCGCGCCGAGCTGGAGCCGCTCGGTTTCGAGGTCGAATGGCTTGACATGCGCGAGACGGGCCGGGCCGGCCACATCATCGCCAATCATCGCGGCAACGGGCGCGGCAAGCGGCTCCTGCTCATCGCCCATCTTGACACGGTGTTCGAGACGGACAGCCCGTTCCAGACCTTCACCCGCGAAGGCAGCCGTGCCACCGGCCCCGGTGTTGGCGACGACAAGGGCGGAATCGCGGTGATTGTTGCCGCGCTGCGCGCCATGCACGCGGCGGGGACGCTGCGCGATGCCGATATCCGCATCGTGCTGACCGGAGACGAGGAACGGCCCGGCGCGCCGCTGGACATTTCGCGTCGCGATCTGATCGAGGCGGGCCGCTGGGCGGACGTGGCGCTGGAATTCGAAGGCCTGGCGCGGCAGGACGATCGCGATTACGCCACCATCGCCCGGCGCAGTTCGGCGAACTGGACGCTGACCACCACGGGTCGCTCTGGTCACTCCTCGACGGTCTTTTCCGATTATCTCGGCTATGGCGCGATCTACGAGCTGGCGCGCATCCTCGATGCCTTCCGACGCGAGCTGCCGGAAACCAATCTCACCTACAATGTCGGCGTGATCGCGGGTGGCACCCCTGCCGAAATCGATACGGACGGCTTTCGCGTCACTGCTTCGGGCAAGACCAATATCGTCGCGGAGCGGGCGATCGCGCGCGGCGATCTGCGCAGCCTGACGCCGGAGCAGGACGCCCGCGCGCGCGAACGGATGCAGGCGATCGTCGCGCAGCATCTGCCGCAGACCTCGGCCGAACTGGTCTTCGGGGCGACCGGTTATCCGCCGATGGCGCCGAACGAAGGCAATCGCGACATTCTGGCCCGGTTGAACCAGGTCAATCGCGATCTCGGTCTCCCCGAAATGCCGGAATATGACCCGGCTCGGCGTGGCGCCGCCGATTCGGGCTTCGTCGCCGCCAATGTCGATACCCTCGCCGGTCTTGGCGGCGCAGGCGGCGATGCCCATGCCCCCGGCGAATGGCTCGATCTCGACAGCCTCGTCCGTCAGTCCCAGCGCGCCGCCATCCTGATGACCCGCCTCAGCCGCGAGCCTCGGGAATAAGGCACACGGCATATGTCGGAACGTCGGGGTTTGCAGGTTAAGACGGGATTCAGATCGGCACTCCCATCTTGTTTCGATAGCAGAATGATGGTCGACTTGGGGGTGGGAATGATCGAACACGCAAGGAAAATCGGTTTTCGGGCGTTGATGCTGGCGGGCGCGGCCACGATGCTGACCGCAATGCCGGCCGCCGCGCAAAAGGTTGATCCCTGCGTCGAACTCAATTCCTATCTCGATCCGGATGGCGACGGCCGCTGGGATCGTCCGCCCAGCAATGCGGCGGCGCTCGACGCGGCCAATCGCTGCATCGCCGAGCGGGGGGAAGCGGGCCGCTATGGCCAGCGTGCCTATATCCATCAGCTGATGGGCAATCTCGATCTGGCGGAGGCGGATGCCTCCCAGCGCGTCCGGCTGGATCCGAACCCGGCGGCCTATCGCGAACGCGGCCTGATCCGGCAGGCGGCGGGACGGCACGAGCCGGCGATCGCCGATCTGCGCGAGGCGCTGAACCGCAATTATCCCCGGCCGGCCTGGGCGCGGCAGGAGATCGCCGTGTCGCTGCGCCTCCAGCACCGCTATGATGAGGCGCTGCGGGAGACCGACGCATCGTTACGGGCCGATCCGAATTTTCGTCGGGCGCTGTACGAACGCGGTTTGATCTACAATGACCGAGGGAGCTGGGACGAGGCCGTGGGCGCCTGGACCCGCTATCTCGCGGCCGATGCCAGCCATGCCTTGGCGCACAATTACCGCGCCCGCGCCTTCATCGAGCTCAGCCGCTGGCGTGAGGCCCTCGCCGATGCCGATCGCGCTATCGCGCTCGATCCGCGCATGGCCCCGGCCTTCAACAATCGTGGCTTCGCCCTGCGCAATCTGGGGCGGTATGATGAGTCCATCGCCGCCTTGCGCCGCGCGACGCAGGTCGATCCCAATGATTCTGCCCCCTGGAACAATCTGTGCGGCTATCTCACCGATGCCGGCGATCCGGCCGGCGCGCTGGTGGCGTGCGATCGCTATGCCCGCTTTGCCCTTTCGCCTGTCGCTCGAGCCTATATCGCCCGCTCGCGCGGTCTCGCCTACGAAGCGCTCGGCGACAATGCAGCGGCGGTGCGCCATTACCGCGAGGCACTGGCCAATCCGCACGTCAGCGAGGTAAGCCGTGATCAATCCGAGGCCGGGCTTCTGCGACTGGGCCAGCGGCCCTGAGCTTTCAAACATGCTTTGACGACCATCAGCGAGGGCGCCCGATCATGGGCGTCGTCCGGGTCAGACCCAACGGGATCGGGAGACGATCATGATCATCAGGCGCACCTTGCCAATTTTCGCCGCCGCCATCTTCGCCTTGTCTCTCCCCGCATCGGCGAACGCTGCGGATTATGCGTTCTGCTATGCGACCTTCGGCAGGACTGACTATGTGAGCGGCGTCATCGCCCTTCCCGATCGCAGCACGCGCGCGGATCGGGATCGGATGCTTGGCGATTTCAGCGCGCATGTCGGCCCGCTCGCCGGCACGTCAGACGCCCGCAGCCGCACCACCTGCACGTCGCCTTCGTCCAGCCGTTCCCATATTCAGGAGACTTTGGCGCGGCGGATATCTTCTTTCCGGCAGGACAATTGGACCGTCCGCGAGACCGGGTGGACGCGGGATTATGCAGCCGGCGCCGCGTCGCGCAGCCCGAATGCCGATCGCCCCGCAGGCACCCTTTATTATGCGCCGCTCGGTCAGGGCGGCGGCAAGGAGCAGGTAGATACCAGTGGGGAGAGCCAGCGCCGCGAAACGGCCGGGCAACAGCAGGTCGATACCGCTTATTCGCGGCAACTGGATCGTGAACGGCAGCGGATCGATGACAGCAACCGTGCGCAGAACGCCTATGAAGCCGGTGTGGCGGAAGCGGATCGCCGTCGCCGCGAATATGAGCAGCAGGTCCGGGATCGCGAGGATCGGATTGCCCGCGATCGCGCGGAATATGAGCGCACGCGCGCGGACTGGCAGGCCCGCGTCGATCGATGCCAGTCCGGCGATCGATCCGCCTGTGCGGGGCAAGCCGCGCCGCAATAGCCGGATCCGCGCGAACCGTCCCGGCCGCTCTCCGACCGCTTCCAATGTTGGAAATGCTCTGTCACGCTCGCCACGAATCGGGGTTCCGGCCTCGCTTCGCCAGCTCTTTGAACCGTCTGTTTCGCGCGAAAAATCTTTCGGGCACACCATCGCGCATATGGGTGAAGATACTGAACTTTCGTGCGCTTGCTGCCGGCCCTCCAGGCCCCGGAAACACCCCTCACCCTGTCAACTTAGTAAACTTATCTCTCTGTGCGCCGCGCCGTCAGCAGATAGTTGAGCGACACGTCGTCGCCGGTCTGGAAGCCGCGCGTCGGGGTCCAGCCGAGGCCGGTGACGTCGATCACCTCCAGCCCCGCCGCCGCGAGATGCGCGGTCAACTCGTCCGGCGTCAGGAACTTGTCCCAATCGTGAGTGCCCTTGGGGATTTGTCCCAGCCCCTCGCCGATGCCGATCATAACGAGACGCGACAGGGCTGTGCGGTTCGGCGTGGACATGACGAGCAGGCCGTCCTCCGCCAGCGCTCCGGCCAGCCCCGCGACGAAGGCCGACACGTCCGCGACATGCTCGACAACCTCCATCGAGGTGACGAGATCGAAGCGTCCGTCCAGCGTCTCCGTCCCCCCGACGCGATAGTCGATGGCAAGGCCCTGTCCTTCCGCATGAAGGCGCGCCGCTGCGATATTCTCCGGCGCCGCATCCAGCGCCGTCACCTCGGCGCCCAGCCGGGCCAGCGGTTCGGCGAGCAGGCCGGCGCCGCAGCCCACATCCACGGCACGCTTGCCTCGAAGCGGTTTCAGGTCATGTTCGTCGAAGCCCCAATGCGCGTCGATCCGTGCGCGCAGATAAGCGAGGCGCACCGGATTGAGCCGGTGCAGCATTGCAGAACTGCCCTTCGGGTCCCACCAGTCGGCGGCCAGTGTCCCGAAATGGGCGGCCTCTTTGGGGTCGATCGTCGTCGCCATGATCGAATCTCCTTGCACTCATCCGCCGCAGAGGAAAAGGCCGACAGCGTCATGGATCATTTCGAACTGAGGGACGGCGTCCTCCATTGCGAGGGCGTTTCGCTGGCGGATATCGCCGAACGGGTCGGCACGCCGATCTATGTCTATTCGACGGCGACGATAGCGCGTCACGCGGCGGTGATGAAGGAGGCTCTGGGCGCGCTCGACGATCCGCTGATCGCCTATGCGGTGAAGGCCAATCCCAATGCCGCCGTGATCGCGACGGTGGCGCGTGAGGGTCTGGGCGCGGACATCGTCTCGGGCGGCGAATATGCCCGCGCCCGCGCCGCCGGCATCGCGCCGGAGAAGATCGTTTTTTCCGGCGTCGGCAAGACGGCCGACGAAATGGCCCGAGCGCTCAAGGGTGGCCTTTTCCAGTTCAACCTGGAATCGCTTGAGGAAGCCGAGATGCTGTCCCAGGTGGCGACCTCGCTGCGGCTGGAGGCGGCGGTGGCGTTCCGGGTCAATCCGGATGTCGACGCCGGCACCCATGCCAAGATCAGCACCGGTCAGGCGGAGAACAAGTTCGGCATCGCGATCGGCGATGCGCCCGCCGCTTATGCCCGCGTCGCAGCGCTGCCGGGGCTTCGCATCCAGGGTGTCGCCGTCCATATCGGCAGCCAGCTCACCAGCCTGGCCCCGCTGGAGGCCGCCTTCGTCAAGGTTGGTGCACTGATCGCACAGCTGCGCGCCGCGGGGCATCCGATCGCGGTGGCCGATCTCGGCGGTGGTCTCGGCGTGCGCTACGATCCCGATCTGCCGGAGCCGCCCAGCCCGCGCGACTATGGCGATATGGTGGCGCGAGTGACGAAGGACTGGAACGTGCGGCTGGTGTTCGAGCCGGGCCGGCTGATCGTCGGCAATGCCGGCGTGCTGCTTACCCGGGTGATCCGCGTAAAGCCGGGCGTTGCGCATCCATTCGTGATCCTCGATGCGGCGATGAACGATCTGATGCGCCCGGCCCTCTACGATGCCTGGCATGCGATCGACGCGGTTGCGCCGCGCGGGGGCAAGGCGGTGGTCAATGTCGTCGGTCCGGTCTGCGAGAGCGGCGACACCTTCGCGATGGCGCGCGAGATGGACGTGGTGGCGCCCGGCGATCTCGTCGTCTTCCGCACCGCCGGCGCCTATTCCGCGGTCATGGCGAACAGCTACAACAGCCGCGCCATCGTCGCCGAAGTGCTGGTCGATGGCGACAAGTGGGCGGTGGTACGCGAACGCGTCGATGTCGATGCGCTGATCGCGGGGGACAGGATACCGCACTGGCTTGCCTGAGGCGCTTGCCATCGCCGTATCCGCTCCCTAAGCGCGCGTTCCATGGCCCGCATTGTTATGAAATTCGGTGGCACCTCCATGGCGGGGATCGAACGGATCCGCCATGTCGCCGCGCGCGTGAAGGCTGAGGTCGACGCGGGCAACCAGATCGCCGTTGTCGTCTCGGCGATGGCAGGGGAGACCGATCGGCTCGTCCAGCTCTGCCGCGAGGCCGCCTCGCTCTACGATCCGCGCGAATATGACGTCGTGGTGGCATCCGGTGAGCAGGTGACGAGCGGCCTGTTGGCCATCACGCTCCAGGGTATGGGGCTCAATGCCCGGTCCTATATGGGCTGGCAGCTCCCGATCCGTGCCTCCGGCCATTCCTCTGCATTGATCGAAGGGATCGATGTGGACGTGCTGGAGCGTGTCTTCGATGGCGGCGGCATCGCCGTTATCCCCGGTTTCCAGGGCGTCACCAAAGACGGCGCGGTCGCCACGCTCGGCCGTGGCGGCTCGGACACTTCGGCGGTGGCGCTCGCCGCGGCAATGAAGGCCGACCGCTGCGACATCTACACCGATGTGGATGGCGTCTACACCACCGATCCGCGCATCGTGCCGCGCGCGCGCAAGCTCGATCTCGTCACCTATGAGGAGATGCTGGAGCTGGCGAGCGTCGGCGCCAAGGTGCTTCAGACCCGCTCGGTCGGGCTGGCGATGCGCTACAACATGCCTTTGCAGGTCCTGTCCTCGTTCGAGGACAGGCCGGGGACGATGATCGTCTCCGACGAGGCCATCGAGGACAATGACATGGAACGCAACGTCATCACCGGCATCGCCTATGACAAGAACGAAGCGCGCGTGACGCTGATCGGAATTCCCGATCGTCCCGGCATGGTGGCCGCGATCTTCGGGCCACTGGCCGATGCCAACATCAATGTCGATATGATCGTGCAGAATATCCCGCGCCCCGGCGAGGCGAGCGATCTCACCTTTACCGTGCCGACTGCCTCGCTGGCCCATGCCGTCGCGGAGTTGGAGAAGATCCGCAGCGAGATCGGCTTCGGCCAGATCCTGACCGACACCAATGTCGTGAAGATCAGCGCGGTCGGTGTCGGCATGCGCTCCAATGCGGGCATCGCCGCGCTGATGTTCCGTACGCTGGCCGAGCGCGGCATCAACATCGTCGCGATCACCACGTCGGAGATCAAGGTCTCGGTGCTGATCCAGGAGGAATATACCGAACTGGCCGTGCGCGTACTGCACACCGCCTACGGCCTCGATGCCGAAGAGGAAGCCGCGTGAGCGGCGGTGCCCGCCTCCAGCGCCTGATGGCGCGCGGTGCCGATTTCCTCGGTTGCGATCACGCCGTTCTCGGCGGCGCGATGAGCTGGATTTCGGAGCGCAACCTGGTCTCCGCGCTCTCCAATGCCGGGGCGTTCGGCGTGATCGCCTGCGGAGCGATGACGCCCGATCTGCTCGACACGGAAATCGCCGAGACGAAGGCGCGCACATCGCGGCCGTTCGGCGTCAATCTCATCACCATGCATCCGATGCTTTCGGAGCTGATCGACGTCTGCGCGAAGCACCATGTCGGCCATATCGTGCTGGCCGGCGGCCTGCCCCCGCCCGGCGCGATCGAACGGATCAAGGGGAGCGGCGCAAAGCTGATCTGCTTCACCCCTGCGCTGGCGCTGGCAAAGAAGTTGATTCGTTCCGGCGTCGACGCGCTGGTGATCGAGGGGATGGAGGCGGGCGGCCATATCGGCCCGGTCTCGACCTCGGTACTGGCGCAGGAAATTTTGCCGCCGCTGGCCGCCGATGTGCCGATCTTCGTTGCCGGCGGGATCGGGCATGGCGGCGCGATCGCCGGCTATCTGGAGATGGGCGCGGCGGGCGTGCAGCTTGGCACCCGCTTCGTCTGCGCCACCGAATGCATCGCCCACCCGGCGTTCAAAAAGGCCTTCATCCGCGCCTCCGCACGCGATGCGATCACCAGCGTCCAGATCGATCCTCGGTTGCCCGTCATCCCAGTCCGCGCGCTGAAGAATCGCGAGATGGAAAGCTTCGCCGCCAAGCAGCGCGAGGTCGCGCAGCTGCTCGACGACGGCAAGGTGGAGATGGGTGAGGCGCAGCTGCAGATCGAACATTACTGGGCCGGTGCGCTCCGCCGCGCGGTGATAGAGGGCGATGTCGAGACTGGCTCTGTCATGGCCGGTCAGTCGGTCGGCATGGTGAAGGAGGAGATGCCGGCCGCGGCGATCCTCGACCTGCTCATGGACGAGGCGGCGCAGGCGCTGGAACGGCGCTCGATCCACGCATGACCAGGCTCGGTCGCCGCACCTTCGTCGCGGGCGCCGCAATGCTGACGCTCGGCGGTCCGGCGATGGCGGCGCCTCAAGAAGGAATGGATATGTTCGGTCTGATCGGCAAGATGCGCGCCGTCGCGGGCGAAAGGGAGGCGCTGATCGCGCTGCTTCTGGAAGGCAGCCAGACCATGGCCGGCTGTCTATCCTACATCGTCGCAAAGGACGCTTCCGACGCCGACGCGATCTGGATTACCGAGGTCTGGGACAGCCGTGAGAGCCATCGCGCCTCGCTGCAACGCCCCGAGATACGCGCGGTCATCGCCCGCGCCCGTCCGCTGATCGCCGGCTTCGAAAGCGGAACGGAGACCGAGCCGGTCGGCGGCGTCGGTCTGGCGCGTTAAATCCTCACCCGCGCATTGGAAACGGCCTCCGCTTTCTGATAGCGAACGTCCATGCCGACCGCTTCCTTCACGTCCGCCCGTGAAATCCTGACCGGGCTGCACGAAGTGATGGCCTCGAAGCTGGGCGCGCAGGCCAAGCTCAACAAGGTCGTGAAGATCATCGCCGAGGCGATGGCGAGCGAGGTCTGTTCGATCTACCTGTTGCGCGACGGCCTGCTCGAATTGTTCGCCACGGTCGGCCTCAAGCAGGAGGCGGTGCACGTCACCAAGTTGGCGCCGGGCGAGGGTCTGGTCGGCTCGATCGCCCGTGACGCGGCGGTGCTCAATCTTGCCGAAGCGGCCGGGCATCCCGAATTCGCCTATCGTCCGGAAACGGGCGAGGAATTGTTCCACAGCTTCGCGGGCGTCCCCGTCATCCGCAAGGAGCAGGCGATCGGCGTGCTCGCCGTCCAGCATGCCGACCCGCGCGCCTATGACGAGATCGAGATCGAGGCGCTGCAGACTGTGGCGATGGTGCTGTCCGAGCTGATCGCCAATGCGGGGCTCGCTGACCGCGCCGCCGGTGCCGCCGAATCGGCACGCGAATCCGGCATGGCGCGGCTGACCGGGCAACGGCTCGTCATGGGCATGGCCAAGGGTTATGCCGTCTTTCACCAGCCGCGCATCCTGATCGAACATACCGTTGCCGAGGATATCGAGGCGGAACGCCATCGCCTGCTCTCAGCCTTTGGTCGGATGCGCGAACAGATCGACGCGATGACCGGACAGGCAGAATTCGGCACTGTGGGCGAGCATCAGGAGGTGCTCGAGACCTACAAGATGTTCGCTTATGATGAAGGTTGGTCGCGCCGGATCAACGAGGCGATCGAATCCGGTCTGACCGCTGAGGCGGCGATCGAGCGGGTGCGTCAGCGCATGCAGCAGCGGATGCGCCAGATTTCCGACCCGCTGCTCGCCGACCGGATGCACGATCTGGACGATCTGTCGAACCGGCTGTTGCGGATTGTCTCCGGGCAGCTGGGCACGGCGGCGCAGGGCGGCCTGCCGCAGGACGCGATCCTGATCGCGCGCAATCTCGGGCCGGCCGAGTTGCTGGAATATGACCGGCGCAAGCTGAAGGGCGTGGTGCTCGAGGAGGGATCGCTGACCGCCCATGTCACGATCGTCGCGCGCGCGATGGGCGTGCCGGTGATCGGTCGGGCGCGGGGTGTGCGCCAGCAGGTTGCCGAAGGGGATCTGGTGTTGCTCGACGGCGGCGAGGGGACGGCGATCGCGCGCCCGACTCCGGCCGTGCATGAAGCGTTCGACGCGCGTTTCGCCGCCGGCCAGAGGCGCCGCGCCGAATATGCCGCTGCCAAGGACCTGCCGTCGGTGACGACGGACGGTGTGCGGGTCTCGGTCATGGTCAATGCCGGGCTGCGCGACGATGTCGCCGCGCTTGACGCGGTCGGCGCCGACGGGATCGGCCTTTTCCGGACCGAATTCCAATTCCTCGTCTCCGCCACGCTGCCGCGACGGGAAAGCCAGCAGCGGCTCTATCGTTCTGTGCTTGACGCGGCGGCCGGCAAGCCGGTGATTTTCCGTACCGTCGATGTCGGCGGCGACAAGCAGCTCCCTTATCTCCACGCCAGCGAGAATGGAGAGGAGAATCCGGCAATGGGCTGGCGCGCGCTCCGTCTTGCGCTCGATCGCGACACGCTGATGAAGGCGCAGGCGCGGGCACTGCTGGAGGCCGCAGCCGGGCGCGAACTCGACATCATGTTCCCGATGGTGTCCGAACCCTGGGAGTTCGATGCGGCCAAGACACTGGTCGAACAACAGCGCGCCTGGCTCGCCGACCGGCGCAAGCCGCTCCCGACCAAGATTCGCTACGGCGCGATGCTGGAGGTGCCGGCGCTGGCCGAGATGCTCGATCTGCTCCTGCCCAGGCTCGATTTCATCTCGGTGGGGACCAACGATCTGACCCAGTTCCTGTTCGCCGCCGATCGCTCCAACCCGCGTCTGGCCGAGCGTTACGACTGGCTGTCGCCGGCGATCCTGCGTTTTCTCAGGCGGGTGGTGACGCAGGCCGATGCGCACAAGGTTCCGATCGGTGTGTGCGGCGAGATGGGCGGCCGGGCGCTGGAGGCACTGGCCCTGATTGGCATCGGCATCACGCGCCTGTCGATCACGCCCGTTGCGGTCGGTCCGATCAAGGCGATGATCCGCTCGCTGGATGCAGGGGCGGCGACAAGCTTCATGAGCGGGCTTCTGGACGCGCCGCCCGCCGATATGCGGGCAGCACTCGCCGATTGGGCGGAAAAGAATGGGGTGTCGGTCGGTTGACATCGACGCTGCACATCGACGAAGGCTTGCAGCGACCGAAAACGCCAAAAAAGGGAGCGATGCCGGCAGATGGCGGAAAACGGCCCTGACGATCGGTTCAACCCCCAGTCGGTCGGGGATCGCCTGCGACAGGCGCGCGAGGCGAAAGGCCTTCCGCTCGACCAGATCGCTTCGCAGACGCGCATCCCGATACGTCATCTCCAGCATATCGAGCAAGAAGAGTGGGATGCGCTGCCCGCCGTAACTTATTGTGTCGGTTTCGTCCGCGCTTATGCCAACGCGATCGGGCTCGATGGCGCCGAGCTGAGCCGCGAGGTGCGCGATCGTCTCGGCGGCATGCGCAGCCAGGCGCCCGCCGCCGAATATTACGAGCCCGCCGATCCGGCCCGGGTGCCGCCCCGTATGCTCGCCATCGTCGCGGCTCTGATCGCGGTCGCGCTGGTTGCCGGTTATCTGGTCTGGCGCACCACGCTGAACCAGGAAGCTGCGGCGTCAGGCAGCGTCACCGTGCCGCTGTCGGAAACGGAGGCGCCCGCAAACGAAGCCGTCGCTGCACCGCCGCAGGTGACGGCCGGTCAGGCGGTCGTGCTCACCGCGACGCAGGACGTGTGGCTCCGGATCGGCGATGCATCCGGCGGTCCGGCGCTGTTCAACGGGACGATGACGCCCGGCCAGACCTTCGAGGTGCCGGCGACGGCGCAAAATCCGGTGATCCGGACAGGCCGGCCGCAGGTGCTGCGCGTTTCGGTCGGAGGGCGCGATATCGGCCCGCTTGAGCCCGCCGAGCGCACCATTTCCGACGTCAGCCTGCGTGCCGAGGACGTTGCCGCGCGGATTCAGGCCGCCGCGACTCCCGCGCAACCGCCGACGCCCTAGACATCGCTTCAGGCTGGCGACAGGCATTGTCGGCAACACAGGGTTTCATCATCTGCTTTTTGCGTTTTGGGGATTGTTCATGCGCTTCCATCTTCTCGGCCTTCTGCTGATCGGGATTGTCGCCACGCCGGCCACGGCACAGCGCGACCCAGTCGAACAGCGGGTGAACCGGCTCGAACAGGAAATGCGTGCCGTGCAGCGTCGCGTTTTCCCGGACGGCCGTGCGCAGTTTGTGGAGCCGGAACTGCGTCCTCAGGTCCCGGCCGCGCCCGGCGGTGTGTCGGCCGGTGATGCGTTGTCGAACCTCAACGGGCGCGTGGACGCGATGGAGGCGCAGTTGCGCTCGCTTACTGGCCAGATCGAGGAAAATGACAACCGCACCCGCCAGCTCGAGCGTGAGATTGCGCGGTTGCGCGCGGATCTGGAAGGCCGGATCGACCGGCTGGAGCAGCAAGGCGCCCCTGTCGCCGTGACGCCGCCGCCGGCCGCGCCGCCGTCCCGCCCGGGCCGCGATCCGGCGCCCACCGCGCCGACGCCCGCACCTTCTGCGCCTGCAGGCAGCGCGCCGGACGATCCGGAGGAGGCCTATAATATCGGCTTCCGGCTGTGGAATGCCGGGCAGCATGCTCAGGCGCAGCAGGCGCTGGAGGCGGCCGCGACGCGGCACCCTAACACGCGCTGGACGAGCTGGATGCGCAACCTGCAGGGCCGTGCCGCGCTCGATCAGGGCCAGCCGGCGACCGCGGCGCGCATCCTGCTCGCCAATTATCAGGACAATCCGCGCGGCGAGCGGGCGGCGGACAGCCTGTATTTCCTCGGCCAGTCGCTGACCCGGCTGAACCGGCGCCCGGAGGCGTGCCGCGTCTATGACGAGCTGGCGCAGGTCTATCCCAACATGCGCGAGTTCATCCGCACCCGTCTGCCCCAGGCTCGCACTGACGCGCGTTGCACGAACTAGGCGTTTCCGACCCGGTGTCGGAAGTCTAAAGAAAGGGGATGACCGTCCCGCCGCCCGCGCCGGAAGCCGTCGCGCGCTTCCGAGCGAATCTGGAGATATTGACTGGCGGAACATCCGAACCGCTGGGGATCGCGGTCTCGGGCGGGCCGGACAGCCTCGCTCTGCTGTTGCTGGCTCATGCCGCGCGGCCCGGCGGGGTTCATGCGGCGACGGTCGATCACGGTATCAGGCCCGAAAGCGCGGCGGAGGCCGTCTTCGTCGCTGATATCTGCGCGCAGCTCGGCGTGCCGCACGCCATCTTGAGGGCGGATGTGCCGATCTCCGGCAATATCCAGTCGGCCGCACGCGCATTGCGCTATCGCCTGCTGGGCACATGGGCTGGCGAGACGGGATGCGCTTGCGTGCTGACCGCCCACCATGCCGATGATCAGGCAGAGACGCTGCTGATGCGGCTGCTGCGCGGCGCCGGGGTCGCTGGCCTGGCCGGGGTGCGTGCGCGAACGCGTATCGATAGCCTAGAGGTGATCCGCCCGCTGCTCGGCTGGCGCCGGTCGGAACTGGCGACGATCGTCGACGGGGCCGGCCTTGCGGCGGTCGACGATCCGAGCAATGCCGATCCGCGTTTCGATCGCGCGCGGCTGCGGCGCATTCTCGTCGAGGCGGACTGGCTGGACCCGGCGGCGCTGGCACGCAGCGCCGCCGCGCTGGCAGAGGCGGAAGAGGCGATCGACTGGGTGGCTGGGCGGCTCTATGCGGAGCGGGCGCGAGCCGAGGGGGCCGTGCTGCGGATCGACATGCAAAGCGTACCGCCCGAGCTGCGCCGCCGTCTCGTGCTGCGTGCCATCGCCGCTCTGGCGCCGGACGCCGCGCCGCGCGGGCCGGAGGTGGACCGGCTGCTGATCGCGCTGGCGGCGGGCGGGACGGCGACGCTGACCGGACTTCGGTGTGACGCGGATGGCGAGGTCTGGCGCTTCGCGCTCGCGCCCCCGCGCCGTCGTTGATGTCAGGCGGCCGGGCTGGGCCGGAATTCATTGCCCTCCGGATCGTGGCAGTAGCCGCTGTACTCGGCTCGGCGCCCCTTCGCCCATTCCTCTTTTCGCTGTTATTCGTCGGACGTGGCCACCGGGCAGTCGCCGATGCGGCGTCCCGTCGTCCGCGTTTCGATCCGCATGGTGGCGCCGTCCGGCCCCGGCGTCTCGATCACCATGTCCAGACGATAGCTTTCCTGGCGATAATCGCCTGTCATGCGCGCCAGCGTCTCGCCGCCATCGGGTTCGGTGCAGCGCATCGTGCCGGTCATTCGCCCGCCGTCCATCGCGAAATCGGCATAGACGCAGCGATCGCCGCCGCGCCCGGCGAGGAAACGCGCGCTCGGCCGCGCGGCTTCTTCGGGCGTGAGGCAGGCCTGTCCGCGGCCGCGTGGCCCGATCATGTCGTCGCGCGCTGCGATCGGCAGATTGGGAGCGCTGACGGCGGTGACTTCGCTGGCCACTTGCCACAGCCCAGGATCGATCGTCAGCGTCTCCAGTTCGGCGGCCACGTCATTGGCACTCATTTCACCGCGCGGTTCCCCGCCGCATCCCGCGAGCAAGGCAATCAGCATGGGGAGCAGCGCGCGGGTCCGCATGTCGGCCGATCAGCCTGCGGGGGGCGCGGCGTTGCTCGCGGCGGCGCCCGGCTCGGGCGTGCAATCGCCGGTCCGCCGGCCGGTGACAGTCGCGGCAATCTCGACGTCGCCGTCGGTGGCGAGCATGGTGCGAATGGTCCGGCTGAATTCGACTCCGTCTTCTTCGACCCGCCCCTCGATGCTGATCGGGATCGTGCCCGACAAGCCATCGCGCGCGCAGGACAAGGTAAGATTTATCCGGCCGTTGCGGACATAATAAGCACCGTAATCGCATAGATAGCCCTCGCCCGCGAAGAAGGCGGCGGGCGGGCGGGCATCGGCGCCGACACAGACGCTGCTGGTCGCGCGCGTGCCGACTGGCGTGTTGATCCTGGGACGCCCCTGATCGGTCGGACGGAAGCGCGTGACTTCCGACGTCAGCTCCCAGAGGCCGGCTTCGATCGTCGACGGTGCCGATGCCGCAGCTTCGTTGGATTCTGTCTTGGTTTCGGCGCCGCCGCCGCAGGCGGTCGCGAACAGCAATGGCAACATGCAGGCGAGTGCGCGCATCGTTCATCCCCTCCCGTTCAATATGATTGGCGGGGACGGTAACGACGGCCGCCGCGCTTGGCTATAGCGCGGCGGCCGCTTCTGGCGTCAGCCGGCCGGACAATCGCCGACGCGCCGCGCGGTGACGCGCGTTTCGCCGTTCATCGTCATCCCCTGGGCCGTCGTTTGCGTCCGAGACGTCATTTCATAGCTGTCCGAAGAGAACTGGCCGTTCAATTCGGAACGGATCGTCGTTCCATCCGCGGCGCAGCTGACGACGCCGCTGATCCGTCCGTTCGCGATCGTGAAATTCTCCCTCTGGCAACCGGCGCTTTCAAGGTTGCCGCTGAAAAATTCGGCGCTGGGCTGGGCAGCTTGTTCAGGCGTGACGCAGTGGCGCGTGGTCGTGGGCGGAATGGCAGGCGCGGCCGCGCCTGCAGGCATGCCGGGCATCTCCATGCTGAGAACCTCGACAGTGGTTTCCCACTCGCCGGCCTGGAGCGCGGCAAGACCGGCATCTCCGGTGGCGGCCGTGCTACCGGATTCGGCCGGTGCCGCGCCGTTGGCGGCCTGGTCATTTCCGCTCTGGCCGGAACAGGCCGCAAGCAAAGCCGTGGCGAGGACGGCGGCGGATACGCGATAGAACATGTTTCCCTCCTGTACTGGGATGCGGACGCTAGCGCGGGGCAGCGCGAATAGCCATATGAAGGCGATGGCCATCCAGATCCGCACCAGCCTTGAGGAACCGGAGACCGGCGCGGAATTCGTGCCCCATCGGCCGCAGCGCCCGGAGAAGACCGAGGCGAACCGGCCGCTGCGCGTCGTTTCCGATTATCAGCCCGCCGGCGACCAGCCTGCGGCGATCGCCGAACTGGTCGAACAGATGCGGGCGAACGAGAAGACGCAGGTGCT
>CAYTMM010000066.1:0-17755 GCA_964438875.1 uncultured Sphingosinicella sp. | reverse complement strand
GACGCGGCCAGGCTCAAGCCTCTCGCCCGCATCGTCGCCACCGCCGCCCATGCCCATGAGCCGGCGAAGTTCACCACCGCGCCTGTCAAGGCCACGCAGAAGGCGCTCGACAAAGCCGGCTGGAGCGTGGCCGACGTCGATCTGTTCGAGGTGAACGAAGCCTTCGCCGCCGTCGCGATGATCGCAATGCGCGATCTGGGTATCCCGCACGACAAGGTGAACGTGAACGGCGGCGCCACCGCTTTGGGCCACCCGATCGGCGCCAGCGGCGCCCGCATCCTCGCCACCCTGATTGCCGCCCTTCAGAATCGCGGCGGCAAGAAGGGTATCGCGAGCCTCTGCATCGGCGGGGGGGAGGCCACGGCAGTGGCGCTGGAACTGGTCGACTAGGGACCCCCATCTGCGATTCCGGCGGAAGCCGAAATTTCGTCGGCTTCAAGGCCTCCGTCCACCTCGTGAGAACCATTGCCGGCCATCCGCCCGGCCCCTAGTCTCCGCTGCGGAAAACCGCGCGCCGGGGGGCTGGGTATGTCTCAACGCGTCTACGAGATCAGCACGACAATCTTCCTGCTGCAGGGCGCGCTGCTCGTCCCGCTCATCCTCTGGTCGTGCTATGCTTGGTATCGGCAGATGGCGCGCTGGTCAGCGCTGGAAAAGGCGCTGGGGGAAGACCGCCGACAGCACAAACGAACCCTGTCCCGCCTGCGCGAGCGCCTTCCACACTTCAAGCCGATGAATTGCGGCGGGTGCGGTGGCGCTCTGGCGCTTGAAACCGACCGGATGACCTGTACGATCTGCCGCACCCGTACGTCACTGCCGGAAGACTACACCGCCACGATCGCGGTACGTCAACGCCTGCGCAGCCTGGCGCGCGCCGCGACCCGCGACTGGATGATCGCGCGCCTGCTTGCCTGCTGGCCGGCCCGGGCCTTCTTCTTCCTTTGGATATTCGCCCAGCCGGCGATGTTCGTGATCCTGCTGATTGGTGCCGTCGAATATCCGGACAGCGGCATCGAGCGCTTGCTCGCGCCGATGGGTGAAACCTGGGCCACAATGCTGATGGGGTTTTCCTTCGCCGGCTTCATCATGTGGATGGTCGTCTCCATCATGTTGCTCAATCTGTCGAAAGACCTGCGCGCGGGGCAGCGCGCATTTCCGGCGCTCGCCGCGAGTGCGCCGCCGATCGTGACCGGCGGCATCGCTTACGGGAATTGCCAGAGCTGCGGCGGCGGCGTGCGCTTCGATGCCCGCGCCTTTGCGGCCCTGTGCAATTATTGCGGCGTCGAAAATTACCGCGCCGCCCACATCGTTCGCGAACGCGCCGACACGGAAGCACGGCATCTCGACACCGGCGATTCCCTGTTCGGTGCGATGGAGGTCATCGAAGATTTCACCGCCACCTTCGCCGTCACCATGACGATCCTCGGCGTCGGCTTCCTGCTGCTTGCCCTGTTCTCCGCGTTGGGGGCGGATTGAGAAACGAACAACTCTCCTAATTTCCGTTGCGCTGCGCTTCGTTTTCTCCGCGCCGCAGATCGACATTGACTTCCATGTCGCGCGCATTGTCGATCACCCGCTCGGCGCGCTCAGTGGCATTGCCGATGTCGGAGACGGATTGCTCGACAGCATTGCCGACTTCGCCCACCGCATTCTCGATCGGGGCGGAATCATAGCGAATTGTCGTCATGTCATTCTGCGGATCGTTCTCGACGCTGCACCCCACGACGGCGAGCGCGAGAGGGAGTGCAAGGATCAATCTCATGCGCTTTCCTCCTGATATCGCCGAACAACGTCCGGACACTGCTTCGGCTCCTTCACAATCTCCTGCAAATCGTTCGGGAACCGTTCAGCCGGTGGCGCGCTAAGCCGGGCGGACGGCGGAGTGCTTTCCTTTGTGGCCCCGCCATGTCAGATATCGTGACGTTCGCGTAAGGAGACATTTGATGAAAACCAGCATGATTGCCATCGCCGTCGCGGCGGCTGGCCTGACCGCCCTGCCTGCCGCGCCCGCCGCCGCCCAGACCCGCGCCGAACAGCAGCGCTGGGACCAGGCGCAGCGTCGCTTCGACAACGAACAGCGTCTCTACGAACGCGAGCGTCAGCGTTACGAGACTGCGGTCCAGCGCAACCGCTACAATGATCGTTACAACAATCGCTACGACGATCCCTATGTCAGCGACTATGACGCCTCGCGTTATTATCGCGACGATCCCCGCTATCAGGAGCGCGTGCTGACCTCGGACGATCATGTCTATCGCGGTTCGGACGGTCGCTATTATTGCCGCCGCAACGACGGCACAACGGGTCTCGTGATCGGCGCCGGCGCCGGTGCCTTGCTCGGCCGCGCGATCGACGGCGGTCGCAACCGCGCTGGCGGCACCATCGTCGGCGGTGTGCTCGGTGCGCTGCTCGGCCGCACCGTCGAGCAGCAGAGCAGCCAGGTTCGCTGCCGCTGAACTTGCGGATCAGGCGGCGATCGGGCCTTCCGGCCCGGTCGCCGTCTCAATCTCCGGAACGGGGACCTCGCCGCCCGCCAAAGCGGCGACAAAAGCATGACGCCAAGTGAGCACGTCCTCGCGCCGCACGGGATCGATCAACGCTTCCCAACGCCAGATGCGCTCGTCCTTCGGCATATCGAGCGCCTGGCGGATCGCGTCGGATATCTCATCCTTGCTATAAGGATTGATCAGCAGCGCCTCGCCAAGCTGGCGCGCCGCGCCGGCGAAGCGTGAAAGGATCAGCACGCCCGGATCGGCCGGGTCCTGAGCCGCGACATATTCCTTGGCGACAAGGTTCATCCCATCCCGGAGCGGCGTCACCAGCCCCACCTGAGACGCACGGTAGAAGCCGGCCAGCGCGGCGCGCGGATAGCCCCGATTGACGTAGCGGATCGGCACCCAGTCCACATCCGCAAACTCGCCGTTGATGCGACCGGAAAGCTCGTCCAGATCCTCGCGGATATGCTCGTAGGTATGGACCTCTCCGCGTGAGGGAGGTGCGATCTGGAGGAAGGAGACGCGCCCGCGCCAGTCCTCATGCTCCTCCAGGAAACGGCGATAGCCGAGGAAGCGTTCGGCCAGCCCCTTGGAATAATCAAGCCGGTCGACGCCGATGATCAGCTTCTTGCCCTCCACGCTTCGGTGGAGCGTCTCCCGCGCCGCAGCGGCCTGTTCGCTAGCCGCCGCAATTTCGAACTCTTCGTCGTCGATGCCGATCGGGAAAGCGGCGGTCTGGACGGTGCGGCCATCGAGATGGACCGTCCCGTCGGCATCCACCGTCCCGCCTAGCTCATGCGTGATATAATGATGGAAGCTTTCCAGCCATTCGACGGTCTGGAAACCGATCACGTCATAAGCGAGCATCGATCGCACCAGCCGCTGATGGAATGGCAAGGACACCATCAACCGGTAGGGCGGCCAGGGAATGTGCAAGAAAAAGCCGATCCGGTTCTTGAGGCCCCGCTCACGCAATTGCTGACCGAGTGGGATCAAATGATAATCGTGGACCCAGACCAGATCGTCCGGTTCGATCAGCGGCGCGACCGTCTCGGCGAAACGTTCGTTGACCCGCTCATAACCGGTCCCGAAGCTGCGATCATATTCGGCAAGATCGATCCGGTAGTGAAAGAGCGGCCAAAGCGTGCGATTGGCGTAGCCGTTATAATATTCCTCGACATCCTGCGCTTCGAGATCGACCGTCGCCGTCGTCACGCCATCATAACGCTGCATGTTGATCCGGCCGGTGAACGTCTCCGTCGTCTCGCCCGACCAGCCGAACCACAGGCCGCGATACTCGCGCAACGCAGCTGTCAACGCGACGGCGAGCCCCCCTTGCGTGCCTTCGGCGCTGCGCGCCTTGGGGGCACTCACCCGGTTGGAAATCACGATGAGGCGGCTCAACGGACGAAGCTCCACGGCCGGGAAAGCAGCCCGGCGCAGTTGATGAGTCCGACCAGCGAATAGGTCTGCGGATAGTTCCCCCACAGCTCGCCCGTGTTGAAATCGCTGTCTTCCGAAAGCAGCCCGGCCGGGGTCAGCCGCTCCAGCATGCCTTCGTATAGCAGCCGCGCTTCTTCGCTTCGCCCGGTAAGGTGCAGCGCCTCGATCAACCAGAAGGTACAGAAGTTGAAGGCGGTTTCGGGCAGGCCGAAATCGTCCTCGGCGGCATAGCGCAACATATGGGCGCCGCGCCTGAGTCCCTTTTCCACCGCCTTGAAAGTGGCGCGGAAGCGGGGATCGTCAGCCTCCAGAAAACGCATGTCGAGGAGCTGGAGCAGACTGGCGTCGAGCTCGTCGCCGCCGAAGGTCGCGGCGAAGCGGCCTTCGCCCTCGTGCCATGCCTTGGCCTCGATCGCCGCGCGCACCGCATCCGCCCGCTCGCGCCACACCGCCTCGCGGTCCGCATGCCCGATCTCGGCGGCAATGTTGGCGAGCCGGTCGCACGCCGCCCAACTCATCACCGAACTGTAGGTGTGGACGGCCGTGCGCGTGCGCAGCTCCCACAAGCCCGCATCGGGCTGGTCATGAGACTGCCAGGCCCGCTCTCCGACCTTTTCCAGCGCGGCGAAATCGTCCGCCGTCGCCTTGCGCAGCAGCCGCTCGTCGAAGAAGGCCTGGGTGTTGGACAGAACGATCTGGCCATAGGCGTCGTGCTGGATCTGGGTATAGGCGGCGTTGCCGACCCGGACCGGCCCCATGCCGCGATAACCGGCCAGCGCGCCGGCCTCCCATTCCTCCAGCTTGGCCGCGCCGGACACCGCATAAAGCGGCTGGATATGTCCGTCCTTAGCCTCGTCGACGATGTTGCGCAGATAGCCGAGATAGCCCTCCAGCACGTCGAGCGCGCCGAGCCGGTTCAACGCCTGAACGGTGTAATAGGCGTCACGTATCCAGCAATAGCGATAGTCCCAGTTGCGACCGGAATGGGCCGCTTCGGGGATCGAGGTGGTCAGTGCGGCGACGATCGCCCCGGTCTCTTCATGCTGGCACAGCTTCAGCGCGATCGCGGCGCGGATCACGACACGCTGCCATTCCAGCGGGATGGCAAGCCCGCGCACCCAGTCGCGCCAGTGATCGGCCGTCTGGTGCAACATCGTCTCCAGTGTCTGCGTCACCTCGCCGCTGAACGGCTCATCGGGTCCCAGGAAGAAGTGCAGCGTCTTCTCGACCCGGAAGCTGCGTCCCTCCAGCAGATGGATGATCGGCGCGTCGGTGGTGAGCCGGAGCGGCTGCGGCTTCAGCAGATAGCGGATATGATTGGTGCCGCTGGTCCGTTCGGCATCGCCTGCGCCCCAATCCTTGGTCGGATTGAGCGTCACCTTCACGCGCGGCGCACCCGCCACCGGCCGCACGATCCGCACGAAGGCGACCGGGCGATACATCCGCCCTGTCCGCTCGAAACGCGGGCAGAAGTCGCACACGTCGACCGCGCCGCCATGCGCATCGGTCAGCCGGGTGACGAGGATCGGCGTGTTCTTCACATAATGGGGGACGGCGGACACCTGATCCTCCAGTGCAATCCGCCAGACGCCGCGCTCCCCTGCGCCGTCCTTCGGTCCAAGCAGCGTGCTGAACAGAGGATCGCCGTCCACGCGCGGCTGGCAGCCCCAGACGAAGCCGGCTTCGTTGTCGACCAGCGCACTGACCTGGCAATTGCCGATCGGCCACAGGTCGAGCCCACTCATGCAGCGCTTTCCAGCCATTGCGCAACAGCCGTCACCGAAGGAAGCCGATAGCACGCCGCCGTCACGCGCGCCGGCCCCACGAGCACACCCGCGCCGCCCAGCGCAGCCACCGCCTCGAAGGCATGTTCATCGGTCAGATCGTCGCCCACGAAGATGGGAATGGTCTCCTGAAAGCCTGGTTCCGTCATGAACGCCCGCACGGCGTCCCCCTTGTTAGCACCATGAGGACGCAGCTCCGCAACCATTTTGCCGCATTGCAGCAAAAATCCGTGCGTGTGCGCGAGGGTGGCCATGAACTTTTCAACCTCGTCCTGTGTTTCGGGCGCGAGCCGATAATGCAGCGCCACCCCTGCCGGCTTCTCCTCCACCAACAGGCCGATGCGGCCGGCCGCGAAACCGGCCACCGCCTGGCGAACGGCACTCAGGTTGGCGGGAACGCCAAGCGGCCGGCCTGTGCCATCGGCGCGACGCAGCTCGAGCCCGTGCGAGCCCGAAACGGCAATCCCTTGCAACGGCAGATATCGCTCCAGGTCGGCAATCGCGCGGCCGCTGACGATGGCGAGATGGCCATTCAGCCGGGCGCGCAGCCGCGCCAGCATCGGCGCCAGCCCCGGCGCGACGCGGATCGCATCGGGCGTCGCGGCAAGCTCGACCAGCGTGCCGTCAAAATCGAGAAACAAGGCGGCGCCGTCGAGCAGGTCCGAAGGGGGAGGCGGCAGGCTGTCCATGCCCCACCTAGGCAAGAGCACGCCGGAAGCTCAACCCCGGATGATCTCAGTTGAAGCTCTCTGCCGCGTCCGCGCCCCAGATATGGTCGATGCGGATAAAACCGCTGCGGCCGCCCACATCCAGCCGGCACCAGCCATCGGAACAGCGCGAGAGACGGCCGACCACGCCCGGCGCCGCACGGAAACGCACCGGCGCGGCAGCGTCGGGCCGTTCACGCAGCTCGCGCGGAGCATCGCCGCGCACGATTGCGGTGCGCGTGTCACTGAGCAGACTGACGAGCATCCAGCCGGTCGCGCCGTCCGGATCCTCGATCTTGCGCCAGTCCTGATAGACCTCGACCACCCGGATCGGCAGGTCACGCCGGACATAGAGCCATTCGCCCGGATAGGTCCGCCCCGGCCCGCGCCGCATCATCGCCTCGCCCGAGGCGATCGACGCCCAATAGGGCGTCTCGCGTCGGTTCTGCGCATCCGCGGCGGTCAGCGAGGAGCCGACCAGAACGACCATCAAAAGAGCCGCGATGCGCTTCATCTCAATATCCCGTCTGGATGCGCTCCACGAGCTGCTTCACCGTCGGCACGAAGCCGTTGGAATAGAAAGGATCCTTCTTGAAGCGGAAGGCGGCGTGGCCGGCGAACATGAGATTCTCCTCCGTCGGCCCGCCATGCGCGATGTCCTGCAGCGTCTTTTGGATACAGAAGCTGCGCGGATCGGCGAGGCGGCCGGTCGAATTCTTCTCATTGTCCGCCCAGGACGAGAACTGGCACTGGCTGAGACAGCCCATGCAGTCCGCCTGGTCCTTGCGGATGATCTTCTTGTCCTCCGGCGTCACGAAGACGAGCGTCTCGTCCGGTGTCTTCAGCGCATCGGTGAAGCCCTGTGCATACCATTCGCGGGCGTGGAGCAGATCGCCCTTCGTCACCCAGTAATTCTTCTTGCCGAGCACACCAACGTCGAGCTGGAACTTGTGATCGCCGATCTCCTCCTTGGTGAAGGCGATCTGGCGATGCGAGCGGGCCTCCAGGCTGCGCAGGAAGGGATTGCGCACGGCGGAGGAATAGAAGCCGGTGGGCGAGAAACGGTGAAGCAGGACATCGCCCTCCTCCAGCGTCATCAGGCGCTGCTTCCACCCGTCCGGGATCGGGCTTTCCTGGGTGAGCAAGGGACGGGTGCCGAACTGGAAGACGATCTGCCCCAGCTCCTCATTGTCGATCCAATGCTCCCATTCCTTAAGGTTCCAGACGCCGCCGGCCATGACGATCGGTACGCTGTCAGCGATGCCGCCGGCGCGCATCGTGTCGCGCAGCGCCTTGACGCGGGGATAGGGATCCTGCGGCACCAGCGGGTCCTCGGCATTGGACAGGCCGTTATGGCCGCCGGCGAGCCAGGGGTCCTCATAGACGACCGCGCCGAGCCATTCCGCCGCCTTGGAATAAGCCCGCTTCCACAGCGCCGAGAAGGCGCGCGCGGAGCTGACGATCGGCAGGTAGGAGACGTTGTGCGACGCCGCGATCTCGCTGAGCTTGTAGGGCATGCCCGCGCCGCAGGTGACGCCGGCGACGAGACCCTTCGTCCGCTCCAGCACGCCCTGCAGCACGCGCTGCGCGCCGCCCATTTCCCACAGCACGTTGATGTTGATCGCGCCGCGGCCATTGGCGATCTCATAGGCACGCTGAACCTGCTGGACCGCGCCGTCGATCGCATACTGGATCAACTCCTCATGCCGCTCACGCCGGGTAAGAGCATGATAGATTTGCGGGATGATCTTGCCGTCCGCGTCGTAGCTGTCCGCGTTGACCGCAGAGACGGTGCCGATGCCACCCGCCGCGGCCCAGGCGCCCGAACTCATATGGTTGGTCGCCGCCACGCCTTTGCCGCCCTCGACCAGCGGGAGCACTTCGCGGCCCGCATAGAGGATCGGCTTGATACCCTTGAACATTCCACCTCCGGAAGAAACTGCCCCATTTATAGGCGCATCGCGCGCGCCAGGCAAAAGTCACGCGCAAGCAGCAAACGCACCAGGCCGCCCGATAGCCTCTCCATAGAGCCGCGCATAGGCCGAAATCATGGCCGCCTCGTCATAGCGGGACGCCGCCAGTTCGCGGTTGGCGGCGCCGATCGCGCGCCTCAGATCGTCGCGCTGGGCAAGGCTGTCGAGCGCGTCGGCGAAACCGGGCTCATCCAGCGGATCGACGATCAGCGGCAGATTGTCGTCCGACAATATGTGCAGCACATCGCCCACCCGGGTCGTCACCGCCGGCAGTCCCGCCGCCATCGCCTCGACCAGCGAAATCGGGAATTGCTCGCTGTCCGACGACAGGGCGAAGATGTCGAAATGGCCGATCCAGCGGGCGGGATCGGCGAGGAAGCCGGGCATCAGCACCCGGTCCGCCACGCCCTGCGCGCGCGCCTCGGCGGCGATCGCCTCGCTCTCCGGCCCGGTGCCGACGATGACGAGGCGGGCGGCCTTGTGCTCCATCGCGGCGAAGGCGCGGACCAGACGGGGCAGGTTCTTGACCTTGCGCAGCCCCGCGACCGTGCCGATCACGATTTCGCCCGGGCGCCGAGCGAAGCCGGGGATCGCGCCGGGTACGGGCGGCCTCGCATAATGCGCGACCGGGATGCCGTTGGGAATGCGCGTCACGCGGCGATCGGGCTGCACCCAATCCCACACCGCGATGTCGGCGAGGCGCTGGGACGGGACGACGAGGCGGAAAACGGCGGGCAGGCCGAGCCGGCGATAGAGGCTGCGCGAGGTTTTGAGCTTCACCGCCTCGTCCTCGTTGAAGCCGTCCTCGTGATGGATCACCGGCGGGCCGCCGAAGAGTCTGCGGGCCATCACCGCATCGAACGCGCCCCAATTGTAGGTCAGCACCAGATCGAAGCGGCGCATGTAGTCGGCCAGCGCCTTTAGCCTGCCGGGGGTCGGCCGACCCGTGAGCGACGGCGCGTCGCGCGGAAAGACGACCGCGATCCCCTTGCCGATCGCGGCGCGGGCGTCCAGCCGGTCGGGCATGGCGCTGAGGATGGTGTGATCGGCCGCGTCGCCGAACGCATTCATCAGCCGCACCGCCCGCGCTTCCTTGCCGCCCAGCGAGAAGGTGGAATGACAATGGAGGATGCGCACGGCCATGCGCACTTATGGCGCAGCCGAGGATCGAGAGCCAGCGCAAGCGGCGCGATTCGGAGAATACGGCGCCGATCCTCCCTCTCTGTTAAGTTTACTGTGTTGTCAGGGTGAAGGGTGTTTTGGCGGGTCTCCACAGCGGGCTTTGGTCGAAAAATTTCAAAGAGCCGCAAACCCAGGCCGAAACCCCGATTCGGGAGCGAGCCTGACAGGCCAATTCCAATTTGCATCCAACAAATGCGTCCGCTGCGCTACAGGTGTTCCGGGGAGGAGCGTCATGTCCTATCTCGCAATCGTCGGCTTCGCGATCGGCATTCTTTTCTGGGGGTTCGTCGTCGTCGGCGCGCTCGCGATCCTTCTTGTGAAATTCGTCTTCAAAACCGGTTCGGCGCGGGCGCGGACCCTGCGTGCGACCGGGACGGCCTGGCTCGTCTGTTCGATCGTGTCCGGCTTCGCGATCGCGGGCGTCCAGATCTTCAACCCCGTCGCCGGTCTCCTCTATGCTCTGCCCGCCATCGCGGTGGGCTATCTGATGTGGCGGACGCTGCGCTAGCCGCCGAAACTGATGACAGAATGGTTCCAATGGGAAGCGGGCCGTCCACTATCGACCCATTGCGGACGTTGGTCCCAGATGCGACGTTGTGGCATGCGCCTCACATACTCAGTCAAGAACGAGCAGGCGGACGAGCTTGGCGTCTGGCTCGAGCCGTGGTGCCATCCTTACAGAGTGCCTCCCGGTTCTGTGCTAATCTTTCACTATGAGGCCAAGTCCGAAGAGGCCGGACGAGTCGACACAGAACTAACGCCTGAAAGCCTCATTATCTGGTTCAGTTCAGCCTATGCGCCAACTGCGGAACTCGACGGGAAACCAGTCGAGCTAACTTGGGATTGAGCGTCCGCTAACCACCCATGACAGACACTCAGCCGTCGCCCTCATCACACCTGATGCGGCATGCGGTCCGGCTGGGCTTCCAGTTCGTCGACTTCCTGCCAGAGGACGTCGAGCAGGCCGGTGAGCTCGGCGATGTGGGGGACGTCGTGGCGGCGGGCGCAGCGATATTTGCGGGTGAGCATCGAGACTTCGGCGAGGATCAGGCGGGCGACCTCGCCATGGGCGTCGAGCGAGGGGATCGCCTCGAACGCGGCGAAGGCGTCGGCGCGGGCCATCGTCTCGGACTCGCGGACCTGACCGGCATGGACGTTCATCTCACACTCTCCAGCAAGACGGCGAGCCAGGCATCCAAACCCCATTGCGCGCCGAACATCAGATAGGCGGCGGCCGCTCCGGCCAGCGCCAGGACAAGCAGGACGGCAAGCGCACCCGGCCAGCGCCGGGATCGGCGGCGGCGACGCGGGCACGGCGTTTCTACCGGCGCGGCATGCGCAGCGGGAACGACGGCGCTGAGCAGCAATTCAGGTTCCGGAGCGGGAACCGGGGCGGGCATCGGCGCGGGCGCATCCGCGTCCGGCACGGGCCGCAGCGCGGGGCCGAGCTTGCCGCGCGCCAGTACGACGCGCTGTTCCATCAAATCATGCTTCTGCGCCTCGATCTCGCGGCCGATATCGTCCAGCTCGGGGTCGGGAATGGCCTCGATGAAGCGGGCCAGCTCGCGGTCGAGGCCGACCAGTTCGTCGAGCGCGGCCATCACGCCGCGCCGGTCCTCCCGCTCCATCGCGAGCTGGAGGCGCATCACCTGCATGTTGCTGGCGCGCAGGAACGTGAGACCGCGGGCGAGATCAGCGGCCATCACCGCCGCGCCGTTCGCCGGATCGAATCCGGCCGATCCCCGCACATCCTCGCGCAACACCCGAGCGCCCTCCCAGCTTTCTCGAAGCGAGATTGGGATGCAGCGCGGGGCGACCCGCAAGAGGCCGGCGCCAACCCGGTTCGCCTGTGCGACGAAAATGGGAAAGGTGAGGCTTTTCAGTGACAAGCCGTTGAAGATCGGCAGCGCGAACCGGGCCGACTCTTGCCAGCCGTCTGCTTTGGGCGCATCCCCTACTGACAAGAATGTATAAAAGGGAGAGGCCTGAAATGAGCAAGTTCACCAGGGCAGTGCTATGCGCCGGCGCGGCGCTCGCGACGTCGTTGACGCTGGCCGCGCCAGCCTCCGCCCAGCGCGTCGGCAAGATCGTCGCCTTCGGCGATTCCTATGCCGATGACGGCAATCTGTTCGAGCTGCTCGGCATTCCCCGCCCGGCCGTCTATCCGAACGGCCGGTTCAGCAACGGCACCAATTTCGTCGATACGATGGGCCAGACGCTGAACGTTTCCATCGACAATTTCGCGATCGGCGGCGCCTTTACCGGGCCGGGAAACAGCGGCTTCGACAATATCAACGGGCCGGGCATTCCGGGCTTCGTCGCCGAATGGCAATCCTATCTGGCCGGCGGCGGCCCGGCCGCCTTCCCGCGCACCAATGGCCGCTTCGCCCCGGACGATCTGGTCGTCATCTCGATCGGCGGCAATGACGCGCGCTATTACCGGCAGACTGGCGGGACGGTCGCGGGCGCCCCGGCGGCAGCGGCGATCAGCGTGGCGGAAGCGACGGCGGGGATCAACGCGCTGGCCAATGCCGGGGCGCGCAACATCACCTTCCTTGCCGGTGACGTGGGCCGATTGCCGGAAGTGGCCGGAACGCCGGCCGCCGCGCCGGGCACGGCCTTTTCCAGCGCCTTCAACGCGGGGATGCGCAATTCACTCGGCAATCTCGCCAATCAGGGCGTGATCGTGAACTATCTCGATCTCAACCTGATCGGCGACCGGGTCGCGGCCAATCTCGCCGCCTTCGGGCTGGACCGCGCGGGCGCTTGCCCGATCGCCTGCGTCACCACCAATCCCGCCTTGCTCGACCGCTATCTCTTCTATGTCGATCAGGTGCACCTGACCTCCGCCGGCTTCGCGATCGTCGGGCGCTATGCGGTGCGCCAGCTCGAAGCGCCGCTGCATCTGGAGGCGCAGGCCGATCTCGGCCTACTCACCGCCAATGCGTTCGGGGCGACATTGCAGGGCCGGATGGACCTTTCCGACAGCCGCTTCGGCGCGGCTTCGGAACGCGGGCTGAACCTTTATGTCAGCGGCAATACGGCCGGGCTGAACCGCGATCCGGGAATGATGCGGTTGGGTTATTCGATGGATGTGTTCGGCGGCACGCTGGGCGCGGAATATGACACCGGCACGGGCGCGATCTTCGGCGCGGCAATCAACTATTCCCGCGCCGAGGCGGACATGGACACGCGCAGCGGCGGCGTCGAGGCGCGCGGCTGGCAGATCGGCCTCTATGGCGGCTGGGCGAGCGGGGGAGCCTTCATCCAGGCCCATGCCGGCTATGGCTGGCTCGATTACGACATCACGCGCGACGCCGTGATCGACGAGATCAGCGCCGATCCGGACGGCACGGCGCTGACCGCCGGCGCGCGGGCGGGCTATCTGTTCGGCCTGGGCGGCTGGCGGGTCGGTCCGGTGATTGGCCTCAACTATGCGCGCGCGAAGGTGGACGCCTTTACCGAGGCGGGCGACGCGGTGCTGACGCTCGACGTGCGTGAGCAGCGGCTCACCAGCCTGGTCGGGAGCCTCGGCCTGGAGGCGCGGGGCGAGCTGGACATAGAGGGGCTCGCGGTGCGGCCCTATGCCGCCGCGACCGTGGAGCGCGAGTTTGACGGGGACGCGCGGACGATCCTCTATTCGCTCACCGCCGTGCCGGAGATCGTCAATCGCTGGGCGCTGCCCGAGCGGTCCGACGACATTTACGGGCGGATCACGGCGGGCGTGAATTTCAGCCTGGGCGGGACGGCGAGCCTGCAGGTGCAGGGATCCACCTCGATCAGCCGCGACGACGGCAATGACGTGGCGGGGTTCCTGGCTTTCCGGCTGGGACTGTAACCGGCTCGGACTTCCGCTTTTCCGTCATTGCGAGCGGAGCGAAGCAATCCAGTGCGGCTGGATTGCTTCGTCGCCGACGCTCCTCGCCATGACGGAGGTTATTTCCTCGTCGACAGCACCCGCGTCAGCAGGGCGTCTATCGCGGCAATGGATTCCGGTTCGTCCAGCGCCGGGGCGTGGCCGACGCCCGGGACGGTGACGACCGCCAGATCAGGATGCTCGGCCTGCATCCGTTCGGCCGTTTCCACGCTCAGCAGATCGGTGAGCTCGCCGCGCAGCAAGGTGGTCGGCCGCCCGGCCAGCGCGCGAAAGGCCGGCCACAGATCGACGCCGACTTCGCCGCCCGGCACCTTGAACGGTTCGGCCAGCCGCATGTCATAATCATAGACGATGCGGCCGTTCTGCCCCAGCTTGGCGACGCGCTTGGCATAGACCAGCCATTGATCGATCTCCCAGTCGGGATAGCGATCCTGCTGCGCCTCGGCGATGGCGCGGGCAGCGTGCATCCAGGTCGGCCAGTTTTGCGGGCGGCCGACATAGGAGCGGATATGTTCCAGCCCGCGCGACTCCAGCACCGGGCCGATATCGTTGAGCAGCGCGCCGGCGATCCGCTCCGCGCCCGCCATCGCCAGCAGCATCGACATGATGCCGCCCAGCGACGTGCCGAACAGGATGAAGCGCTCCAGCTTCAGCTCGGCGATCAGCGCCTCGAGATCCTGCAGATAGGTGAGCGGCACATAGGTGAGCGGATCCTTGGCATAGGCGCTCTCGCCCCGGCCTCTGAGATCGACGCAGATCAGCCGCCAATCGCCCGCGAGCCGATCCGCGACCGGTTCGAAATCACGCGCATTGCGGGTGAGGCCGGGAATGCACAGGATCGGCGGACGGCTCGCATCGCCGGCATAGTCGCGATAGTGAAGCCGAAGGCCATCGTTCGACCACCAATAGCCATCGGACCAATCCGCCATGCGACACCCCTTGCTGAACGCCCCATATCCACGCATGCGGAGCATTGGGCAACTGGTGGGTTATCGAATAAGGCGCAACTGATTCCGCGATGGGATCGACGATCGGGAGATGGATATGTCCTTCATGCTGATTGGTCTTCTGGGCATCTTGCAGACACCCGGAGCCCAAGCATCGGGAGCGACATTCCCGGATCAGGCCCAGGCTGCGGCATGCGATGCAATAGAAGAGTCGGCCGGACGGGACGCCCGAGACCTACACAATCTCGCCACGTGCTATTTTCGGGGCGAAGGCCGTGCACGCGACCTGGCGCAGGCGAGGGCGCTTTATGCGCAGGCGGCCGAGCTTGGCTTTACCAAAGCGATGTGCGCGCTCGGGAACATGATGATCGATGGCTCGGGTGGAGCCACGGACGTCGCCGGCGGACTGACGCTTTGCCGGCAGGCCGCCGAGGCTGGGGAGGCCGATGCGCAAACCGATCTCGGCAACTACCTCTTGGTAGGACAGATCGTCACGCGGGACGTAGTGGAGGCACGCAGATGGTATGCGCTGGCCGCCGAACAGGGCCAAGCCAATGCCGCCTTCGTGCTCGGCCAAATCTACTGGAACGGCGACGGCGTCGCGAAGGACAATGCCGAAGCCGCGCGCTGGTGGCGGATGGCGCATGACGCGGGCCGGCCCGATGCCGCTTACCTTCTTGGCCGCGAGGGTTTCGTGCGATTGATGCAGGACGTGGCACAGCCCGATGACGCGGATCGGGCGCTGCTGGTCGAAACCCTTACATGGTTCGAGCGCGCTCAATCGACCGATCCTGCCGAGACGAACCGACAATCGGCGGCCCAGGCGATCGCGTTGCTGCGGGAGCTGCAAGCCGCGTCGAACCGATGACAGAGCTTCCGCAACCCGGCGCTTACAAGCCCGAGCGCGCGATTCTGGAGCTAGGCAGGGATTTCTACGATCCCGTGCGCGCGGCCGACTTCCCGCAGGCGATCCTGCGGTTTCGGAACGATCGCTGGTCGGACTCGGTGGGGCTGGCGGGATTGAGCGATGCGGAATGGATCGCGCATTTCGGCCGCTTCGAAGCGCTGCCGGGCAATCTGCCCAAGCCGCTGGCGCTGCGCTATCACGGCCACCAGTTCCGCGTGTACAATCCGGACATCGGCGACGGGCGCGGCTTCCTGTTCGCACAGCTGCGCGACGGGAACGGGCGGCTGCTCGATCTCGGCACCAAGGGATCGGGGCAGACGCCCTATAGCCGCTTTGGCGACGGGCGGCTGACGCTGAAGGGCGGAGTGCGCGAAGTGCTGGCGACCGAGATGCTGGAGGCGCTGGGCGTCGAGACCAGCAAGAGCTTCTCGCTGATCGAGACCGGCGAGGCGCTGGAGCGCAATGACGAGCCTTCCCCCACGCGCGGCGCTGTGCTGGTGCGGCTCAGCCACGGCCATATCCGGATCGGCACCTTCCAGCGGCTGGCGACGATCGGCGAGACGGCGAACATCGGGAAGCTCGCCGATTATTGCCTCGGCCATTTCTTCGGGGAGGGCGGCGGCGAGGACGCGCCGCAGCGGCTGCTGCGCCATGTCGTCCGGGGCGCCGCGCGGCTGGCGGGGGGCTATATTGCCGCCGGCTTCGTCCACGGCGTGCTCAATTCGGACAATATCAACGTCACCGCCGAAAGCTTCGATTACGGCCCTTGGCGCTGGACGCCTTACTGGGAGCCGCAGTTCACGGCGGCCTATTTCGATCATGCCGGCCTCTATGCGTTCGGCCGCCAGCCCGAGGCGATCCACTGGGATCTCGTGCAGCTCGCCATCGCCCTGCGAAGCGTTGCGGAAGCGGACGTGCTGACCGCCGAACTGGAGACCTTCCCGCAGCTGTTTCAGGAGGGGCTGCGCGACGCGGTCTTCGCCCGGCTCGGCATCGCTACGGGCGATCTCGCCCAAGACATGCAGCTGATCGCGGCGATCGAGGAGGCGCTGGGGCGGCGCACGGTGACCATCGACCGCTTCTTTTTCGACTGGCGGGGCGGCGAGCCGCGTAATCCACTGCCCGTTTATGACGATTTCGCGGAGCTTCGGGCGCTGATCGCGCGCCATGCGCCGCTGCCGGGTGCGACGGACCACGCATACTGGTCCGATGCCGCGCCCTGTTCGATGCACATCGACGAGATGGAGGCGATTTGGGCGCGGATCGACGAGGCCGACGACTGGTCGGCGCTGCATGTGAAGGTGGCCTCGATCCGGCGGATGGGCGCGGCGATGCGTCCGTAAAGTGCGCTTCAGCCTTGCTGAAACGAAGGCGGCCCCGGCCCGCTTCAGCAAAGCCTAAAACGACTCTAAATGCTTGAAAAATCCCCGGCCATCGCCATGACAGGGCGATGACCCTTACCTCCATCGAGCCCGCCACCGGCGAGACCCTCTGGACCGGGGAGGCCGGCGATGTCGACGCCGAGGTCGCCGCCGCCCGCGCCGCCTGGGCCGGCTGGGCCGCCAGGCCCTTCACCTATCGGGTCGAGACGCTGCGCCGCTTCGCCAATACGGCGCGCGCCAAGCTGGAGCCCTTCGCCGATCTGATCGCGCGCGAGACCGGAAAGCCGCTCTGGGAAGCGCGCAGCGAGGTCGAGATCGTCATCAAGAAGGTCGACATTTCCGTGTCGGCCTATGCCGAGCGTACCGCGCAGCGGCGGCTGGAAGGCGCGATGGGCGCGCGCGTTTCCGTCCGGCACAAGCCGCATGGCGTGCTCGCCGTGCTGGGGCCGTACAATTTTCCCGCACATTTGCCCAATGGCCATATCGTGCCGGCACTGATTGCGGGCAACGCAATCGTCTTCAAGCCGAGCGAGAAGACGCCGGCAGTCGGCGCGTTCCTGGCCGATCTCTATCATGAGGCAGGTGTGCCGGAGGAGGTGCTGCGGCTCGTCCAGGGCGGACCGGAGACTGGCAAGGCACTGGCGGGACATCCCGGTCTGGACGGCCTGCTCTTCACCGGATCGGCGCGCGCGGGCGCCGCCCTCGCCCGCCAGTTCGCCGAGACGCCGGGCAAGATGTTGGCGTTGGAGATGGGCGGCAACAACCCGCTTGTCGTCTGGGACGCGAAGGATATCCAGGCCGCCGCGTCGATCGCCGTGCAATCCGCCTTCCTCTCCGCCGGCCAGCGCTGCACCTGCGCCCGGCGGCTGATCGTGCGCGACGGCGATCATGCGCCGCTGATCGAGGCGATCACCAAGCTGATGGACCGGCTGATCGTCGATCACCCGCACGCCAGCCCGGCGCCGTTCATGGGGCCGGTGATCGACAATGACGCGGCCGATCAGCTCCAGGCCGCCTTCCTGGAACTGCTCGGGCGCGGCGCGAAGCCGATCCGCCGG
>CAYTMM010000065.1:14057-17773 GCA_964438875.1 uncultured Sphingosinicella sp. | reverse complement strand
GGCGATCCGCTCCTTCTCGCTGGTGGTCCTGGGGCTACCCGGTCCGATGAAGCCAAAGCCGGCCAAGCCGACCAGCCCGAGCACGAGTAGGCCATTGTTGAAATCGCCCAGATGCGACCCGACAAGCAGGCTCGTCGCCATCAGCCCCCAGAAAGCGGCATTGCCGAAGCGCTTCTTCGATTTGCGATCGAGCAGGCTGAGCAACGAGAAGGCCGCGAACATCGATCCGGCGAGAATGTAGAGCCATTCGAGCGTGATCATGGCCGGGCCCTCCCCAGCCGCCGATCGAACATGATCAGCCGTGATCCGTGGACGATGAAGGCGGCGATCGCAGTCGGGATCGCCCAGACGGCGAGCTGGAGCGGCGCCAGGTGGATGTCGTAGGCGGCCAAGGTCTGCTGGATGAGCACGATCGATCCGATCGCGAAGAAGATGTCCTCGCCGAAGAACAGGCCGACATTGTCGGTCGCCGCCGACATCGCCTTCACCTTCTCACCCGTCTCCTCGTCGAGCTTGCCGCGTTGCTGCTCGGCGGCGGCAAGCGTCATCGGCGCAATCAGCGGGCGCACCGTCTGGGCATGGCCGGCAGTGGAATAGAGACCGAGCGCGGCGGTGATCTGGCGATAGCCGAGATAGAGGAGCAGGATGCGCCCGGCGGTCGCGTTGCGGAAATTGGTGATGACCGCCCGCGCCCGCTGCTGCAGCCCGTAGCGCTCCAGCAGACCGATCACCGGCAGCACGATCCAGACGATCGCGATGATCCGGTTGTCGTTGAACGCCTTGCCGAACAAAGCGATCACGGCGACCAGGTCCATACCGCCCAGAAGCCCGGTCGCGATCGCCGAGACGGTGACGACCAGCATCGGATTGAGTTTCAGCGCGAAGCCAAGGACGACGATCAGGATGCCCGCAAGCGGGAGATATTCGGTCATCGCAGAGACTTTCGCGAAACGCGTTCCGGGCTCCCTCTCCCTGCCGGGGAGAGGGAAAGGAACAAGACTCCACCGACCCTAAAACTTCCCATATCCACCGCCCCCCGGCGTCCAGATTTCGAATGCATCGCCCGCCGCCATTTCGGCCGAGGCGGTCGCGCCCAGCCTTTCCTCGCTACCGTCCGCGCGAAGCACACGGTTGACGCCCGGCGCGGCGTCCGCCCCGCCCAGAATGCCGGGCGGCGCGATCCGACGGCGGTTGGAGAGGATGCCGGCGGTCATCGGTTCCAGAAACCGCAGCCGCCGCTCGACCCCGTCGCCGCCGCGATGCGCGCCCGCGCCGCCCGATCCACGCCGGATCGCGAAACGCTCCAGCACGACCGGAAAGCGCGTTTCCAGCACCTCCGGATCGGTCAGCCGCGAATTGGTCATATGGGTCTGCACCGCGCTCGCCCCGTCGAAATCCGGTCCGGCCCCGGCGCCGCCCGCGATCGTCTCGTAATATTGGTGGCGCGCATTGCCGAAGGTGAAATTGTTCATCGTCCCCTGGCTCGGCGCCAGCGCGCCGCAGGCCGCGAGCAGGCAATCGGTGATCGCCTGGCTGGTCTCGACATTGCCCGCCACGACCGCCGCCGGATAATGCGGATTGAGCATCGAGCCTTCCGGCACGCGCAGCTCGATCGGCCGCATGCAGCCGTCGTTGAGCGGGATCGGATCGTCCACCAAAGTGCGGAAGACATAGAGCGTCGCGGCGCGGCAGATTGAATAAGGCGCATTGAAATTGGTCGGCTGCTGATCGCTGGTCCCGGCGAAATCGACGATCGCCGAGCGAGCATCCCTGTCCACCGTGACGGCCACGCAGATTACCGCGCCATCATCCATCTCATAACGGAAATGCCCGTCGGAGAGGCGCCCGATCAGCCGCCGCACCGCCTCTTCCGCATAATCCATGACATGCGCCATATAGGCGTCGATCATGGCCCGCCCCTGCTCGCCGGCAATCCGCTTCAATTCGCTCGCGCCGCGCGCGCAGGCGGCGATCTGGGCCTTCAGATCGGCGACGTTGCGGTCCGGATTGCGCGCAGGCCAGCGCCCTTCGGCGAGCAATTCGCGCAGCTCCGCCTCGCGAAAATGCCCGGCATCGACGAGCAGGACATTATCGATCAGCACACCTTCCTCATCAACGCTTCGGCTGCCCGGCGGCATCGATCCCGGCGCGATCCCGCCGATATCGGCATGATGGCCGCGCGCCGCCACGAACCAGGCCGGCGCTTCGTCACCATCGTCCGCGAAGACCGGCATGACCACGGTGATGTCCGGCAGATGGGTGCCGCCACGATAGGGGGCGTTCAGCACATAGACGTCGCCCGGCTTCATCCCGCGCCCGTCCCGCGCATCCCCCCGCGCCGCGATGATCGTACGGATGGAATCGCCCATCGATCCCAGATGGACCGGGATATGCGGCGCGTTGGCGATCAGGTTCCCTTCCGCGTCGAACAGCGCGCAGGAGAAATCGAGCCGCTCCTTGATGTTCACCGAAGAGGCGGTGTTGCGCAGCGCCACCCCCATCTCCTCGGCGATCGCCATGAAGAGATTGCCCATCACCTCCAGCATCACCGGATCGACCTTCGTCCCCATCGCCGGCGCCGTGTCGCGCGGGACGGCGCGGGTGAGGATGAGGTTGTCGTGCGCGTCCACCTCGGCCCGCCAGCCCGGCTCGACGATCGTGGTCGCGGCGGGATCGATGATGAGAGCGGGGCCGGTGATCCGATCCCCTCCGGAAAGGTGCTCCCGAAGGTGCAAGTTGTTCCCCGGCGAAGGCCGGGGCCCAGGCGGCGCCGTCGCGCCGTTTCTTGTTGAGGACTGGACCCCGACCTTCGCCGGGGAGCAGGAAACTTGCTCACCCTTCCCCACCGCCTCGACGATCGCCGTCTCCACCACGACCGGCGTGTCCGACACGAAGCCGAACCGCGTCCGGTGTGCAGCGATGAAGTCCACCGTCATGGCGTCGGAGACATCGACCTCCAGCGCCGTGTCGCTGCCGTCGTAGCGCAGCGCCGCGCGATGCCGGACCTCCGGCTCCGCCACGCCCTGCGCCTGCAAGGCCGCCACCGCCTCGGCCTCCAGCTCCGCCAGCACCGGCGCCAGCTCCGCCCCGGCCAGCGTCCGCTGCCGTATCTCCACCATGTCGGCGAGACCCATGCCATAGGCGCTCAGCACCCCGGCGAGCGGATGGATCATCACCCGCTCGATGCCGAGCGCATCGGCGACGAGGCAGGCATGCTGCCCGCCCGCGCCGCCGAAACATTGCAGCGTGTAGCGGGTCACGTCATGGCCGCGCGCGATCGAGATCTGCTTGATCGCATTGGCCATATTATCGACGGCGATGCGGATGAAGCCTTCGGCGACGGCCCTAGCGTCCATCCCCGCCTGATCCGCAATCGCCTGGCAACGCGCCAGCGAGGCCGCGGCGTCGATCGGCTGGTCCGCGCCGGGCCCGAACACGCGCGGGAAATGCTCCGCCCGGATCTTGCCGAGCACGACATTGCAGTCGGTGACGGTCAGCGGCCCGCCGCGCCGGTAGCAGGCCGGCCCCGGCACCGCCCCGGCGCTGTCCGGCCCGACCCGGAACCGGCTGCCGTCATAGGAGCAGATCGAGCCGCCGCCGGCCGCGACGGTATGGATTTCCAGCATCGGCGCGCGCACCCTGACGCCCGCCACCGCCCGCTCGCTGGTCCGCTCGTAGGTGACGCTGAAATGCGACACGCCGGTCGAGGTGCCGCC
>CAYTMM010000065.1:0-14047 GCA_964438875.1 uncultured Sphingosinicella sp. | reverse complement strand
GGTGCCGCCCATGTCGAAGCCGATGATATGATCGAACCCGGCTTCGGCGGCCGTCCGCGCCATGCCGACGATCCCACCCGCCGGCCCCGACAGGATCGCATCCTTGCCTCGGAAGGCGGCGGCATCGGTCAGCCCGCCGTTCGATTGCATGAAGAACAAGCGCCCCTGCCCGTCCAGCCCGGTCACCACCCGATCGACATAGTGTCGCAGCACGGGTGAGAGATAGGCGTCCACCACACAGGTATCGCCGCGCCCGACCAGCTTGATGAGCGGCTCCACCTCATGGCTGGCGGAAACCTGCACGAAGCCGATCTCGCGCGCCATCGCCGCCAGCGCAGCCTCATGCGCCGTCCAGCGCCAGCCGTGCATCAGCACGATCGCCAGCGCGCGATGGCCTGCGTCATAGGTGGCCCGCAGATCGGCGCGCGCCTTGTCCGTATCGAGGGGCGTCAGCACCGTCCCGTCCGACATCACCCGCTCATCCACCTCGACGACCCGGCCGTAAAGCGGCTCGGGCAGAACGATATGCCGAGCGAAAATGTCGGGCCGCGCCTGATAACCGATCCGCAGCGCATCGCCGAAGCCCGCGGTGATGGCGAGGCACACATCCTCGCCCTTGCGCTCCAACAGCGCGTTGGTGGCGACGGTCGTCCCCATCTTGACCGCGCCGACCGCGCCGCCCCCGGCTTCGCTCAGGATCGCCCGGATGCCGGCGACCGCCGCATCGTCATAATGTTCGGGATTTTCCGATAGGAGTTTCTTCACCACCTGCCGCCCGTCCGGCGCGCGCGCGACGATGTCGGTGAAGGTGCCGCCGCGATCAATCGAGAAGGTCCAGGAGGTGGCGTCCATCACCGGGAGGTAGCATTGCCGGGCAGGTGGGAAAAGCGGGTGGCGAGGCTTTTAAAAACGCCCGTCCACATGCCGCGTGAAACCGCCCTCGCCGGCCGTGAATCCCGCCGCGCTCAGCGCCGCGCGCATCGTCTCGTTAGTGGGGCGCACATTGAGATCGATCCGGTAGCGCCCGTCCGCGAACAGCCGCAGCGCGAGCCGCTCCATCCCGGTCTGGCTGGCCAGCGGAATCAGCACCGCATCGTCCGCGCAGGTCGCCGTGCCGGTGAAGCCCGAAGGCAAGGAAAGCCCGGCAATCTCTCCGGCCAGCATCGCGCGCACCTGCCCTTCGGCGCGGCGGCATTGCCCGCCCGTAAAGCCGGCACTGACGCCCTCCAGCTCGATCGCGGAGATCGGCAGCGGCGCGAACAGGGCCGCGACCCGCAGCCGCCCGGTCATGCCATCGACTCCGAAGCCGCCCGGGGAGACGCTCAGCGCGCCGTCGAACGAATCAAGCTCGCCCGGCCGCGCCAGCACGACCCGCGCCGAGCCGGTCAGCAGCGGCAGCGCCCGAAGGCGCGCGGCAAGATCGCCAAGCGGCACCCGGCCAAGCTGCGCCTCCGACAGCCGCCCGCTCCACACGCTCCCCGTCGCCATGCGCGCGGCGAGCCCTCTTTCGTCCAGCCCCAGCCAGCCCGCCGCCACGCGCAGCGGCAATGTCGCCACCAAAGCGAGCACGAACAGCACTGCAAAACAGGCGATCCGCCCCCTCATCGCGCGCTCCGGATCACTAAGTTCGCTTCAAGCTGGATCGTGCGGTCCTGATTGGGACGGGCGCGCAGCCCTTCGACCGAAACGCCCTGCGCCTCCAGCGCGCCGATCCAGCCCAGCAACGCCTGGGGCCGCCCCGCTTCAATCACCAACGCGGCGCGCGTCGGTCCCTGCGCATCGACCCGGGCATTGGCGAAACCGGCGTCGGAAGCCGTGCGGGCGAGCAACACGTCGATCGGTGGCTGCGCCGTCGCCGTGGCCTGAGGTGCGGCCACCGCGGTCGCCGAGCGTGCCCGGGCTTCGGCCAGCGCCGTCACCGCCGTCTCCAGCCGCAGCCGCGCATCGGTCTGCGCATTGCCGAGCGGCCGGACGACGCCCAGCCAGCCGACCACCAGCGCGATCAGCGCGAACATGACGATCAGCATCCAGCGCTCCCGCGCCGTCCGACCGTCCCACCAGAGTTTCAGATCGCCGCTCATAAGGGCCGCACGATCAGGTCGGTGGCGGGCCGTCCGCCGGCGCTGCCCGCCGCGCCCTGCTCCACCGCATGGCCGCTCGCCTCGATCCGCCCGCGCAATGCGGCGAGCGTCGCCGGACTATCGGCATGGACGCTCAGCGTGAAGCCGCCGTCGGAGCGATATTCGAGCCGCGCCAGTTCGGCGTTCGGCGTCGCCCGGATCGCTTCGAACAGCACCGCCGCCGCGCCGCCGAAGCTGCGCGGGCCGGATGACGCGGCGGGCGCGGCGAGCGCCACAGCCTCCGCCTCCAGCCGCGCAGCAGTGCGATTGTGCCGCACGATGTCCACGATCTGCGTCAGCAGGATCAGCGCAACGAGCGCCAATGCAAGCAGCGCCATCCGACGCGCCCAGCCGCCGCCCGACACCCATTGCGTCCGCTTCGCGAACGGGCCTTGCCGCAGGTTCATCGCCGGATCGGCGAGCGTCGCAGCCAGCCCCGCCTCGAAACGCGGTCCGTCCAGCTCGATCACCGACGCACCTGCGACCAGCGCCCCGGCCAGTTCCGGCTCCAGCGCGAAGGCCGCGCCCGCCGCGCGATGATCGTCGCCATGCCGCGCATAGCCCGCATCCGGCGCGGCGAGCAGGAAGGGCGCGGGCACGATCGCGTCGGGATCGACGCCCATCGCCTGCGCGCCCGCCAGCCATTCCGCCATCCGTGCCGCCGGCACCATCGCAACCGGCGTCAGGCCCGCCTCCGCCCGCCCCGCCGCGCCATGCAGATCGGCGAGCGGCGATGCCACGCGATCCGCCAGCATCAGCCGCGCCGCCGCCACCGCCTGGGCGGGCGCAAGCCCCTCTTCCAGTTCCAGCCAGTGCACCGCCACATCGCTGCCCGGTACGGCCAGGATGACAGCCTCGCCCGGTTCCGGCGCCGGCACGTCGCCCGCGCCGCGCAGCACCGCGCCGTCGCCGGCCAGCCGCAGCCAGCCGCCGCCGTCCGCGAAGATCAGCAGGGTCGGATCAGTTGGTGATGTCGGCATTGTCGCCGTCGCCGCCCTCGCGCCCGTCCGCGCCCAGCGAGGAGATCTGGAACGGCCGCCCCTCCGGCCCCGGCGCCGCATAACGATAGGGATTGTTCCAGGGATCGTCCGGCAGGCGGCGGACATAATTGCCGTTCACCAGCACCTGCAGCCCCTCGTCGCTGGTCGGGTAGCGCATATTATCGAGCCGATACATTTCCACGCCCTGTTCGAGCGTCTGGATGTCCGCCCGCGCCTTGGTCACCGCCGCGCGGTCCGCCGCCGGCATGACGTTGATGACGACGATCGTGGCGAGCAGGCCGATGATGACGATCACCACCATCATCTCGACGAGGGTGAAGCCCCTCTCATTGTGCCGCGCACGCCGGCGCCGGCGGCGAAGTCGGGTCAACAGCATCAATATCCTCCGGCGAGCGTATCGAGTTGCAATATGGGCAGCAGGATCGACAGCACGATGATTGCGACGATCACGCCCATGATCACGATGATAGCAGGTTCGAGCAGCGACAGCGCGGTCGAGGTGAAGGAATCGAATTCCCGCTCCAGATAGTCCGCCGCCCGCTCCAGCATCATGTCGAGCCGGCCCGAAGCCTCGCCCGACGCCGCCAGATAGACGAGCAAGGGTGGAAACACCCCGGCCTTGCGCAGCGCACCGGACAAGCTCCCCCCGGTCCGCACCGTCTCGGTGATCTCGGCGCTCGCCTTGCGCAGCACGCGATTGTGCACGGTCTGCGTGGTCAGCGTCAGCCCTTCGAGCAACGGCAGACGGCTCGCGATCATCGTCGAAAGCGTCCGCGCCATCCGCGCTGCATGGAGATCGCGGATCAGCCGTCCGATGATCGGCAGCTTCAGCAGCGCCGCATCGAACTTCATCCGGATGCCCTCTTCCTTGAGGGCGCGTCCAGCCAGCAGAACCGCCGCCGTCAGCCCGATCAGCAGCGCCCACCACCAGTTCGCCAGGAAGTTCGAAATCCCGATCACGATCCGGGTAAGCAAAGGCAATTGCTGCCCCACGTCCTGGAATTGCTCGACCACCTTGGGCACGACGAAGATCATCAGCGCGAAGACGACGAAGGCCGCCACCACCGCCAGCACGATCGGATAGGCCAGCGTCGACAGCACCTTGCCCCGGATCTGCGCCTGCCGCTCCAGCAGGTTGGCCAGCCGTTCCAGGATCGACGGCAGCGTCCCCGATCCCTCGCCCGCGGCGACCATCGCGCGGTAGAGCGGCGGGAAGCTCTTCGCCTCGCGCCCCATCGCGTCGGCCAACCGCCGTCCCTCGACCACGCCGGCATGGACGTTGCCGAGGATGCGCTGCTCGTCCTGACGCTCCGATTGGCGCGACAGGGTCCGCAACGCCTCCTCGAGCGGGGCGACCTGCCCGAGCGTCGCGAGCTGGCGGGTGAAGAGGGTGAGTTGTTTGGCCGACAGACGCCGCCGCGCGATCAGCCCGCGTGAGAGCAAGGGCGGCCCGGCCGCCGCCTCGGTGGCGGGCTCGATCTTGACGACATAGAGCCGCCGCTCCTTGAGCTGCGCCTTGGCCGCGTCGGCGCTTTCGGCGCGCAGCGAGCCGCGCCGCTCGCGCCCCGCCGTGTCGAGGCCGACCCAGGCGAAATCAGGCATCGCCGCTCTCGTGGCGCGACACGCGCACGGCATCCTCCGGGCTGGTCGTGCCGGCCAGCACCAGTTCCCGCGCCGCGCCGGAAAGGGTCGGCGCGGCGCGGAAGGCGTGGGCGGCGATCGCGGTCTCGTCGCCGCCGGCATTGATGAGGCGGCGGATCGTGTCGTCGATCTTGACCGCCTCGAACAGGCCGATCCGGCCCTTGTAACCGCTGTTCGCACAGGCCGGGCAACCGACCGGCTCAAAGACCGTCGCACCCGCCGGAATCCCCAGCGTTTCGGCCAGGGAGCCGACGGCTTCGACGGGGCGCCGGCATTCGCCGCACAGCCGCCGCACCAGCCGCTGCGCCAGCACCGCGCGGACCGTCGAGGCGATCAGGAAGGGCTCGACCTTCATGTCGCGCAGGCGCGTGATCGCGCCGACCGAATCGTTGGTGTGGACGGTGGAGAGCACCAGATGCCCGGTCAGCGCCGCCTGCACGGCGATCTCCGCCGTCTCGCGGTCGCGGATTTCGCCGACCATCACCGTGTCCGGATCCTGCCGCAGGATCGCGCGCAACCCGGTCGCGAAAGTCAGCCCGACCTGCGGATTGATCTGAGTCTGGCCGACCCCGTCCACCGCATATTCGACCGGGTCTTCCACGGTCAGGATGTTGCGACTGCCGTCGTTGAGCAGCTTCAGCCCCGCATAGAGCGTCGTCGTCTTGCCCGAACCGGTCGGCCCGGTGACCAGCACGATCCCGTTCGGCTCGCCCAGCGCCTCGGCGAACAGGCGCTTCACCGCCTCGCTCATGCCGATCTGGTCGAGCCCGATCCCGGCATTGTCCTTGTCGAGAATGCGCAGCACGACCCGCTCGCCGGCCCGGCTCGGCAGGGTGGAGACGCGCACGTCGATCAGCTTGCCGCCCAAAGTCAGCCCGATCCGCCCGTCCTGCGGCAGGCGGCGCTCGGCGATGTCCAATCGGGCCATCACCTTGACGCGGCTCACCACGACCGGCGCGACATGGGGCGGCATGCGCAGCGTTTCGCGCAGCACGCCGTCCATCCGCATCCGCACGACCAGACCGGTCTCGTAAGGCTCGATATGAATGTCGCTGACGCCCTGGCGCGCGGCATCGGCGATGATGCCGTTGATCAGGCGGATGGCGGGGGCGTCGTCCGATGTGTCGAGCAGATCGTCGGCACTGGGCAAGGCGGCGGCCAGATGGCCGAGATCGTCGCCGAAGCCGAGCGAATCGGCCGCGTCCGCCGCAACCCCCGCCCCGGCGCCGTAGAGATCGGACAGCAATCGGTCGAAGTCCGGCGCGCTCACCGGCTGAAGCGCGAAGGGCCGGGCGAGGAAGCGGCGCAGCTCTACGATCGTCGCCGGGTCCGCGCCTTCGCGCATCGCCACGTCCAGCCGTCCCTCCGTCTCGCCGGTCGCGACGAAGCCGTGGCGGCGGGCGAAGGCATAGGGAATACGCGCCGGCGCTTCGGCGGGCATGGCCGTCTCGCTGTCCTCGCCGCGCGCGATCTTCATTGCGGTTCAGCCGCGCTCGGCGGAACCTCCACCGGCGTCACCACCTGGTCCTGCGGCCCTGGCGCGCTGGCCGAGGGCGGGACGGTACCGAGATAGTCGCGCACCAGCTCGTCGAGCGAGGGTTCGCGGTCCGGATTGCCGAGCAATTGCTGCCCGCGCGCATAATTGTAGCGCTGCGCGCTCATCGCCCGCGCATCGGCGGCGGTGCGCATGATCGTCGGGCGGATGAAGATCATCAGATTGGTCCGCCCCCGCTCCCGCGAGCGCGAGCGGAAGAGCTGGCCGATGATCGGAATGTCGCCGAGCACCGGCACCCGCTCCAGCGTGCGCCGCTCATTCTCGTCCAGCAGCCCGCCGATCCCGACGATCTCGCCGTCGTCCACCGTGATCGTCGTCTCCAGCTCGCGCTTGTTGAGGATAATTTCGGGATTGGTCGTCGAAAGCCGCCCGGCGATCGAGCTCACTTCCTGGCGGAGATCGAGCCGGATCGATCCGCCCGCATTGATCTGCGGCCGGACCTCCAGCGTGATGCCGACATTCTGGCGCTGCACGGTGCGGAAGGCATTGTCGAAATTGGGCGACAACGCCTCGCCGGTGGTGATCGGGATTTCCTGGCCGACCAGGAAATAGGCCTGCTCGTTGTCCAGCGTCATGATCGACGGCGTGGAGAGCAGGTTGGACTGGTTATCGTTACGCACCGCGTTGACGATCGCACCGAACACGGCGTTGCCGCTGCGGATCAACCCGCCGCCGATCCCGCCGGTCGCGCCGGCCAGGCTGCCAAGCGCCGCGTCGCGCAATTGCTCGGTCGGTTCCTCAGAAGCGCCCAGCTCCTCGGCGAGGACCGCGCCGGCGACGAGGTTCATGTTCGGCGAGATATTGGAATAATTGGTGACGGCGAAAGGAATGTTGGAACCGCGCAGCCCCGACAGGAAGAGCTGGACGCCAAGCTGTTGCGCCGCGCCTTCCGAAATCTCGACGATGATCGCCTCGACCAGCACCTGCTGGCGGCGCACGTCGAGCTGACGAACCACTTCGCCCAGCATGCGCTGGATATCCGGCGTCGCGGAAATGACGATCGCATTGGCACCGGCGAAACGGGTGACGGTGGCGTTGCGCGCGGCGAGCGGCGCTTCCCCGGCAGGCGCGGCGGCAACCGGCGCAGCGGGCGCCGGGGCAGAGCTGTCGCCCGCCATGCTGGGCCCGCCGCTCGTGCTGCGGCCGGACGGGTTGCGCGCCGCCGGACGCGGCGATGTCATCGGCTGCGTCGCGGTCTGCCCAAGCAGGGTCTGCAATACCGGCAGCAATTGCTCGGCATCGGCATGTTCGAGAAAGACGACGCGGATCTCGCTGCCGCTGGCCGCCCGCGCGTCCAGCTCCTGCGCGATTGTAGCGAGCTGCGCGACCGAGGCCGGATCGCCGCGCAGCGCGATCGAATTGGCGCTGTCCACCGGCACGACCGAAACGCCATCGCCCGCCAACTCACGCAGCGCCGCTGCGATTTCGCGCGCGCCGGCATTGTCGAGCCCGACCAGCCGGGTGACGCCGCTGTCCACGTCGATCTGGGCGAGCGCCGCGCGCACCCGTCGCACATTGTCGGCGAAGTCCGAGACGATGATCGATCCGCGCCCTGCGGTGATCGATCCGTCGCGGCTGACCAGCGGACGCAAGGTCTCCACGGCCGCCGCCGCCTCGATCCGACGCACCCGGAAGATCTCGGTGACGAAGCCGCTCGACCCGGCCCGCTGCGATCCGCCGAGCGGCGCGGAGGCGCTTGCTCCGGCGACAGGCTGCACCCGCAACGCCCCGCCCGCCGCCGGCACCGCGACATAGCCATTGGCGCGCAGCGTGGAGAGGAACAGCTCGAAATATTCGCTGCGCGACAGCGGTCGCTCGGTCACGACCGAAACGCGCCCCTGCACGGCGGGGTCGATGATGAAGGTCCGCCCCGTCACCCGCGACGCGTCCTGGATGAAGGCACGCACATCCGCCTCGCGGAGGTTCAGCACATATTGCGCGGAGGCCGGGGCCAGCGGCGCGAGAGAGATGGCGGCAAGCGCAAGCGCCAGGGCAATCGGGAAACGCTTCACTGTCCTGGCATCCTCACCGAAATCTGCACGTTGCGGTCACCCCGCTCCACGGTCAGCGTCGCCCTCCCGTCGCCGGCGCGCAATATTTGCTCGGCCTGAGCGGGCGAGGTGACGCGCTGTCCGTTCACCGCGACGATGACGTCGCCAGGCTGGAAACCGGCGGCCCGGAAGGCGGCCCCGCCATCACCACCCGGCGCGACGGTCAACCCGTCGATCTGGTTCTCGCCCACGCGCGGTTCGAAACGCAGCGGCGCGGCGCCGGGCGCGGACTGGGGCGTCGCGGAAACGACGGGGACCGGGGCCTGCGTCACCGTGGTCTCGCCAGTCGGCGTCGCTGCGGGTGCGGGCGTGGACTGATCGAGGAAGAGCTGCTCGCGCGTGCCGCCCCGGTCGATGGTGATGCTGTCGAAGCCGACCTCGGCCAGCGTCACGCCCGGCATGATCTCCTCACCCACCGCGAAGCTGCCCTGGCCACCGTCGGGAAGCTGGATGATCGCCGATCCCCGGCCGGTCGCGCGATCCTCGCGCACGCCGAACAATTGCAGGTTGAGCCCGGTTACGACCGCCGGCCCGCCGCCTTCGCTGAGCCGGAAGAAGGGATCGAAGCTGCCGAGCGTGCCGCCCTGCGCCGGCGCGGCAAGCCCCGCAGGCGCCTGCCAATCGCCCAGCGGCCCCAATGGCGTCGCCACCGCCCAGACCAGCCGCGCCGCCTGCACCGCGACGAGCGCGATCAGCGCCAGCTCCAGCGTGGTTGCGGGAGTTGGACGGGACAAGCGGCCGAACAGCCGGCCAGCGCGCGGATCAGCCTCCAGGCGCATCGACGAAACCGAATCCCTCCCCGAACCGAGCCATGAGGCCCCCAGCTATGTCGGTCCGATGACTCAAATAAGACAAGTCACGGACGCGCGAGACGGCTCGAACGATGAATCGGATGGCGCAACGCCTCCCCTTCCCCGAAGAGTCGCATGAGCATGAAGGTTCACAGCTTTTCGTGGGCCGCGCAAGGGCTTGATCGCGAGGAATGAGGGGTTGGGGCGGCGCCTCTAGGGAAGAACGCCGCCCGCGAGCCTTTCCTCTAACAGACTCAATATGGACGAGGGCTGAACGCGACCGCCAGCCAGACCGGCCAGGCAGCGAGCGCCAGGAAGGTGCCGAGCGGCAGCCGCGTCGCCGCGCCGACCTCCTGCCCGCGCAGCCGCATCAGCGCCACCGACACCAGCCCGATCAGCCCCGCGCCGAGCAGGATGAAGGGCAGATGCCACGCCCCCACCCAGGCGCCGATCGCCGCGAGCAATTTGGGATCGCCCCCGCCCAGCCCCTCGCGCCCGCGTAAAATGCGATAGCCCGCCGCGATCAGCATCAGCGTGCTCCAACCGATCGCCGCGCCCGCCAACCGGTCGACGAGCGGCGGCCCCAGCCCCGCCCAGCCGATCGCCAGCCCGGCCGCGATCAGCGGCAGGGTCAGCCGGTCCGGCAGCCATTGATGCTCCAGATCGAGCAAAGCGAGCAGCAGTAGCCACCAGCCGAGCAGGGCAGTGGCGAACGCCAACGGCACCGGATGAGCGAGGAAAGCGACCAGTCCCACGCCCGCCGCCGCCAGTTCGACCGCCACATGCCGCCCATCGATCCGCGCCCCGCACCGCCGGCACCGCCCGCGCGCCAGTGCATAGGACAGCACCGGCACCAGATCGCGCGCGCCCAGCGCCGCGCCGCAGGTGTCGCAATGCGACCGCCCGACCATGACCCCTTCGCCCTTCGGCCAGCGGATCAGGATGGTGGCGAGGAAGCTTCCAATGATCGCGCCCAGCACAACACCCACCGCACCCCGCGCGAGCGGATCGACGAAAAGGCTGTCAAAAGCTTCGAGAAGATCCGCCACAGCCCCGGCTTAGAAGCCGGCGCGGCGCGGTTCAATCGGGGCAGTATCTGTCCCGTTCACATAGAATCGCTGGTTCAGGCCAAGCGAGAAATCTCTAATTTCCTGCGCGCGCCGTCTCGTAGCGGGCCAGCGCCTCGCGGGCGATCTGCTCCGTGGAGATCCAGCGGCCGCCCAGCGTCTCGACCTGGATATGACGGTTGGAGGCAAGCACCGCACGCCAAGCCGCGACCGCCTCGCCCTCGCGGCCGGTATTGGCATAGACCTGCCCGAGATTGATCAGCCGGGCCGGATCGGCCTGATCGACGCGCCCGTCATTAAGTAGGGCCTCGGCTCGCGCCCAGTCGCCGCGCTCGATCGCCGCGACCGCGAGACCGCCGCGCGGATAGCCTTCCTCCACCGATTGCGCCGACGCCAGTGCCGGGATCATCGCCGCCCCGAGGGCCAGGATCGCAAGCTTCTTCATGTCATCCTCCGCTTATCGCTTTGGGCGAACATTACACTTGCGTGACTCTCGTCACAAACTTTTGTGACGTCTCGATGACTGCAAAGTGACTAATGCGGCTTCTGCACTCAGCGTCCCAAGATGCGCCGTGCCTGCACCAGATGGGGTCGGTCGATCATCCTGCCGTCGAGCTGAAGCGCCCCGGCATCGGGGTTCGCAGCGAATGCCGCGACAACGGCCTCGGCATGAGCGATTTCCTCCGCGCTCGGCGTGAAGGCGGCGTTGATCACCGGCACCTGCGCCGGGTGGATCGCCATCATACCGGCGAAACCATCGCGCCGCGCGCGCGCTGCATAAGCGGCCAGCCCGTCCAGATCCTTGAACGCCGGATAGACCGTCTCGATCGGCGCCACCCCCGCCGCCGCCGCGCCGAACAGGGTCAGCGCCCGCGCCACCTCATAAGGCGCGGTGTAGCTGCCGTCCGCCTCCCGGCTGGTCGCCGCGCCGATAGAGGCGGGCAGGTCCTCCGCGCCCCAGGTGAGCGCCGTCAGCCGCTTCGCGCCCTTGTAGCTGCCGAGGCCGAAGACCGCGCTCGGCGTCTCGGTGCCGATCGCCATCACCTGCGCGGTGGCGTTGCCGCGCGCGGTGAGGCGGCGCACCAGTTCGTCCACGCTCGCCCCGCCTTCCGATTTGGGCAGGACGATCCCGTCGGGCCGCCCGGCGAGGATGGCGTCGAGATCCTTCTCGTTCTCGCCGCCGTCCAGCGGGTTCACCCGGACCCACAATTTCGCCTGCGGATGGGCGGAGAGGAAGGCCGCCACCTGCCGCCGCGCTCCCGGCTTAGCCGCCGGCGCCACCGAATCCTCGAGGTCCAGGATCAACGCGTCCGCGTCCAGTCCCAGCGCCTTGTCCATCCGCTCCGGCCGGTCGCCGGGCACGAAGAGAAAAGAACGGATGTTCATGCCAGCATTCCCCCGGATGGCGTTCAATGCCGGCTATGGGTCAGCCGCCATATCGTTGCAACAACGCCGCACGCTCCATCGTGCAGACGATTTCGTCCCGCTGATTGAACATACGATGCTCGAACGTGACAATGCCGGCCACGGGCCGCGACTTCGAATCCTTGAGGCCGACGACTTCCGTCTCGGCGCGCAGGGTATCGCCGATGAAGACAGGATTGGGCAATCGCACCTTGTCGAAACCGAGATTGGCGACCAGCGTGCCGAGCGTCGTATCGCCCACCGACAGGCCCACCAGCAGCGAGAACGTGAAGGTCGAATTGACGACGATCCGCCCAAACTCCGTGCTCTTCGCATATTCGGCGTCGAGATGCAGCGGCTGCGGATTGTGCGTCATCGTCGAGAAGAGGAGATTGTCGGTCTCGGTCACGGTCCGATGCGGCTGATGCCGGATTGTGTCGCCGAGTGTCCACTGATCGAAGTAGCGGCCGGGCATCGCGCCTCTCCCTCATGCAAATGCGGCGGACGGCTTGATGCCGCCCGCCGCGCGTGACGCAAGATCGCGCTCCGATCAACCCCGGAGCGATTCTCTTTCGTTACTGGCTGCTCACTTCGGAGATATGCAGACGGCCGCGCGCATTCACACCGGAGCGGTAGGAACCAACCCAGATTTCATAGCGCCCGCCCTGCGGGCTGTTGAAGCGGATCGACGGATTGAGGCCGTTCACGCCGCCATCATCGTCGCAATACCAACGCCCGTCCGGCGCGTTGACGACGAGTGTCGTATCCTCGTTGGAATCGACAGAGATGATGAGCGGATAGCTTCCGTTCGCATAATTGAGACGCACGTCGGGCGAGTTGGAAATGAAGCCCCGGCAATTGTTGCTGATCGAACTGGCTGCAATGCCACCGCCGGAGACGACCTGAACCACATGTGGGTCCGGCGTGAAACCGGCGCGGAGATTGACGGTGCCGAAATTCGGCTGACCGTTGAAATTCTGGCTTGCGGCCGGAACGGCCACGAGTGCGGCGGCGCATGCGGCCAGCCCTAGACGCTTTACAATCGACATTCGGTTCATCCTTGATTGCGTTGCGCACCCCCCCGGGGCACGATTCGGGCCATTGCCCGCCACGGCGATTATCCACGCAATCCAATCCGGTCCAGTGGCGTAATGATCCTGACTTCAGGCCGTTGCTGACACGATCCGCGCCAGCAGGGCGCCTTCGTTCACCTGAGCACCGGCCTCGGCATTCAGCTCCGCCACCTTACCGTCGAACGGCGCGACGAGGCTATGCTCCATCTTCATCGCCTCCAGGGTCAACAGCTTCTGCCCTTGCACCACGGCATCGCCCGCCGCCACCTCCAGCGCGATGATCTTCCCCGGCATGGGCGAGATGATCGCGCCGTCGCCGGCGGCGGCACCGGCGGCGCCCTCCACCCTCGCCTTAACCAGCATGAAGGTGGCACCGATGTCGTTGACGAGGTAGCCGTCATCGGTCCGTTCGACCCATCGAGAAGCCAGGGCGCTTTCCTCCTCGAAAACCACCGAGAATAGATTGCGTCCGTCAGTAAGCTGAAGCTCCGTCGGCACCACGCCTCTGCCGAGACGCATGCCACTTAGCTGGCTCCAGGGATTGCTATCCAGCGCAAAGGTGTGGGTTTCGCCGCCGGTCTTCGCCGCGCTACCCTTGATACGGTCGATCATGAGATGAGCCACGGATTGCAAGGCCTCCTCGGACGGCAGCCCGGAAGGCGTCAGCTTATCTGCCGCGCGCACGATGAGCCCGGTATCGACATCGCCGGCGGCAAAGTCCGAATGTCCGAGAGCGTTCACGAGAAACTGTGCGTTCGTACGCACCGGCCAGCATTCGACATCGGCACAATCATGCGCCAGCGCCAGACGAGCGGCATCGCGTGTTTCCCGATGAACGATCAGCTTGGCGATCATCGGATCATAGAAGGGCGAAATCACATCACCCCGCCGGACACCTGTATCGACCCTGTCCTTCATGCTCTTTCTTGGCGACGGCAGTTCAAAATAAGTCAGCGGCCCGGTGCTTGGCAAAAACCCGCTCGACGGATCCTCGGCATAAAGCCGCGCCTCCATCGCCCAGCCGTTGATGCTGAGCTCCTCCTGCCGCTTCGGCAACGGCTCGCCTGACGCCACGCGGATCTGCCATTCCACCAGATCGACGCCGGTGATCTCCTCGGTCACCGGATGCTCGACCTGGAGCCGCGTGTTCATTTCCATGAACCAGATGCGGTCCGCCCGCAGTCCCTCGCTCGCGTCCGCGATGAACTCGATCGTCCCCGCGCCGACATAGTCCACCGCCTGCGCCGCCTTCACCGCAGAGTCGCACACCGCCGCGCGCGTCGCCTCGTCCATGCCGGGCGCGGGCGCTTCCTCGATCACCTTCTGGTGGCGGCGCTGGAGCGA
>CAYTMM010000064.1:0-17867 GCA_964438875.1 uncultured Sphingosinicella sp. | reverse complement strand
TATCCTGGTCCGGCATGAGCAGGCGGCGGCGCTGGCCGCCGATGCTTATGGTCGCGCCGGGACCGGACGTGGCGATGCACACGCCCGGCTGGCCCGTGACGCGGCCATAAGCATCGGCGGCCAGCGCCGCCGCCTGCTCATGCCGGACCAGGATATGAGTGAGGCCTGATCCCGGCAGCGCGTCATAGACGGGCATGATCGCGCCGCCGGGATAGCCGAAGACGTGGCGCACGCCCTCGCGCTCCAGCGCCTCCACGACCAGCCGCGCGCCGGAAACGGGTTCGGCGGTTCGTGTGGGGAATGTCGAGGCGGTGGAGGCGGGCATGGGCTTACGCCGCCTTCGAGGCCGGCTGGCTCTGCAGCCAGGCCATCTGGTTGCGCAGGCGCGCGCCAACCTTTTCGATCGGCAGCTCGAGCTCGGCATCGTGCATGCGCTGATACTCGACCTTCCCGGCCTCGTTCTCGGCGATCCAGTCGCGCGCGAACTTGCCGTTCTGGATATCGGCCAGCACCTCGCGCATCCGCGCCTTCGTTTCGTCGTTGATGACGCGCGGACCGGAGACGAAATCGCCATATTTGGCGGTTTCGGAGATGAAGTGCGTCATCTTGGCGAGGCCGCCTTCATACATGAGATCGACGATCAGCTTGAGCTCGTGCAAGCACTCGAAATAAGCGACCTCGGGCTTGTAGCCGGCCTCGACCAAAGTCTGGAAACCGGCATTGACCAGCTCGCTCGCGCCGCCGCACAGCACGGCCTGCTCGCCGAACAGATCGGTCTCTGTCTCCTCGGCGAAGGTGGTCTCGATCGCGCCGCCCTTGGTGCCGCCGATGCCCTGCGCATAAGCCAGCGCCTTGTCGCGCGCGCTACCGCTCGCATCCTTCTGGACCGCAAACAGGCAGGGCACGCCCCGGCCGATTTCGAATTCGCGGCGGACGAGATCGCCGGGTCCCTTCGGCGCAACCAGGATCACGTCGATGTCGTCACGCGGATCGATTTCGCCATAGTGAACGGAAAAGCCGTGGGCGACGAGCAGCGCGGCACCGGGCTGGAGGTTCGGCGCGATCGCGTTCGTATAGGCGTCCTTGTGGCTCATGTCCGGGCTGAGCAGAGCGACAAGCTGCGCCTGCGTGGCCGCTTCCGCCGGCGTGACCGGCGCAAAGCCGTCCGCCTTGGCGCGCTTCTCCGCCTCACCACCCGGCCGTGCGCCGACGATGACGTCGAAGCCGCTGTCGCGCAGGTTGCGGGCATGGGAGCGGCCCTGGCTACCATAGCCGATGATCGCGACCTTGCCGCCGTTCAACGCGGCCGGGCTTGCATCGTCGTCGGTATAAATTCGTTCCACTTGGGATTCTCCTTCGTATTCGGACAAAGAAAAACCCCCGCTCCGGTCGGGAGCGGGGGCCTGCGTCTTTCGGGTCTCGTCTCAGACCGTCAGCCGGGCACCGCTCCCACCAGGAAGCTAATAAGTACGAGAAGCGTAATAAGGAGCGCGGCGGCCGGCAGGGCCACCGTCAAGGTGTCAACGCGGATCGCGTTCTGGTTCACATGCGCTCCATTTGAAAATCGCCGTTAGGATAGAGGCGAGAGGAATCCTGGCAAGCCCTAAAATCACCCATGTCCATTTTTCACGCCAGCTTCCTGCCAGAACATGGTTAAGGATTACTTTCAGACGAGATTGATGCGGCACTCTGGGCTAGGCTAGCCAGGCCACCGAAAACGCGGGGAGGAAATTTGGAATGTTGCGTATGAAAAGCCGGTTTTGTGTTTTGATTCTCGTTGCTTGTACGATCGCGGGTGGGCCCTCGGCGGTGCTGGCGCAGTCCGGCGGCGGGCAATTGCCGATCGCCGAAGGCGCGTGGGTGGATATCGACATCCCCTGCGGCCAGGCGGAAAGCGTCTACGCCTATTTCGCCGGCCGCTTCGGCGAACTTATGGCCTACGGCGACGAAGTCGAAGGATCGCTCGAGCCCGTGACCTCGCCCCGGCGCGCGGCGGACGGGTTCACTACCGCCAGCGGGGATGACGAGGAATATGTCCATGTGAAGGCGGCCGCAAATGACCGGGCGGTGGTCCGCGCCGGCGGCATGGGAGCGACGGGCGTCGATCATTCGGCCGACATCAACGTGCGCCGGTGCGAAACGGCCAGCCTCCCGGCGCCGCTGCGCGCGGCCATTGGCCGGCACATCCGATAGGCGGCGGATCACCGACCGAGCAAGGGGACAGCCACCGTCCAGCCTGATCGCGTGATCAGGCCCCGCTCGTTACGGCCCCCTGCGAGGCCGAACCGACAAGGCGGGCATATTTGGCATAGGCGCCCGTCGTTTCCCCCCTGTCGGGCACCGGCGCAGGTTCACGCGTAGCGAGGTCGGCGTCGGTTTCCAGCGTCCGCTGCTCGACGTCGATGACGATTCGGTCCCCCGTCCGCAGCCGCGCGATCGGACCGCCTTTCGCCATTTCCGGCGCGATATGGCCGACCATGAAGCCATAGGTCGCACCCGAAAAGCGCCCGTCGGTAATCAGCGCAACGGTGTCGCCAAGGCCCCGCCCCTGGATCGCTGCAGTGATCGCCAGCATTTCGCGCATGCCGGGGCCGCCGACCGGGCCTTCGCCCCGGATCACGACGACATCGCCATGATCGATCTCGCCGCGCGTAACCGCTTCGAAACAGGCTTCTTCACCGTCATAGACCTTGGCCGGGCCTTCGTGGCGCAGCCGTTCATGCCCGGCGAGCTTCACGACGCAGCCCTCCGGCGCGATATTGCCGTAGAGAATGCCGAAGCCGCCACGCGCCTTGAGCGGCTTGTCGGCGGAGAGGATCACCTCCTGGCCCGGCGTCTCGGCGCCGTTGGAGAAATGATCGAACAGGCTCTTGCCCGTCACGGTCGGGGCATCTGTGACAAGCCCACCCTCGATCAGCCGACGGCCGAGCAAGGCAGAACCGCCTGCCTCGGTCATGTCCGGCGCCATGAAGCGGCCACCCGGCTTCAGATCCGCGATCACCGGCGTGGCGCGCGAAATCTCGTCGAACATGTCGATGTTGAAATCGTCGGTGGGGATGCCCGCCTCGCGCGCGATGGCGAGGAGATGGAGCACCAGATTGGTCGATCCCGCTGTAGACGTGCCCGCCACCGCCGCATTGCGCAGGCTTTGCGGCGTGATGAACTGCCGCGCATTACGCCCGGCTTTCAGAGCCTCGACGAGAATGCGGCCCGCTTCTTCGGCAGCCTTCGGCTTGTCGGGATGGGTCGCCGGGATGTCGTTGAGGCCAGCCGGCGAGAGACCGAGGAAGGTCATCGCCAGCGCCATCGTATTGGCGGTGAACTGCCCGCCGCACGCGCCTGCGCCAGGGCATGCCGCCTTCTCGACCTTCAGCAGGCCTTCGTCGTCGAGCGTGCCGGCGCTGTGGGCGCCGATCGCCTCGAACACGTCCTGCACGGTAAGCTTCTTCTCGCCCAGCCGGCCCTGCATGATCGAGCCGCCATAGAGGATGACACTCGGCACATCGAGCCGCGCCGCCGCCATCGCCGCCGCCGGAATGGTCTTGTCGCAACCGACGATGAAGAGGACGGCGTCGAGCGAATGGCCGCGCACGGCGAGTTCGGCAGAATCGGCGATCGCTTCCCGGCTCATCAGCGAGGCGCGCATGCCGCGCGTGCCCATCGATATGCCATCCGTCACGACGATCGTGTTGAAATCGAACGGCGTTGCGCCCGCTTCGATGATGCCGCGCCGGGCATGCTCGGCCAGATCCTTGAGGTGGATGTTGCAGGGCGTGACGTTCGACCAGGTGTTGACGATCGCCACCATCGGCCGCGCCATGGCCGCGTCATCGAGGCCGGTGGCGCGCAGCATGGCGCGGGCGGCGGCGCGCGCCGGGCCACCCTTCATCTCGTCGGAGGGCAAATGATTTTGGGACATGTATCTCTCAGGCAGCCGTGGGTTCGTCTTGCGGTTGGAGCGCATCGGCCAGCGCGTCAAGCCGCGCCGGGATGGAAAGGCTGCGCGCAGGCCGATCGAGGATCGCGGCCAAGGCCGGCGGCGGCGCGAGCGTCTCGCCGATCAGCGGCTCGACAATCTCCGCGAATTTGTAGGGGTGCGCGGTCGCCGCGACGATCCACGGCCGCGCGCCGCGCTCGTCGTCGGACAGGCGGGCATGGGCCTCCACTCCGGCCGCCGAATGCGGGCACCAGACATAGCCACTCGCGTCATGTTCGGCGCGGATGCGGGCACGGATCGCCTCGTCCTCGACCAGCTCGACGCGCAGATCTCGCTGTTCCGGCGGCAAAGCGATCAGCCGTTCAAAATTGCTCGGCGCGCCGACATCCATCGCATTGGCGATGGTCGCGACGGACGGACGCGGCTCGTAGACGCTGGTCGCCTTCCAGTCCGCCAGCGTACGGTTGGCGTTGGTGGCCAGCACGATCGGCCCGATCGGAAAGCCCATCGCCCGGGCATAGAGCGCCGCGAAACCGTGCCCCAGATTGCCGCTGGGAATGACAAAACCGGGTGCCACGCCATCCTCGCGGAAAACGCGCAGCGCGGCATGGGCGAGATATGCCGCCTGGGGCAGCAAGCGGCCGATATTTATCGAGTTGGCCGAGGTGAGATTGTGCGCCTCGGTCAATGTGCGATCGGCGAAGGCGGCCTTCACCAGCCGCTGGCAATCGTCAAAATCGCCGTCCACCTCCAGCGCCCCGACCGGCGCCTGCCAGCAGCAGAGTTGATGTTCCTGGAATGGCGACACGCGCCCCTTGGGATAGAGGATCATGGCCCGCACGGCAGCCCGACCCTCCGCCGCGCAGCCGACCGCGCCGCCGGTGTCGCCCGATGTCGCGGCGAGCACGGTCAGCGGCCGGGCGGGATCGCCGATCCGGTCGAAACAGGCGAGCAGGAAGCGCGCGCCGAAATCCTTGAAGGCACCGGTCGGCCCGTGAAACAGCTCCAGCGCGCGCCGCTCCGGCCGCGCCGGATCGGGCACGGCCAGCGGAGCAGGAGAATCGAAGGCTTCAGCGCAGATCGCCGGCAAGTCCTCCGCCAGCGCATCGCTGGCGAAGAAGGGCGCAAGCATCCGCGCGGCGAACTCGGCCAGCGGCAGGTCCGCGTCGATCGCCAGCGGCGGCGCATCGGGCAGATAGAGGCCGCCATCCGGAGCGGCGCCGGCGCGGATCGCCGCGCCGATGCCGACGCCCGGCGCGACACCGCGGGTGCTGAGATAACGCATCGCTCTCTCCTCAGGCGACCGCGCGCACCGGCGCGGACGCGGGCTCGACCCGGGCCCCGGCGGAATCGACCGGCGCGCGATAGCGCCGTGTTTCGATTCCCGCCTTGCGGAACGCCTCGGCCATGGCAAGCTCGACCAGCCCCACCTCCTTTTCCAGCGCCCAGGCGAAAACCGACGGACCGGAGCCGGAAAAAGAGCAGCCGAGTGCGCCGGCAGCCAACGCCGCCTGCTTCACCGGACCTAGCGCCGGCAGCAGATGTGCGCGCTGCGGTTCGACCAGCAAATCATCCAGCCCGGCACGGATCAGGGCTACATCGTCGGTCGCGCAGCCGGCGACGAACGCCGCGAGCCGGCGCGAATGCTCGACCGCGACCCGCATAGGCACATCCGGCCGCAGCAGCCGCCGCGCCGTCCGCGTCTCGACCGTCACCGAAGGATGGAACAGGAGCGCGACCAGCCCAGACGGCGCGGGCAAGCGCCGGGCATGGCCCTTTTCCTCACGCGCCGCGATCGCGAGTCCGCCGAGCAGGCTCGCCATCACATTGTCCCAGGGCGGCGGATCGGACGAGACCCGCTCCCCCTCCAGCGCGAACATCACCAGATCATCCTCGCCAAAGGGATTGCCGAGCAGCGCGTTCACCGCCACCGCCGCCGCCACCGCCGATGCGGCGGAACCGCCCATGCCGGCGCTCATCGGCACGCCCTTGTCGACATCCAGCCGTACGCCGAACGGCGCGCCGGCCGCGTCGAGCACCGCCTTGGCAGCCGCCAGAGCAGTGTTTCGTCTCACCTCTTCAGGCAAGGTCGCGACGAGGCCGCTGACCTTGCCGAGATGGACACCGGGGCGGGCAGCGCGGGAGGCCGTGACCGTGTCGCGCGCGGCATCGAACGCCTGACCGAGCACATCGAAACCGACGCCGACATTGCCGATGCTGGCGGGCGCGCTGGCGGTAGCCTGTATCATTGTCATACGTCCCCCTTATGCGCTGAGCCGCAACGGCGCGTTGCGCGCCTCGGACGCCAGCCGACGCTGCAGATCCATGACGTCGGCGAAAACCGAGGCTGCCGTAGGCCAGCGGCCCGCGCCCTTGCCGTGGACCTCATACACCTTGCCATCGCTGGCGCGCAGCAGGAACCGGTTCTCCTCGTTTTGCGCGCCGGCCAGCGGATGATCGGCGGCGAGCGCCTCAATCCGCACCGAAGCTTCGACCGAGCCGTCCGGCAGCAGCGCGCACCGCCCCACCTGCTTCAGCACCTTGCCCTCTGCCGCCGCCGCGCGGACCGCTGCCGCATCCACCGACGCCACCGACTCTTTTTCGATGCGGTCAGCCGCCAGCGCTACGCCGAACGCCCGCCGGGCCAGCAGCGCCAGCTTGTCGGCCGCGTCATGCCCGTCGACGTCGGCGGAGGGATCGGCTTCCGCGAAGCCCCGTGCCTGCGCTTCGGCGACGGCATCGTCCAGCGGCCAGCCCTCGGCCAGCCGGCTGAGCAGGAAGTTGCAGGTGCCGTTCATCACGCCGGCCACGGAAGCGAGGCCGCCTTCACCGCGCAAACGCTCGACCGCCTCGAGCACCGGCGCGCCGCCGCCAACCGCCGACGAATAGGCCAAGTCGGCATTGCCGGCTTCTGCGCCGGCGTGCAGCGCATCATACTGGCTGGCGAGCGCCGCCTTGTTGGCCGTGACGACATGCACACCCCGGCGCAGCGCCGCGCGCATGATCTCCGCAGGATAATCGGCGCCGCCGAGCGCCTCCACGATCAGGTCAGGCTCGCCGGCAAGCGCCATGTCGAGATTGTCGGTATAGACTTCGTCGCCCGAGGGCGCCCGATCCGGATCGCGCACCAGCACCGGGCCGACCTCGAACAGCTCCGGACGCTGCTGGAGATAGGAAAGCACCCCCGCCCCCACCGCGCCGCAGCCGAGCAGGGCGACGCGCAGCTTCGGGAAAGCGAGCGGCACTTCGCGGCGCGCCGGGCCGGCGCCGATCACGGTCGCCTCGTGGTGCCCGATCGCGGCGATCTCGATCACGATCCCTTCCGCCTTCGCGGCATCGATCGCCTTGGGCTGGATCAGGCCCGCACTGGCCTCGGCGGCGAGCTCATAGGAGAGCGCGCCGTAACGCTCGGCATTGGGATGGACGGCCGGATCCTGCGCGTAGACGCCATCCACGTCCTTCAGCAGCCGTACCCGCTTGGACCCCAGCCGCGCGGCGAAGAACACCGCCGACAGATCGGTGCCGCCCCGGCCCAGGGTCACCACACCATGCTCGGCATGGCCGGCGGTGAAGCCCGGCACGACGATCACGTCATGGCTTTCGAACTTCGCGTTGACCGCATCGGCATCGAGCCCGGTGAGATCGGAATCGAGCGGCGCCCCTTCCGCGACCAGGCCCATTTCGTCCGGGTCCATGACCGCGACCCGCACGCCCATGCGCGACAGCGCCAGACCCATCAAAGCGGCGGAGCGCAGTTCGCCGACCCGCGCCAGCCGGGCGACCAGACCGGGTGCCGGTTCGCCGCCGACCCGTCCTGCCTGGGCGAGCAGCGCATCGGTGTCGCCGGCGATGGCGGATACGACCGCGACAATCTTCTCGCCCTCCCGGATATGGCCGTACACCTCCTGCGCACAGGTCCGGTAATCCTCCTCGCGCTCGAGCACCGAGCTGCCGAATTTGAGGACGCAAAGCTTGCGGTGCGCGTCCTGTTGATCCTGTCCGTCCATGTGAAAGCCTTTTCTGGTCCGGGCGGCGGGCATGAAAAAACCCGCTCGCCGATGTGGGGAGCGGGTCGGTGGAACCTTGTATGTTCCTGGACTGACGATCAGCCGCTACCGCCCCGCTTTCGGGTCGTCGTAATGGTGATAATCGTCGTAATAAGGGTGCACGCGGCGGCGTCCGCACCGACACCGGCACGGCCAACATTCCGGAACTGAGCGGCCGTCAACATCGGCGCCAAGTCTCCATTCGCCCCATTCCGGAACCGCCCGGAATGCACGCCCTTAACATGAAGAGCGAAACGACCATCCGTCAACCGGGTTAATTTCCGGTTGACGCATTTGGGTAGAAAATTGCGTCAAGACCATGATTTACAGTAAGAAAATTTTTCGCGAAAAGTTCACGGCCGGGTCTGCCCGGTGCCGCGCACAACATATTTGAAGGTCGTGAGCTGTTCGGGGCCCACTGGCCCCCGCGCATGCAGCCGGCCTGTCGCGATGCCGATTTCGGCACCGAAACCGAATTCGCCGCCATCCGCGAACTGGGTCGATGCGTTCCACATCACGATCGCGCTGTCGACGCCGGCGAGAAAGGCTTCGGCCGCCGCCTCGTCCGCCGCGACGATCGCCTCAGTATGGCCGGAGCCGTAGCGCGCGATATGTGCGATTGCCTCATCGATCCCGTCCACCACGCGCACGGCGATGACCGGCGCCAGATATTCGGCGCGCCAGTCCGCATCCTCCGCCGGCGCGACGCTCTCGACGATCGCGCGCGCTTCGTCATCGCCACGCAACTCGCAGCCTCCCGCGCGCAACGCCTCGGCCAGGCGGGGCAGCAGTGACGGCGCGACCGCGCGGTCGATCAGCAGCGTCTCGGTCGCACCGCAGACCGAAACACGCCGCAGCTTCGCATTGACCACGACATCCGCCGCCATCGCCGGATCGGCCGAAGCGTGGACATAGCTGTGGCAGATGCCCTCCAGATGGCCGAGCACCGGCACCCGCGCCTCCGCCTCCACCCGCGCCACCAGCGCCTTGCCGCCGCGCGGAATGATGAGATCGACGGCGCCCCCCAGCCCGCCGAGCAGCAGCCCGACCGCGTCGCGATCCGCCACCGGCACGATCTGCACCCCGTCCGCCGGCAGCCCCGCCTCGGCCAGCCCTGTGGCGAGCGCGCCGTGGATCGCCAGGCAGCTTTCCAGCGCGTCCGAACCGCTGCGCAGGATCAGCGCATTGCCGGACCGCACCGCGATCGCGGCGGCGTCGGCGGCGACATTGGGCCGGCTTTCGAAGATCATCCCGATCACGCCGATCGGCGTGCGCACCCGCGCGATGTCCAGCCCGTTCGGCCGTTTCCAGCGCGCCATTTCCGCGCCGATCGGATCGGGCAGACCCGCCACCTGATCGAGCGCGGCGGCGATCCCTTCCAGCCGCGCCTCGTCGAGCCGCAGCCGATCGATCATGCCGGTCGCCGCCGCGACATCGCGGGCATTGGCGGCGAGCACCTCTCCGGAGCGCGCGCGCAGATGCCGCGCCATCGCCCGGATCGCGGCGGAGCGCGTAGCGGCATCCGCCTGGCGCAATGCCGTCGCGGCGGCGCGGGCGCGGGCGCCCATGTCCATCATGTCGGTTTCGAGCGTCATTGTCCCATCATCACCAGATCGTCGCGGTGGATCAATTCGTCGGGACCGCGATAGCCCAGTCGTGCCTCGATCCCGCCCTTGGAGCAGCCGGCGATCAGACGCGCCTCCTCCGAATTATAGGCGCTGATCCCGCGCGCGATCTCTCGCCCGTCCGGGTCGCGGATGCTGAGGCACACACCGCGCTCGAACGCGCCGTCAATGCCGGTCACTCCGGCAGGAAGGAGGCTCTTGCCCCCGGCCAGCGCAACGGCCGCGCCGGCGTCCACCGCCACTGTCCCGGCCGGAGCGAGCGATCCCGCGATCCATTGCTTGTAGGCCCGGCCCGGCGTGCCATGCGCGACGAAGACGGTCGCCGGAGCACCATCTCGCAGCCGCCGCAGAGGATGGGCATCGCGGCCGGAAGCAATAAGGCTGGCGCAGCCCGCCCCGCTCGCGATCCGCGCCGCCGCGATCTTGGTGCGCATGCCGCCCGATCCGACGCCCGCCGCGCCCGCGCCGCCGGCCAGCGCCTCGATCCCGTCGTCGATCTCCGCCACCCGCTCGATCCGTCGCGCCGCGGCATCGCGCGCCGGATCGGCGGTGTAGAGTCCGTCCACGTCGGAGAGCAGGATCAGCAGATCGGCGCGGATCATCTGGGCGACGCGCGCCGACAGCCGGTCATTGTCGCCATAGCGCAGCTCGTCCGTCGCCACGCTGTCATTCTCGTTGACGATCGGCAGCGCCTTGCGGCCGAGCAGCACCTTCAGCGTCGCGCGCGCGTTCAGCCAGCGGCGGCGGCGTTCCGTATCCTCGAAGGTCAGCAGCAATTGCGCGGCGGGAACGGCGTGCGGCGCGAGCGCGGCGTCCCAGGCCTGCATCAGCATCGACTGGCCGGCCGCGGCCGCCGCCTGCTTGCTGTCCAGCCGGGCCGAGCGCGGCAGGCCGAGCTTCAGCCGGCCCAAGGCGACCGCGCCGGAGGAAACCAGCACGATCTGCTTGCCCTCGGCGATCAGCGCCGCGAGATCCGCCGCCAGCGCGGCCAGCCAGTCGGCGCGCGCACCGCCGCCATCCTCGGCGATCACCAGCGACGACCCGGTCTTGACGACGATCGTGCGCGCCGCCGCGATCAGCCGCGCCACCTCGCTCGCCTCGTCATCGCGCCGTGCCGGCATCGTTCGGCTCCGCCATTTCTCAGATCGGCGCGCTTCTTGGCAGCGTCGGCGCGGCTTGTCACCCGCTGATGATGCGGCGCACAATAGAGAGGATTGACAGGCTGCGGCCCCTCCCGCACAATCGCGCCACCATGCAGGCGAACGCATCCCTTCCTGTGATCGCTGCGGCTTCCGCCGCCGTCTGGACCTATGCTTATTACGTCACCACGCGGGCGGGACCGGCGTAGCGCACCTTTTCACAAAGGCACGTTCATCCACCCCGCCCGGCTCCCGCGGCGGGGTTTTTTCTGTTTCGGAAAGGACCTCCAGACCATGTTCAAGGACATCAGCGATACGGACGGCAACGCCGCCTCGCCGCTCCATCCGGAGCGGCACGGCGCGGCGCGCGATCCCAGCCGCCCGCCGCCGGGCGCTGCTGCGGACTGGACGGTGCCGCAGAACTGGGATGCCTTCACCACCGACGAACATGCGGTGTGGGATTTGCTGTTCGCGCGGCAGCAAGAGGCGCTGGCGGGCCGCGCCGTCTCCGCCTTCGCCGAGGGGCTGGACGTGCTGCGCCTCTCCCGCCCCGGCATCCCCGAATTCGGCGAACTGAACGCACGACTGGGCGAACGGACCGGCTGGATGGTCGTACCGGTCCACGGCCTGGTGCCGGACGATGTGTTCTTCGAACATCTGCGCCACCGCCGCTTCCCGGCCGGCAATTTCATCCGCCGGCGCGATCAGCTCGATTATCTGGAGGAACCGGACGTCTTTCACGACGTGTTCGGTCATGTTCCCCTGCTCGCCAATGCCGAGGTGGCGGACACGATGCAGAAGCTGGGCGAGCTTGGCCTCGCCGCGATGCGGGCCGGGGCACTGCACCGGCTGGCGCGGCTCTACTGGTACACGGTGGAATTCGGGCTCGCGCGCGAGAATGGCGCGCTGCGCATCTATGGCGCGGGCATCGTCTCCAGCTTCGGCGAAAGCCGCTTTGCGCTCGAAAGCGCGGCGCCGCACCGCATCGCCTTCAATCTCGAACGGGTGCTGCGGACCGATTACCGGACGGACAGCTTTCAGAAGAGCTATTTCGTCATCGATCGCTTCGAGGATCTGCTCGGCCTCGTCGCGCGCGCCGATATTGCTGGCCTCGACAGGGCGCTGGCCGGCCTGCCCGATATCGATCCTGCGAATATCGTCGCCGGAGATGTTGCGGTTGCGAAAGACCCGGTTGACGGGAGCGTTTCGGATGCATAACCGTAAGGGCATGGCGAAGATCGCGACCCTTTCCGTCCTGAGCTGGTGGCGCTGGCAGCACATCGATTCCGATGGCGCGCCCGCCTGTTCATGGCCGCGAACGCTCTAAACCGAGCCCGCAGTCCGAACTTCCAGAAGGCCCGCCATCCGGCGGGCCTTTTCTTTTGCCTTCAGGACATCCCCACATGATCATCGTACTCAAGCCCGAAGCCACGTCCGACACCGCGCAGGAACTGCTCGGGCGGATATCCGACAAGGGTCTCCAGCCCCTCCACATGCCAGGCGCAGAGCGCGTCGTGCTCGGCGCGCTGGGCGACGAGCGGGTGCTCGCCGAGCTCAATCTGGAAAGCCATCCGATGGTGGAATCGGTGAAGCCGGTGCTCGCCCCCTACAAACTGGTCAGCCGCGAAATGCATCCGCACGACACGATCGTGAAGATCGGCGGCATGGCCGTCGGCGGTCGCGCGCTCGCCGTCGTCGCCGGCCCCTGCGCGGTCGAAAGCCTCGATCAGCTCCGCAACACGGCTGCGGCGGTGAAGGCCGCTGGCGCGAAGGTGCTGCGCGCCGGCGCCTACAAGCCGCGCACCAGCCCCTATGGCTTTCGCGGTCACGGGCCGGAGGGACTGAAAATCCTTCGTCAGGTCGGCGACGAGCTGGGCCTACCGGTTATCACCGAAGTGATGGACAGCGCCGATGTGGAGATCGTCGCCGATCATGCCGACGCCCTCCAGATCGGCGCCCGCAACATGCAGAATTTCACCTTGCTCCGCGCTGTCGGCAAGGCCGGTCGTCCGGTCGTGCTGAAGCGCGGCCTTTCGGCCAAGATCGAAGAATTGCTGCTGGCGGCCGAATATCTGCTGGCCGAGGGCAATGGCCAGGTCGTGCTGTGCGAGCGCGGCATCCGCACTTTCGAGACGGCGACGCGCAACACGCTCGATCTCAACGCCATCCCCTATATCAAGCAGAAGACACACCTGCCGGTCATGGTCGATCCCAGCCACGGCACCGGCATCCGCGATCTGGTGACGCCGATGGCTCTGGCCGGCGCCGCCTGCGGCGCGGACGGCCTGCTGATCGAGGTCCACGAAAATCCGGCGGTGGCGCTCTCCGATGGCGCGCAGACCCTCTATCCGGAGCAGTTCGCTCGGCTGATGGGCACGCTCGGTCAGGTCGCCAAGGCAGTGGGACGCACGCTGTGAGCCCGCGCCTTGCCGAAGGACAGGCGATCGCGCTGCAACGGAGCCTGCCCGCGGGCATTGATCCGCTCGCCTGCCATGCCGCCTTGTGTGAGAGCGGACGGCGGGCGGACACCCTGCTGATCGAACGCAACGACGGGCCGGGCCTGCTGATGACGCAGGCCGCGCTGCGGATCGAATGTCGCACGCCGCGCGTGACAGTGACCGCGCTCACCGCCAATGGCCGCGCCGTGCTGGCGATCCTGGCCGAACGCTTCGCCGCGCGTGTCGACACCTGTCGGGACGACATGCTGACTCTCGCCTTTCCGCCAGTGACGGGCGACGATGCCGAGGCGCGGCTGCTCGCGCCCTCGCCGCTCGACGTGCTGCGCGCGCTGGCCGCGCTCCCCTCAGCCTCGCCGGAAGAACCGTTCACCATTGCCTTGCCCGGCATCGTCGCCTTCGATCAGGCCGATCTGTTCGAAGCGCTGCCGGTCAATGCCGAAGACCCACTCGACTTCCCCGATCACCTCTTCTGGCTCGCCGAATCGCTGATCCTGTTCGAGGCGGGGGCGCCGGCGCGTCTGCTCTGCATCGCCTTCGGGCCGGACGAGCGCCTCTATCACGACGCGGCGACGCGCCTCGCCGCTCTGGTCGAGCGGTGCGAGCGCATCGCGCCCCTGCCCACGCCCGCCGAGCCAGCGAAGGACTTCGCCGAACCCGAAGTCGATCTCGACGACGCGGCCTATGGCGCGGTGGTGAGCCGCTTGCGCGAGCAGATTGCGGCGGGGGAAATCTACCAGATCGTCCCCTCGCGCACCTTCCGCGCGTCCTGCCCCGATCCGCTGGCTTCCTATGCCGCGCAGCGCAAACTCGATCCCAGCCCCTACCAGTATTTCGTGACCGGGCCGGATCACATCCTGTTCGGCGCGTCTCCCGAAACCTCGGTGCACGTCCGCCGCGACGGCGCGGACCGGATCGTCGAGATCAAGCCGATTGCCGGCACCCGTCCGCGCGGCGCCACCAGCGACGAGGACGACCGGCTGGAGGCCGACATGCGGCTGGACGAGAAGGAAACGGCCGAGCACATGATGCTGGTCGATCTCGCCCGCAACGATGTCGCCCGGGTCAGCGCCGCCGGCACGCGCCGGGTAGCGAAGCTGCTGACGGTCGAGCGTTATGCCCGCGTCATGCATCTGGTCTCCTCGGTCACGGGGCGGCTGCGCGACGATCTCGACATGCTGCACGCGCTGCAGGCCTGCCTCAACATGGGCACGCTGACCGGCGCGCCGAAGATCCGCGCCACGCAATTGCTGCGCGAGACGGAGATCACCAAGCGCGGCCCCTATGGCGGCGCGGTGGGCTGGATCAACGGCGACGGCGCGATGGACAGCGCTGTCATCATCCGGTCCGCCGTCGTGAAGGGCGGCGTCGCCCATGTCCGCGCCGGCGCGGGCGTGGTTTACGATTCCGATCCGCAGCGCGAAGCGGACGAGACCCGGCGCAAAGCCTCCGCCCTGCTCTCCGTCCTCGCCGCGACCGGAGGCGCGCGATGAGCCGCGCCGTCCTCCTCATCGACAACCTCGACAGCTTCAGCTTCAATCTGGTCGAGGCGTTCGAGCGGCTGGGCTGCGCTGTGCGCGTGCTGCGCAACAGCGTCGCCGCCGCCGACGCGCTGGCCGCCGCCGAGGCGACGAACGCGCTGATCGTTTTGTCCCCCGGCCCCGGCACCCCCGCCGACGCCGGCTGCTGCCTGGAATTGATCGGCCTCGCGCTCGGGCGCGTGCCGTTGCTCGGCATCTGCCTCGGCCATCAGGCGATCGTGCAGCAGGCGGGCGGCACCGTCGCCCGCGCACCGGCGCCGGTGCACGGCAAAACCTCCCTGCTCGCCCATGACGGCGCCGGGCCGATGCGCGGGCTGGAAAGCCCGCTCGGCGTCGGCCGCTACCATTCGCTCTGCACCCGCGACCTGCCGCCGCGCTTCCGCGTCCATGCCGAGATCGACGGCATGGCAATGGCGATCAGCGACCCGGGCGCCCGCCAGACCGGCCTGCAATTCCATCCCGAATCCATTCTCACCCGGCATGGCGACGCCATGCTGCGCAACATCGTCGAGGAAATCTTCCAATGACCTGCTGTCTTCCCCGCCCCTGGCGCCGCTGGCCGCGCTGCTGACCCTTCACCTTTCTCCTTGTTCAGGATCACGACCATGTACGCACAACAGACCATCGCTCCCGCACCGGAGTCCGTTCCCTCCCCGCCGCTCGGCCTTTATGACGGCCACCCGCTCAGTCAGGCCGAAGCCGAAACCCTGTTCGGCCGCCTCGTGCGCGGCGAGCTGGCCGAACATGAGATCGCCGCCATGCTGATCGCGCTGCGGCTGAAGGGCGAAACCGCCGACGAACTGATCGGCGGCGCTCGCGCGCTGCGCGCCGCCGACGCGGATTTCGAGCGGCCGGACTATCTGTTCGCCGACACCTGCGGCACGGGCGGGGACGGATCGGGATCGATCAACGTCTCCACCGCCGTCGCTCTGATCGCCGCCGCATCCGGCCTGCCGGTCGCCAAGCATGGCAACCGTTCCTTCACATCGCGCTGCGGTTCGGCCGACGTGCTGGAGCAACTCGGTGCGAAGCTGGACATTACCGCCGCGCAATCGCGCCGCGCGCTGGACGAGACCGGCTTCTGCTTTCTGTTCGCGCCGCTTTATCATCCGGGCCTCAAACATGCCGGACCGGTGCGCCGCGCGCTCAAGGTACGGACCGTGATGAACGTGCTCGGCCCCTGCCTCAATCCGGCCGAGCCGCGCGTGCAGCTGCTCGGCGTCGCCGAACCGAAGCTGCTCGAGCCGGTCGCCCGCACCCTTGCAGCGCTCGGCGTCGAGCGGGCGCTGATCGTCCACGGATCGGGGACCGACGAGATCGCATTGCACGGCGAAACGCAGGCGATCCGGCTGCAGGACGGCCATTTCGAGGCCCTATCATTCACCCCGGAAGATGCCGGCCTCACCCGCGCGCCGCTCGCGGCGGTCGAGGGCGGCGGGCCGGAGGAGAATGCCGCGCGCCTCGTCGCCCTGCTCAAGGGCAAGGCGAGCGAGGCCGACAGCCGGATCGTCGCGCTCAACGCGGGCGCGCTGCTGATGATCGCGGGCCTGGCGGCAAACCTCAAGGAGGGCGCCACCCGCGCCGCCGACACGATCGCCGCCGGCCACGCCTTCACCACCCTCGAGCGCTTCGTGGAGGCGAGCCGTGGGTGAACCGGGCGGCGTGCTGGGCGAAATCGTCGCGCGCAAGCGGGCGGACGTTTCCGCGCGGCTGGCGGGGCGCGCTTTGGCGGACATGCGAAATGCCGTCGAGCCAACCACACGCAGCCTGCGCGCTGCCCTGGCCCGGCCCGGCGCCCGTTTCGTGATGGAGGTGAAGCGCGTTTCACCCTCGGCCGGCGCGCTGCGTCCCGGTGCCGATCCGGTGAAGATGGCACAGGCCTATGCCGGCGCGGCGGACGCGATGAGCGTGCTGACCGACACGCCTTATTTCGGCGGATCGCTGGACGATCTGGCGCGGGTGCGCGCGACGTTCGACGGGCCGATTCTCGCCAAGGATTTCGTCGTCGATCCGCGCCAGGTGGCGGAAGCCCGCGCGCATGGCGCGGACGCCGTATTGGTCATGCTCTCGGTCCTCGCCGACGCGGAAGCCGCGATCGCGATCGACGAGGCCAGCCTGCTCGGCATGGACGTGCTGGTCGAGGCGCATGACGAGGCGGAGGTCCGCCGCGCGATTGCGCTCGGCGCGCCGCTGATCGGCATCAACAACCGCGACCTGCGCACGCTGGAGGTCGATCTCGCCGTCACCGAGCGCCTGTCCCGCCTCGTCCCCGGGGACCGCGTGCTGGTCGCCGAATCCGGTATCGCGGAGCGCGCAGATGTCGAGCGGCTCGCACCCCATGCCGATGCTTTCCTGGTCGGTTCATCGCTGATGCGCGCGGACCAACCCGCCCGCGCTGCCCGCGCACTTGCCTTCGGCCGCGCCAAGGTCTGCGGCCTCACCAACGCTGAGGATGCCGCACAAGCCGTCGCATCGGGCGCGACCCATGCCGGCATCATCATGGTCCCCGGCACCCCGCGCGCCGTGACGATCGATCAGGCTGGACCCGTCGCCGCAGCCGCGCGACGGCAGGACGCGGTGATCGTCGGCGTGTTCCGCAATGCCGAGTGCCCCGCCATCGCCGAGGCGGCACATGCGCTGGCGCTGGATGCGGTGCAACTGCACGGCCGGGAGGATGCCGCTTATGTCGCGGATCTGCGCAAGGCGCTGCCCGAGGGCACGGAGATTTGGACGGCCGCCCCGATCGGCGAAACCGCCGCGCCGCCGCGCGCCGGCGCGGACCGTACTTTGTTCGATACCGAGGTGAACGGTGCTTCCGGCGGCACTGGTATCGCCTTCGACTGGTCGCGCCTCGAGGGTCGGGCCGATCTGCCGCGCGGCATCCTCGCCGGCGGCCTCAACTCCGCCAACGCCCGCGCCGCATCGCGCGTCGGCGCCTATGCGCTCGACGTCGGATCGGGCGTCGAGGCCGCGCCTGGCCGCAAGGATCCGTCCCGACTCGCCGCCTTTTTCGAAGTCCTGCGGGCAACCACCCGGAAGGAGGCCGCGTGATGCGCCAGACCGGACGTTTCGGCGCCTTTGGCGGCGCCTATGTGCCTGAAATCCTCGTTCCCGCGCTGGAGG
>CAYTMM010000063.1:0-17936 GCA_964438875.1 uncultured Sphingosinicella sp. | reverse complement strand
ATGACGCCGGGCATGCCTTGTGCGCCGTCGGGCCGTGGCACGGTAACGCGTGCGAGACGGTGGCCGTCGGTCGCAGCGGCCTTCAGCACCGGCTGCGCCTCATCCGAGACGTGCAGGTAGATGCCGTTAAGATAGTAGCGCGTCTCTTCGGTGGAGATGGCGAAGCGCGTCTTGTCGACGATCTGCCGCAGCGTAGCGGCCGGCAACTCGAACGCGGTCGGCAATTCGCCCTCGGCGATCACCGGAAAATCGTCGCGTGGCAGGGTCGACAAGGTGAAACGTGCGCGCCCGGCATTGACCTGCATCCGTCCCTCGGCGGCGATCAGCTCCACCTGGCTGCCTTCGGGTAGCTTGCGCACGATGTCGAACAGCGTGTGGGCGGGCACGGTGGTCGCTCCCGCTTCGGTCACATTGGCCTCGACCCTCTCGTTGATCTGGAGATCGAGATCGGTGGCCATCAGGCGGATCGATCCGTCCTCGCCAGCTTCGACCAGCACGTTGGACAGGATAGGAATCGTATTGCGCCGTTCCACCACGGAATGGACATGCCCCAGCCCCTTGAGGAGCGTCGCCCGTTCGATCGTCGCCTTCATGATTACCCCTGCTCGGTCACGCAAATCCGGAAATTCTCACATTGTTTATAGCGGGACTTGTCTATGCCGCCAGCCCAATGTGAACGAAAAAGGGGCCGAAACGTCGCCGTTCCGACCCCCCCTTTCCGGTATCCGTTTCCGAAGGGATCAGAAGCGGAAGCCGAAGCCGCCGACCACCTGATGGCGATCGAAGCCCTGTTCGTAGTTCGAATAGCGATATTCGGCCTTCAGATAGGAGTTGGGGCCGATCGCATATTCGGCACCGGCGCCGACGCGGATCCCGTCCAGATTCTCGCCGATCCGGAAATCGGCGGTGGTGCCGGCCGTGCCGTCTTCATAGTCGAGACGGACCCGGCCGTTCGTATAGCCGGCCTTGGCATAGAGCAGCAGGTTCGGTGTGACCACGCCGCCGGCACGCGCGCCGACATAGAGATCGCGTCCGGCGGCAGCACAAAGCGTGTCGCCGGCGATGGCGACATTGGCGACGCATTCATCGGACGTAGAATCGGTGATCTCGGCCTCGATGCCGAACACGCCGCGTCCGCGCTGGATGTCGTAGCCGACGCCTGCGCCGTATGTGACGCCATCCGCGCCGTCGCCTTCGACACCGACCCGGTCATAGCCGATAATGCCCTCGACGCGCGCACCCTGGAACGGGGACGCCTCCTGCGCGAGCGCCGGGCTCGCTGCGGCGCCGGCGAGAAGCAGAAGCAAAGCAGACTTGTACATTTCAAACTCCCTTGAACGGCCCTTCAAACACGGGCCGGGGGAGCGCCTTTGAGCCTGCGAAGCTGAACGCCAGCCGAACACTGTGTTAATGTGGCGACACAGTTTAAGGTGCCGATTTCTGGACGTTTCGGATCCGTCCCCAGCGCCTTCAGGCGCGCGCGAGCACCTTATCGGCGACAAAGGGATTGCTTTGCCGCTCATGTCCGAAGGTGCTCATAGGGCCGTGACCGGGAACAAAAGCCGTGTCGTTGCCCAAAGGCCACAATCGGGTGGTGATCGCGTCGATCAAATCCTGGTGGTTGCCCATCGGAAAATCGGTGCGGCCGATCGATCCCTGGAACAGCACGTCGCCGACGATGGCGAGCTTCGAGGGCGGATGGTGGAAAACGACATGGCCCGGCGTGTGGCCGGGGCAGTGATAGACGTCGAGCACGAGATCGCCGACCGTCACTTGGTCGCCATTGACCAGCCAGCGATCGGATTCGAACGGCTTGCCCGTGATGCCATAGGAGCGCCCGTCATCCTCCAGCCGGGAAATCCAGAAGCGGTCGTCCTCGTGCGGGCCTTCGATCGGCACGCCCAGTTCGTCGGCCAGGATCTTTGCCGATCCGCAATGGTCGATATGCCCATGCGTGATCAGAATCTTTTCGATCGTCACGCCCTGTTGCCTCGCCGCCGCCTTGAGCCGGTCCAGGTCGCCGCCCGGGTCGGTGAAGGCACCCTTCATCGTCGCGGTGCACCAGATGAGACAGCAATTCTGCTGAAGCGGCGTCACGGGAATAATCGCGGCCTTGAGCGGTGGAAGCGGCGTGGTCATAGACCGTCAAATGGCCCGATGCGGCGGGCGATACAAGTTTGAGGACGTGTGATAGTGCGTGAAGTCGTGACGCGGACGATGCCATTTATCGCGCTCAGCGCCGTTCTCGGAGGGTGCGCCTTCCAGGCTGGCGGCCTGTTCCAGCCGCTCAATCCGGTCGCGGCATCGCTCAGCCAGCATGAGCCGGAAGTACCTTACGTGCCGACGCCCGCAGCAATGGTCGACGCCATGCTGGAAATGGCCGAAGTCGGGTCGGGCGATTATCTGATCGACCTCGGATCGGGTGACGGGCGCATCGTCATCGCTGCCGCCCGGCGCGGCGCACAGGGGCTGGGCGTCGACATCGATCCGGCTCGTGTTGCGGAAGCCGTGAACGCCGCGCGGTTCGCCGGCGTGGAAGGGCGCGCCGTTTTTCGCCGGCAGGACCTTTTCGCGACGCCGATCCGCGAGGCCAGCGTCATCGCTATTTATCTGCTTCCCGATGTGAACCTGCGCCTTCGGCCGCGCCTGCTGACCGATCTGCGGCCCGGCACGCGGATCGTCAGCCATGCCTTTGCGATGGGCGATTGGCGGCCGGACGAGCATCGCGACGTGGACGGGCGTAACGCGTATCTGTGGATCGTACCGGCTGTTGCCGGCGGCCAGTGGATGCTGACCAACGCCGATGGGCAGAGGATGTTGCTGGAGTTGGAGCAGCGTTTCCAGGAGGTGCGTGGATCGCTGACCGTGCAGGGGCGGACGCTGGCGCTGTCCGGCGTGACGCTTCACGGCGACCGGCTGCGCTTCACGGCGGGTGAAGCCAGCTATGCTGCGATCATCGACGGGGCGGCGATGCGGCCCGACCCCGATGCGCCGGGCGTACGCGGCTGGGAGGGCCGGCGGACGGACTAGAGCATGCCACCATTGTCATCGGCGAACTGCCGTTCGGCCGAGCGGCGCAGCTGCCAGTTTACGACCCAGACCATCAGGCCGATCACGAAACCAGGCAGTGCGAAGATCGAAAAACCGTCCAGAAAATGAAGACTGAACGCGATCCAGAGGGCCGTGAAGATGGTCAGGCCCATGCCGATCAGCTCATTGGAACGCGGATAGCGCAAGACCGGGGTGCCCCCTTGCGGTCGAACGGCGTGGATGCCGCGATGGTCGATGGACTTGAACAGATAGAAACGCCCGCTTGTCCCCGGCTCGACCAACGGCCCGAGATCGGCATGAACGATCGGCTTTTTTACCTCTTCGGTCTGGCCGTTGGTGCGGCGGATGATGATGCTGCGATAGACGCGCATCTTGCCAGTCGCGCGTTTGAGATCAGCAGATTCTATGATCCCGTCGATGATGGAAACACTCATGAAAGGCCTCCTGTTCGACAACCAGAATAGGGTCATGCCTCGCGATCCGAGTCAAGCGCGGCGGCCTGTGCAGGTTATGCTGGTTTTACGGAAATGTGACGTTTAGATGACGGGCGGGGCAAACAGGATTTTGACGTGATCGAACAATATGGCGTGCTTCCCTATCGGATTGAGCCGAGCGGGGAGGTCAGGATCCTGCTGATAACATCGCGCGACACCGGCCGCTGGATCATCCCGAAGGGCAACCCGGAGCCGGGTCTGCTGCCGCGCGACTCCGCGATGCGCGAGGCGCTCGAGGAAGCCGGGATCGAGGGTGAGATCAGCGCTGAGCCGATCGGCACGTATCGCTATGTGAAGCAGAAGCGCGACGGTGAGGCGGTGCCTGCAGACGTCGCGGTTTTTCCGCTGAAGGTGAGCCGTCAGCTCGACGACTGGGCGGAGCGGCACGAACGCACAACCCGCTGGTTCACGCTTGCCGAGGCGGCCGGATCGGTTGCGGAGCGCAGCCTGCGCGGGCTGATCCTCGCCTTTCGCCCGCCCGGCGCCGCCCCGATGACTGCGCCCAAGGTTCGCGAGGGCGAAAGCCTGCTGGCGAGCGGCTTCGGCGTGCTCAAGCTTTTCCGCGCGATCATGCCGAAAGAGGACCGCTTCTTCGACATGTTCCGACGCCACGCCGATATCCTGGTCTCCGGCGCCGATGCGATGGTGGCCATGTTCGATGGCGAGGAGGGGATCGCCGAATCCTGCCGCCGTATCGCCCAGCATGAACATGCCGCCGATGACGTGACGCGGGATGTGCTTCTGGCTGTGCGCCGTTCCTTCATCACCCCGTTCGATCGCAGCGCGATCACGGCGCTCGCCGCCGCGATGGATGATGCGATGGACGAGATGTGGGGAACGGCGAAGGCAATTACGCTCTACGAGGTGGAGAGCTTCGACTCGCAATTGCTCGAAATGGCCAGAATGGCTGCCGAGGCGGCGCGGCTGGTGCAGGAAGCCATTCCGCTGATGCCGCATATCGGCCGCAACGCTCACCGGCTTCACCAGATCACCGAGGCGATCGTCCATCTGGAAGGCCGGGCGGACGAGCTGCATGCGGCTGGCCTCAAGGCGCTCTACCAGAAGGAAGCGACGAAACGGCCGATGGCCTATTTCGTCGGGCGCGAAATCTACAGCCATGTCGAGCGGGTGCTCGACCGGCTCGAGGATGTGGCTGATGAAATCCAGGGCATCGTGATCGACCACGCCTGATGGAGCCGACCATCGCCTTTTCGCTGCTGGTCGCTTTGATCGGCGTGGCCCTGCTGTTCGATTTCCTGAACGGCCTGCACGACGCCGCCAATTCGATCGCGACCGTGGTCGCCACGCGGGTACTCAGTCCGCCGGTTGCGGTCTGCTGGGCGGCATTCTTCAATTTCATCGCCTTTCTGTTCTTTGGCCTTCATGTTGCCGAGACGATCGGCAAGGGGATCGTTTCCGCCGACATCATTGATCCGGCCGTCATCTTCGGCGCGCTCATGGGCGCGATCGCCTGGAACGTGATCACCTGGGCACTCGGCATTCCGTCCAGTTCCAGTCACGCGCTGATCGGCGGTCTGCTTGGTGCTGGCGTCACCAAGGGCGGCTTGGGCGTCATCGTTTCCTCCGGTGTCATCAAGACCAGCGTCGCGATCTTCCTGGCGCCGATGCTGGGCATGCTGGTGGCGCTGCTGCTGGTGGTGCTAAGTTCCTGGACTTTCCGCCGGGTGAGCGCACCGACTGCGGACAAAAGCTTCCGCCGGATGCAGCTTGCGTCCGCCGCCGCTTATTCTTTGGGACATGGCGGCAATGATGCGCAAAAGACGATGGGCATCATTGCGGTCCTGCTCTTCTCGCAGGGCATGCTGGGCGACGAATTCTATGTGCCGTTCTGGGTGGTGATCTCCGCCCAACTGGCGATGGGCTTGGGGACGTTGTTCGGCGGCTGGCGGATCGTCCACACGATGGGTTCGAAAATCACCCGCCTCACCCCGCATCAGGGCTTCTGTGCGGAAACGGGCGGCGCGGTCATGCTGTTCGGCGCGACCTGGCTCGGTATTCCCGTTTCGACCACTCACACGATCACTGGCGCGATCATGGGCGTTGGCGCCGCGCGGCGTGCTTCGGCGGTGCGCTGGGGCGTCGCCGGCAATATCGTCGTCGCCTGGGTGATCACCATGCCCGCAGCGGCTGCGATCAGCGCCTTCTTCTACTGGCTGACGCGGTACTTCTGAAACGCAGGTGAACGGGCCGTCGCCCTCTCAAAAGTGAAAACGTTCAGCATTCCACCACATTGACGGCAAGGCCGCCCAGACTGGTTTCCTTGTAGCGCTCGTTCATGTCGAGGCCGGTCCGGCGCATCGTCTCGATAACCTGGTCTAGACTGACGCGATGCGAGCCGTCGCCGATCATGGCCAGGCGGGAGGCTTCGATCGCCTTCACCGCGCCGACCGCGTTGCGCTCGATGCAGGGCACCTGGACAAGCCCGCCCACAGGATCGCAAGTAAGGCCGAGATTGTGCTCCATGCCGATCTCCGCGGCATTCTCGACCTGGCCGTTGGTCCCGCCCAGCGCAGCGGTCAGTCCGGCGGCAGCCATCGAACAGGCCACACCCACCTCACCCTGACAACCGACCTCCGCGCCGGAAATGGAGGCATTCTCCTTGAACAGCGAACCGATCGCGGCGGCGGCGAGCAGGAAGGTGCGCGCACCGCCCGCGTCGGCGCGCGGAGTGAAGCGCTGATAATAACGCAGCACGGCCGGAACGATGCCCGCCGCGCCGTTGGTGGGCGCGGTCACGACCTTACCTCCCGCCGCATTCTCCTCGTTCACCGCCAGCGCCCAGAGATTGACCCAGTCGATGACGGTGAGTGGATCCTGCAGGCAGCGTTCGGCCCGCTCGGTGAGCAAAGCATGGAGGCCCGGCGCGCGGCGTCGTACATTGAGCCCGCCGGGCAGCGTGCCGCTTTGACCCATGCCCCGGTCGATACAGTCCGACATGGCGGCGGCGATGGCGTCGAGCTGCGCGTCGATGCCATCGTCCGACAGACCAGTGCGCTCGTTCGCGCGGGCGAGCGCGGCGATACTCAGCCCCTCGCGCGCGGCGACGGCGAGCAGTTCGTCGCCCGAGGCATAGGGGAAAGGCACGTCCCATCCGCCCTCTGGCGGTGCGTTGCGCGCAATGCTCGCTTCGTCCGCGATCGCGCCGCCGCCGATCGAATAATAGACCTTGCTCTCCACCTCGCCCGATGCGGCGGTGGCGGTGAAGCGCATGCCGTTGGAATGATGCGGAAGCCGCTCGCGCTGGTTGAGCCGCAGATCGCCCGCCTCATCAAAGGCGAGATCGTGCAGGCTACCAAGTTTCAACCGTCCGCTCTCGCGAATTCGGGCGACCGTCCGCTCGGCTTCGTCCGGATCGAGTGCCGCCGGGCGTTCGCCCGACAGGCCCAGCAGCACGGCGCGATCGGTCGCATGGCCCTTGCCGGTCAGCGCCAGCGATCCATAAAGGTCGGCCTCGACCCGCACGACGGATTCCAGCAGCCCCTGTTCGCGCAGGCACTCGACAAACTCGCACGCCGCCGTCATCGGACCCATTGTGTGCGAACTGGAAGGGCCGACGCCGATCTTGAACAGATCGAAGACGCTGCAAACCACAGGCTCTCTCCTTGTCAGGGGGCATGGACCGGAAGCCGGGCGATGACAAGCGCTGGCCCTTTCGTGCTGCTCGACGACGCACGGGACGGCGGCGCGGCGTGGCTCCTCGCCGATCCGTTCGAGATCGTGACGACCCGTGAGCCAGGCGAGGTGCGCGCCTGCCTCGAAAAGCTGCGCGGCCATCATGCGGCGGGCTTTCTGTCCTATGAGGCGGGCCTGGTGCTGGAAGAAAAGCTCGCGCCTCTGGCAACGCCGCCCGCCGCTGACGACCCGCCCCTGCTGTGGTTCGGCCTCTTCGCGCGGGCGGAACGGGTCGATCCTCTTGCCATTCTTCCCGACGGCGCGGGCGCCTGGGCGGGACGACCCCGGCCGCTGATCGCTGAGGGAGACTATCGCGCCGCCGTCGATGCGGTTCTGGAGCATATCGCCGCTGGCGACATCTATCAGGCGAACCTCACGTTCCGGGCGGAGGCGCGGATCGCTGGCGATCCGCGCGCGCTCTACGCGGCTGTGCGCGCCCGGGCGCGGTCCGGGCATGGCGGCATCGTCTATACGGGCGATCACTGGCTGCTGAGTTTCTCGCCGGAGCTGTTCTTTACCTGCGCGGGCGGTCACGTCGCCACGCGGCCGATGAAGGGAACGGCTCCGGCAGGCAGCGATCCCGCCGCGCTGCGTGACGATCCCAAGCAGCGCGCCGAGAATCTGATGATCGTCGATCTGATGCGTAACGATCTGTCCAAGCTCGCCAGGCCGGGCACGGTGAAGGTGCCGGAATTGTTCGCGGTCGAGACCTATCCAACCGTGCTGCAGATGACATCGACCGTCTCGGCCGAGCTGGAGGAAGGATTGAGCCCCGTCGATCTACTCGCCGCGATCCATCCCTGCGGCTCGGTCACGGGGGCACCCAAGATCCGGGCGATGGAGATCATCCACGCCCTCGAAAAGGAGCCGCGCGGTGTCTATACCGGCGCCATCGGGCGGCTTGCGCCGGACGGCACGGCGGCGTTCAACGTCGCGATCCGGACCCTGGCCCTTCGGGATGACGGAACCTGCGCGCGGCTCGGGCTGGGTTCCGGCATTGTCGCGGACAGCCGGGCCGGGCCGGAATGGCGCGAATGCCTGACGAAGGGGGAATTTTTGGCGACGACGCGGCGGTTCGACCTGATCGAGACGATGGCCTTCGATCCCCATGCCGGGATTGTCGAACTCGATCGTCATCTTGCCCGGCTGAAGTGCAGCGCCGAAGCACTCGATTTTCCTTTCGACCGGCACGAGGCACGCAACGAGTTGCAGGCCGCCACCTTCCGCGCCGGGCCGAGTGTCGTCCGCCTGCTGCTTTCGCCGAGCGGGGCGCTGGCGATCGAGCTTCGTGCGTTGCCGTCCACTCCAGAGGGACCTGTGCGGGTCGCGATCGCCGATCTGCCGGTCCCACCGCAAGACTTCCGGTTGCGCCACAAGACGAGCGATCGCGCCTTTTACGATGAAACGCGCATGGCGGCCGGCACATTCGAAATACTGCTTCGCGAACCCGCCGGCTATCTGACGGAAGGCAGCTTCACGTCTCTCTTCGTCGAGCGAGGCGGCGTGCTGCTTACGCCACCGCTGTCGCGCGGGCTGCTGCCGGGCATATTGCGCGGCCAGTTGATCGAAGACGGGCGGGCGCGGGAAGCGGATTTGACGGAAACCGACCTGGTCGATGGTTTCCTGATCGGCAATGCGGTGCGCGGACTGCTGCCGGCCGTATTGGCCTAGATTCAGTTTCAGCCGAGCTGAAAACGCAGCAGCCGGTCTTTCAACGGCACCAATGCCTCGGCGGGCGCACCGATTACCTTGGCGATTTCGGGATGGCCGGCGTCGAGCCCGCCGGCCAGAGCGCCGAAGGCCGGCAGGATCAGCTTGCTGCTGGTGGCGACGAAGCAACGCCGCGAAACCATCCTGCCCCGCTGGCTGATCCTCAGCTTCGGGTGAAAATGCCCGGATAATTCGGGGCGGGTATCGAGTGGATCGGCTTCGTGGCGCAGGACGATCCCGCCCACTTCCGCTTCGTCCGCCACCCGGCCGCCGCAGGCATTGACGAGCGCGGGATCGTGATTGCCGATGATCCAGGTCCAGGACGTCGCGGCGGTGAGCGCAGCAAGAGCTGCGTGTGCGTCGGCCGAAAGACGGGCCACGCCTTCGCTGTCGTGGAAACTGTCGCCCAGGCACCAGATTTCCGCTGCATCCGTTGCGCCGGCGAGCGCGGCAAGATCGGTGAGCGTTGCCAGGCTGTCGTAAGGCGGCAGCATTTGCCCGCTTTTGGCAAACCAGCTCGCTTTCTCGAGATGCAAGTCCGCGACCAGCAGGGCGCGCCGCGCAGGCCAGAACAAGGCTCCTTGCGGCATCGCGCGAAAATCATACCCGCAGAACGAAAAGGGAACCATTTACTCCGCTATACAGCGGACGGGGCCGGGTTCAAGCGGTCAGCGCGAGGAGTCGACAGTGATCGGCGCGACAAAGGCTGCCTCGCCGGGAGCGTTGAGTGCGAAAAAGAGAATGCCGCCGAGCACGAAGCCCTGGCCGACCAGCAGGAACGGATTCTGCAGCTTTTTCTTCCACACACGCATCACACATCTCGGATCTGGTTTTCATTTGATCGGGCTACCCCGACGCGAAGGCCCGCGGGTGAACGTCCGGAACACTGCCTGAATAGGTTTTCGCGTCTAAACGACGCCTGAACCGGGATGTTTAACGCGGTTCATCTTCACCGGTCGGGGTCGGGATAAATCGGGTGACGAGTTTCGCCAGCGTCAGTAGGACGATGCCCATGCCGGCGCCGACCAGGACGAGTCGGTATTGACCGGCGCCCGAAGCGATGCCGATCGCGGCCGCCACCCAGATGTTCGCGGCGGTGGTGAGGTTCACCACATTGGCGCCGCGGACGAAGATGACGCCGGCGGCGATGAAGCCGATCGCCTGACTGAGTCCCTGTATGGCGCGCAATGGATCGGGCTGAAAATCGTCGCCGCGCAGCTGAACGGTGAGCATGAGCGACGATGCCATAATCATTGCCGAACTCAACGCGACGAGGGCATGGGTGCGGACGCCTGCTGAGTGACCGTTCAGCTCCCTGTCGAGCCCGAGCAGCAGGCCCACCAAGGTCGCGACACCGAGCCGGAGGATCAGCTCCGACCAGGAGAAGAGCGCGAGCGGGTCATGATCGAACATCCGCCCTCAATGCGGAGCCGGCGCCGGAAGTTCCGGCGCCGACCTTTTCGCATCAGGCGTCCTGTGTCTCGGCCGCGCGAGTCTTATCAGCCTGAACGGTCGAGGCCGCCTCAATCGTCTCCGATGTGGCGCCACCGATCGCGATCTTGCGCGGCTTCATAGCTTCCGGAATTTCGCGCACCAGCTCGATCGAGAGCAAACCGTCGGCGAGATCGGCGCCCGTCACCCGGACGAAATCGGCGAGCTCGAAACGGCGCTCGAAAGCGCGTGTGGCGATACCGACATGCAGGAAATTGCCATCGCGGTTGCGTGCTTCACTGCGGCGGCCGGCGACGATCAGCATGTTCTGCTGCGCCGTGATATCAATCTCGTCACGCTTGAAACCGGCGACGGCGAGTGTGATCCGGTAGGAATCGTCACTCAGCTTCTCGATGTCGAACGGGGGATAGTTCTCCTGGTCGGCGCGGTTCGCGCTTTCCAGGAAGTCGAACAACCGGTCGAAGCCGACGGTGGAGCGGCGATAGGGCGTAAAATCAAAACGTGTCATGTCCAAAGTCCTCCAAAGAGCAACATCTGAACGGGGCACGTCCGAGGCACGGGCCCCGCCTGGTTTGCGCCGGAACCCATCAGGCCTTCCGGCGAGGAGGATTTAGGATCGACCGTGGTGGCTTCAAGACCTATGAAATCGGGTCTCGAAGCCGTTGCGATGTCCGTCAGGAGGCAGGCGCTCGCACCTGGGCGTGGACACGGAATTCCGGTTCGGCTCCGGCCTGTGCGGCACGCATGACGCGCAAAAGGTTGCCGCCCATGATCTTGGCGATGTCCTCTTCGCCATAGCCTTCGCGCAGCAGCCGCGCCGTGATGCGCGGCAGGTTGACGATGTCCTCCATGCCGATCACGCCACCGCCGCCGTCCCAATCGGCGCCCAGACCGACATGATCGACACCCATCACGCGGATCGCGTGGAGCGTGGCGCGCATGAAGATTTCGAAATCGACGTCGGTGAAGCGGCGTTGGGCGTCGAGCGCATTCTTGTCGGCCATGAGTTGGCGGCGTTCCTGCGGACTGAGCCGGTCCCATTGCGCCTGCCGCCGTTCGATTGCCGAACGTTCCGGCGAACGGTCGTCAGGGGCAAGGAACAGGGTGTTCATGAACATCACCCCGCCGGTCGCGGCAAGACGGCGGAGCCGCTCGTCGCTGGTGTTGCGGGGATGATCGTAGAGGTCGCGCGGACCATGATGCGAGAGAACGATCGGAACGCGCGACAGCTCGATCATCTGGTCGATCGCCGCGTCCGAGCTGTGGCTGCCATCGATGACGATGCCGAGCCTGTTCATCTCCGCCACCCATTGCCGGCCAAGAGGGGACAGGCCGTTCCAGCGCGGCGTGTCGGTCGTCGAATCGGCGAACTGATTGTTGCGGCCATGTACCGGGCCGGCCATCCGGACACCCAGGCGATGAAAGGTTCGGGCCAGCGACAGATCCTCGCCCAGTGGCCAGCTGTTCTCGATCGACAGGAACGCAACGCGTCGACCATCGCGCACAAGCTGCTCAGCATCCTCGGCGGTGAGCGCGAGACCCAGGTCCTCGCGGTTCTCGCCGATCACTCGATGGATGGCGGCGGCGCGGACCAGTGCCTGATCGCGCGCCTGCCGGTAGCCTTCCGGCGTCAGTTCGCCCTGCCCCGTGTAGATCACGAAAATGCCGCCATCGAGCCCGCCTTCGATCATCCGGGGCAGATCGACCTGGCTGCCGTCCCATTCGAAGCGATTGCGTTGCGAGAAGTCCCACTGGCCGTCGTCGAAGCGCATCGGGATGTCGAGATGGGTGTCGAGCACGATCATTCGTTCGTGCATTTCGCGGATTTCGCCGGTCACTTCCGGGTCTGTCTGGGCCGAAGCGGGGATAGCGAAAGAGGCGGCGAGGGCAATGGCAAGGGGAAAGCGCATGATCTGCTCCGCTGGAGGAAAGGGCATTCAAAAGCGACCGGACGCATCCGTCAACCGCATCGCGGTGTCCGCCAGCGCTTCGGCTTCGATCAGCAGCTCGTCTTCGGCGATTCCGGCCGGCACCATCTCGCGCCCGATCATGATGAGGGTCGGCACGGCGAGCGGGGAGACGCGGGCGAGATCGACATGCAGCATCGTGCCGCTTGCCCGCTCCAGCAGGGAGGCCAGGCGACCGATATCGGTCAGTCGCGCTTTCGCATCGTCCCAGGCGGCGCGCAGCAACAGGTGGTCGGGCTCGTAGCGGCGCAGCACGTCGTAGATGAGATCAGTCGAGAAAGTGACCTGCCGGCGGGACTTGCGCTGGCCCGGCTGCTGGCGCTCGACCAGCCCGCCAATCACCGCGACCTCGCGGAAGGCACGCTTGAGCAGGCTCGATTCCTGCACCCATTCGACGAATTCGTGCTCCAGCAGGTCGGCGCTGAACAGGCTGGCCGGATCGACGATCGGCTCGAGCCCGTAACAGGCCAGCGCATAATCGTTGGCGACGAAGCCCAGAGGCTTCAGCCCTGCCGTCTCCATCCGCCTTGTGAGTAGCATGCCGAGCGACTGGTGCGCGTTCCAGCCTTCGAAGCTGTAGGCGATCATGTGGTGGCGCCCTTCATGCGGGAAGGTCTCGACGAGGAGCTGGTCGGGGCGCGGCAGGACGGAACGGCGCGCCTGAACCTCCAGCCATTCGCGCACGTCGTCGGGAAAGCGCGCCCAGGAGGCGGGGTCGGCGAGGAACTTGCGGACCCGGTCGGCAAGGCGCGTGGTCATTGCGAGGCGGGCGCCGACATAGGTCGGAATGCGCGCCGATTTTTTCGTCGCGCGCACCACGACCTCGGCGGCGTCGAGCCGCTCGACCTCCAGGCTGAGGCCGGCGAAGAAGAAGGTGTCGCCGACGCTTAGCGTCGAGGCGAAATAGTCTTCGACCGTACCGAGCTTGCGGCCGTTGCGGAAGCGCACGTCGAGTACCGGGGCATCGACGATGATGCCGGCATTCATCCGGTGCTGCTGGACGAAACGGGGATGGGAGACGCGCCACGTTCCGTCCGGCGCACGGGTCAGCCGCTTGAACTTGTCATAGGCGCGCAGCGCGTAGCCGCCGCTCTCGATGAAGCCGAGCACTTGCGCAAAGGTTTCAGCATCGAGCCCGGCGTAAGGCGCTGCACCCTGGATTTCCGCGCGCAGCTCCTCCTCATGGAACGGTCCGGCGCAGGCTATGGCCATGACGTGCTGGGCCAGCACGTCGAGCGCGCCGGGGCGGAAGGACTCGGCGTCCAACTCGCCCGCCTCGATCACATCGAAGGCGGCGCGCGCCTCCAAATATTCGAAGCGGTTGCCAGGGACGAGGATCGCCTCGCTGGGTTGATCGAGCCGGTGATTGGCCCGCCCGATCCGCTGGATCAGGCGCGAGGCACCCTTGGGCGCCCCCATCTGGATGACGAGATCGACATCGCCCCAATCGACGCCGAGATCGAGGCTGGCGGTGCAGACGAGCGCGCGCAACTTGCCGGACGCCATTGCTCCTTCGACCTTGCGCCGCGCCTCCACGGCCAGGCTGCCATGGTGAATGCCGATCGGCAGGCTCGCCTCGTTGACCGCCCACAATTCCTGGAAGATCAGTTCGGCCAGCCCACGCGTGTTGCAGAAGACCAAGGTGGTGCGATGCGCCTCGATTTCCTTCATCACGCGGGGCGCGGCCCATTTGCCGCTATGGCCGGACCAGGGGACGCGCGCGTCCGCCGGCAGCATGATGTCGATATGCGGCTCCGCGCCGGGATCGCCCCGGACCAAAACGACCTCTGAAGCGTCGCCATGCGGCGCGAGCCAGCCCTGATAGGTTTCCGGGTCCGCCACCGTGGCCGAAAGCCCGATCCGGCGCAGATTCGGCGCGAGCCGCTGCAGCCTTGCCATGGCGAGACTCAGCAGATCGCCGCGCTTGGTGCTGGCGAAGGCGTGAATCTCGTCGACGACGATGGTGCTCAGGGATTCGAACAGGCGGCCGCTGTCTGCATGGCTGAGCAGCAAACTCAGCGATTCCGGTGTCGTCAGCAATATCTGCGGCGGGCGCGCGCGCTGCCGGGCCTTGCGATCGGAAGGCGTGTCGCCGGTGCGGGTTTCGACCCGGATGGGCAGGCCCATCTCCTCGATCGGCGCCAGCAGATTGCGGCGCACGTCCACCGCAAGGGCCTTCAGCGGCGAGACATAGAGCGTGTGCAGTCCTTCGGTCGGCGTTTCGATCAGCTCGGCGAGGCTGGGCAGGAAGCCCGCCATTGTCTTGCCCGCTCCGGTCGGCGCGACGAGCAGCGCGCTGCGGCCCGCCCGCCCGGCGGCGAGCATGTCGCTTTGGTGCCGGCGCACCGCCCAGCCTTTCGCGGCGAACCAGTCGGCAAGGATCGTGGGAAGGGACTCGGAACCGGACGCCATGCCGACCATATAAGCCAGATGGCGCGACTTGGATCCTGGATCGAACCCCATGCGGAAGGGATTTACGTGTGTCCCGCCGACGCCTGGATCGATCCGTCGCAGTCCAAGGCGCGGGCGTTGGTCACCCACGGCCATGCCGATCATGCGCGCGGCGGACACGATGCGGTGTGGGCGACGCCCGAGACGCTGGCGATCATGGACTGCCGCTATGGCGCGCAGCCGGCCAACCCGGTCGGCTATGGCGAAGGCTTCCGGCTGGGTGAGGTGGATGTGCGTTTCGTGCCGGCGGGCCATGTGCTGGGATCGGCGCAGATCGTGCTCGAACATGCCGGCGAGCGGATCGTCGTCTCCGGCGATTACAAGCGCCGGCCCGATCCCACCTGCGCGCCGTTCGAGCCGGTGCCGTGCGACGTCTTCGTGACCGAGGCGACGTTCGGCCTGCCGGTCTTCCGCCATCCCGCGACGACGGAGGAAATCGACCGGCTATTGGCGCGGCTGCACGACAATCCCGACCGCTGCGTGCTGGTCGGCGCCTATGCGCTCGGCAAGGCGCAGCGGCTGATCGCGGAGCTGCGCGGCCGCTGCCATCGCGACCCGATCTACATCCACGGCGCGCTGCAGCGGCTGTGTGATCTTTATGCCGGTTTCGGCGTGTCGCTGGGCGAACTGCGTCCGGCGACCGAGGCGACGAAGGAGGAGATGAAGGGGCGCATCGTCATCGCACCTCCGTCCGCGCTAAACGATCGTTGGTCACGGCGGCTGCCCGATCCGATCACCGCCATGGCGTCCGGCTGGATGCGGGTGCGCCAGCGCGCACGCCAGCGGCTGGTCGAGCTGCCGCTGATCGTCTCCGATCATGCCGACTGGGATGAACTGACCGCCACGATCCTGGAAATCGCCCCCCGTGAGGTCTGGATCACGCACGGCCGCGAAGACGCGCTCAAACATTGGTGCATGACCCGCCAGATCAAAGCGCGCGAACTCAACCTCGTCGGCTATGAAGACGAGGACGATTAGAGGAGGCGCGTGACGATCAGGCCCAGTGCGGCGGCACCGAACATGCCCCAACGGGCCTTGCGCTCCAGCGTGAAATCGCTGGTCTTCGACAGGATGAAGGCGCTGAGCGGCATCACCACGACGATCAGCGCCAGTGCCAGCCCGGCGCCCATATAGAAGCCGCCGATCAGTCCCGCCGTGATCGCGAGGATGGCCCAGGCCACGGCGAACGCCAAGGCATCGAGATTGAGCGTCGGCATCAGTGACCCGCTTGTGGCCCGCGCGCGATACCGGAGGCGGCGAGCTGGGCGTCGATCTGCGAGACCAGCCGGTCGAGGCCCGCCTGGTCCTGTGCTTCGGCGCGGGCGACCAGTACGTCCTGCGTGTTCGAGGCGCGCAGCAGCCACCAGCCGTCAACGGTGTTCACCCGCGCCCCGTCGGTGCGGTCCACCGCAGCGCCTTCCGCGGCGAGGCGGTCCAGTACTTCGTCGACCACCGCGAACTTGCGGGTCTCGTCGACCTGAAAACGCAGTTCGGGCGTGTTGACCACCTTGGGCATGGCCGAACGCAAGGCCGTGAGCGAGCCGCCGAGACCGGAGACAGCGCGGATCAGCCGGATGGCGGCGTAGAGGGCGTCGTCGAAGCCATAATAGTCATGGGCGAAGAAGATGTGACCGCTCATCTCGCCGGCCAGAGGGGCGGCGGTTTCCTTCATCTTGGACTTGATCAGGCTGTGCCCGGTCTTCCACATCAGCGGTTGGCCGCCCAGCTCGGCGATGCGGTCGAACAGGGCTTGGCTCGCTTTCACGTCGGCGATGATGGTCGCGCCCGGCACAGCCTCCAGCACGGGCTCGGCGAGGATCGAAAGAAGCTGATCGCCCCAGACCACTCGGCCGAGAGAATCCACTGCGCCGATCCGGTCGCCGTCGCCATCGAAGGCAATGCCGAAATCGAGGCCGTGGGCGTGGACCAGCTGCTTCAGATCCTTGAGATTGGCCTCGTCGGTGGGATCGGGATGGTGATTGGGAAAGGTACCGCTGATCTGGGTGAACAGCAGATGATGCTCGCCCGGCAGCTTTTCGACGAGCCGCTCCAGCACCGGCCCGGCGGCACCGTTGCCCGCATCCCAGCCAATCCGGAAATGCGCGCCGTCGAAGCCCTCCAGCAGGCGATCGACATAGGCGTCCATCACCTCTTCGTCGGCGACGGTGCCTTCGCCGGTCTCCCAGTCGCCGGCCGCCGACATCTCGCCGATCTGCTGTATGTCGGCGCCGAAAAAGGCATTGCCGCCCAACGTCATCTTGAAGCCGTTATACTCGGCGGGATTGTGGCTGCCGGTGATCATGATGCCGCCGGCCACGTCGAGCTCGGCGGCGGCATAATAGAGCATCGGCGTGGGGCCGAGCCCGACTCGCACCACGTCTATCCCGCTTGCGGTCAGGCCCTCGACCAGACTGTCCTCCAGCGCCGGCGAGCTTTCTCGCCCGTCGCGGCCGACGGCGACGCGCGCGCCGCCGGCGCGGCGGACCAATGTGCCGAAGGAACGGCCGAGGGCATAGGCGTCAGCGTCGCTCAGCGTCTCACCGACAATGCCGCGAATGTCATATTCACGCAGCGAAGTGGGGTGGAAATCGTGGCTCATGGAAGCTCCGTGGGGCAATTTTCAGGGCGAGCGGGTCGCCGCGCGCTGCAATTCGGCCACCAACGCATCGCGGGCCAGATTGACCCGGCTGGCCAGCGCGTCCGATCCGCCGCTGTCGGGGTGGACCTTCGCGATCAGCCGGCGGTGGGCATCGCGTATCTCATCTAGATCTGCTCCGACAGGAACGCCGAGCAGTTCGCGCGCCTCGCGCGGCGTCATCGCCGCCGGCCGGGCCGATCGTCGCCACCACAGCCAGAGCAAGGCCGCGACAGCGGCGAGGACGAGCGCCTTGACGATCATCCGGCGGCGGCGCGCCGGGGCGGATTGTCCGCCGCCTCGTCCGGCAGCGCGAAGCCGGCGATCATCTCGCGCAGTTCCTGCCGCGCCGCGACATGGGCGATGCCGACCTCGCCGATCTGCTGAAGATCGAGCAAAGTGAGGCCCTTGGGAAAAAGCTCGCGATAGATGACACGCTCGCCCAGCCCCGGAATGACGCGAACGCCGACGCGGCGGGAAAGC
>CAYTMM010000062.1:0-18284 GCA_964438875.1 uncultured Sphingosinicella sp. | reverse complement strand
CATGGTCCAGACTATGATAGTCGCCGGACCACTCAGAAGGGGGCAGATCAGCCTCCTGATATCGGGGGCTGCGATACCAGGCCCGCGCCGCGTCCATGTCGGTGAATTCGAGGATGACCGCGCCTTCGATCTCGTTACCCTCCAACGTCTCGATGGTGCCGTAGTCCGCGAGGGGTGTCATCTGGTGTCCGTCGAAACTTGTGTCGACCTTGGCGGAATATTGCGCGAGCTCTGCGGGATCGACAGTCTCGTCCCGTATGAAAACGGCATAAGCTGGCATGGTAGCCTTTCCCTTACTTCAAGCTGTCAGGCAGTGCGTGCGTTCGTCAGTTCAGAAGCCTTCCAGGACGAACTTGCCCCGTGCCTTGCCGCTCTCGAGCAGCGCATGAACATGCTTCAGGTTGGCGGCGTTGATCGGCGTCAGGCGCTCGGTCAGCGTCGTGCGCAGCTTGCCCGCATCGACGAGCGCGCTCGCCTCGTTCAGGATGCGGCCCTGTTCGGCCATGTCGGGCGTGCCGTAGATCGGCCGCGTGAACATCAGCTCATGGTGGATCGATACCGCCTTGCGCTTGAACGCCATGATGTCGAAGCCCGCCGGATCGTCGATCAGGCAGAGGCGGCCTTGCGGCGCAATCAGTTCGACGATGTCAGCGACATGGTCGCCCGTGTGGGTCGTCGAGAAGACGAAAGCAGGCGCGCCAATACCGAGCGCTTCGACCTGCGCAGCCAATGGCTTTGAGTGATCGAGGACATGATGGGCACCAAGCGACTTTACCCAGTCCTGCGTCTCGGGGCGTGAGGCCGTCGCGATGATGGTCAGATCGGTGCGCTGGCGGGCGATCTGCACTGCGACCGAGCCAACGCCGCCAGCACCGCCGATGATCAGGATGGCATTGGCCGCCCCCGGCACCGGTCTGGTCACGTCCAGCCGGTCGAAAAAGGCCTCCCACGCGGTCAGTGTCGTCAACGGCAGCGCCGCGGCTTCGGCCCAATCCAGCGATGCAGGTTTTCTGCCGACGATCCGTTCATCGACCAGATGCAGCTCGGCATTGGTGCCCGGCCTGGTGATCGAGCCGGCGTAGAATATCTCGTCGCCCGGCTGGAACAGCGTAACGTCCGGCCCCACGGCGCGCACGATGCCGGCGGCATCATAGCCCAGCACCTTCCACGCGTCGTCCTGCGGCGCCGTGCTGCGACGCACCTTGTAATCGACCGGGTTCACCGAAATCGCCTTCACCTCGACGAGCAGGTCGCGGCCGGTGGGCGCTGGTGCGGGAAGGTCGATATCGACCAGCGATCCCTCGTCGTCGATCGGTCCGGGAACCTTGTATCCAATGGCTTTCATGTCCGCCTCTCCAATCTTTGGGTGATCGATCCAGGGGGGCGAGGGTGGGGTGAGAGCCGGACACTGCCACGCGGGTCCGGCACTTCCCCCCTGGATCGATCTGGAGCCACGCGCGGCGGCTCGTCCAGTCAGGCGCTGGCAAAGGCCAGCAGGTCGGCGTTCACCACCTCCGGATGCGTGGCGAACAGACCGTGCGAAAGACCCGGATAGGTCTTGAGCGTCCCGTCCCGCACCAGCCGGATGGCCTTGTGCGCCGAATTCTCGATCGGGACGATCTGGTCGTCTTCCCCGTGCAGAAACAGCACCGGAGCAGTGATCGCTTCCAGATCCTCGGTGAAGTCGGTCTCGGAAAAGGCCTTGATGCAATCGTAGTGCGCCTTGGCGCCGCCGGCCATTCCCTGGCGCCACCAATTGTCGATCAGGCCCTGGCTTGTCTCGGCGCCCGCGCGGTTGAAGCCATAGAAAGGGCCACTCGGGATACCCTTGTAGAACTCCGCGCGATTCCGCGACAATGCGTCGCGAAAGCCGTCGAACACTTCCATCGGAATACCGTCCGGATTGTTGTCCGATTTGACCATCACCGGGGGAACCGCTCCGATCAGCACCGCCTTGGCGACGCGGCCGGGCTCGGCCCGGGCGGCATAGCGTGCGACCTCGCCGCCACCCGTCGAGTGGCCGATATGAGTGACGTCATAAAGTTCGAGCGCCTTCACCAAGGCCGCGACATCCGCGGCGTAAGTGTCCATCTCGTTGCCCGTGTCGGTCTGGTCCGACCGGCCATGGCCGCGCCGGTCATGCGCGATCACACGATAGCCTTGCGACAGAAAGAACAGCATCTGGCTGTCCCAGTCGTCCGCACTCAGCGGCCAGCCATGATGAAACATCACTGCCGGGGCCTCTTCCAGACCCCAATCCTTGTAGAAGAGATTGGTGCCGTCAGATGTGGTGAAGATGGCCATGACAGTATTTCCTCCGGTCGAGAATCGGCAATTCCTGGAAAAGATCGCATGCGCCGGTCACCATCGAAATCGATGACAGAGCCATGCGGCCCTTTGCACAGACGCTCCGTTCGGAACGAAAGTGTCTGGCGGTTTCTCCACATCGGTAGCAATCGCCTCAAGACGTCGCGTCGCGGAAGCTGCGGTCTGTTCGCCGATCTTGCGGTCAAGGGACACCCATAAGGATGGCGTGACTCTGTGCGAACTCGTGCAGTTCGGCCGCGCTGCGCACGCCGTTCGCCCCGGTATGAGATCGCTTTTCGGTATCGGCACCGAGATATTCGTCAGGCGCTAGGACTATATTCGCGCGCTGTCGCTGATATTTCGGAATGGCGCATCCTGCCTTCGCGCCCTGTCCATGATGGCACGTATCTGACCGGTATTTCGAGCCGGCGGAAACCTCAGGTCCGCGAAGTCAGCCGCGCACGAAGCGCTCGATCTGGCTCGCGTCGATCGCCCCGACAGCGGCCTGAATCGCGTCCATGCCGACATCCGAACCCTCGGCCTGCACCATCACGCGATTGCCCACCATGACGCCATAAGAGCCGCTGCGGCTTTCCCCATCGTAGGATTCGGTGGTGAAGCGGCCGTTGACCCGGCCTGTGCGCTCGTAGCGGCCATTGCTCTCGCGCCGGCTTTCCGGGGCCATCGCCATCGCCATCGCGCCCGCCGGGCCGAGATCGGAAAGGGTGATGGTGATGCGGGCGCCGCCCCGTTCATAGGTGGCGCTGGCCATGCTGCCGAGCACGATCTGGCCGGATTCCACGCTTGTCCGGGGAAGCCCGGCGACCGTGGCGGGGAGCAGCGCCTGCAGGGCGGTGCCGGGAACGGCCGCGCCGCCACCTTCGCCCCGCGCGCCCGAAAGGCCGGCGAGCGCGTCCGCTGCGCCTCCCATGATCTCGGCTGCGCCGCCTTTCTCCAGCGCTTCCGCCAGCTCGGCAGCGCCGTCGATATCGATCGAACCGCCGCCGGGCAGGTTCACGCGCCCGCCGCCGGCGTCCCTGCCGCCAAGAATCAATGACGGCCCCGATCCGCGTCCCAGGCCGGCCGTCGTCGCGGTCAGGCTCGCGGTCACCACGCCCGCGACGAAGAAGATTATCGCCGCGACGACGATCACGACGATGGTGTAGCCCACAGCCTTGTCGTCGGGGGCCTTCATCACCTGCTTCAGGCCGAGATAGAGGAGATAGCAGCTGTAAAGGCCCAGGATTCCGAGGATGGCAAGCGACGGCACGATCCCGAAAATACCGGCGATCCAGCCCGCCGTGGCGGCGTAGACCGCCGTCTTGAGCGACTGGATATGGCTCTTCGTCGCGCCGAAGCTGGTCGCCAGCGCGTTGATGACCAGCGCCAGGACGAACACGCCGGCCAGGGTCAGTCCGTAGGAGAGCAGCGCCGAGGTAACGGCTGGAACCAGGCCGGGGCGATAATTGAAGCCGAAGGCGCCATAGCCGAATATCTGGCCGCCGAGCAGGCTGGCGACCGGGCCGATGGCGGCCAGCACCAGCACATAGGGAATGAACAGACTCGCCGTCGTGGCCTGTTCGCCGTCGATCGTCGCCCAGGTGGCCCGTGGTCGCAACAGGATGTCCGTCGCCCGGCGCAGGAGCGGAACGGTCGTTGCCGTGGAAACGGGCGAGGCGGCCGGCCGGTCGGTCATGCTTGTGGTTCCTTATGGTTCGGACGCCCACGGGCGCCGGATATGATTGAAGATACGCAGCGATCGAGGAAATCCGGACATTCTCCTGTGTCCATTGTGCTTGACGGGGGAGGCTGGCTCGATCAGCGACGAGAGTGTCATGGCGGACTGGTCGAAAATCGAGACATTGCTCGACGAGGCACTCGATCGTCCACAGGACGAGCGGGGCTCGTTCGTGCGCGAAGCCGCGCGGGGCGATCCAGCGCTGGCCGCGGAAGTGCTGGCGCTGCTCGACGCGGCGAGCGCGAGCGAGAATTTCCTGGACGAAACGGGTGCGGCACCGGCGCTGGACGATGCGGCAACGGATCGACGGTTCGGCGCATGGCGGATCGTCGCGCCGCTCGGCCAGGGCGGGATGGGCGAGGTTTACGAGGTCGAGCGTGCCGACGGCGAATATCGCCAGCGCGCGGCGCTCAAGCGCATGCGGCCGCTGCCCGAGATCCAGGCCGCACGTTTCCAGACGGAGCGCCAGATCCTCGCCGAACTCGATCATCCCGGCATTGCGCGCCTGCTGGACGGGGGGCTCGCCGAAGACGGCCGGCCATTCATGGTGATCGAGTTCGTGGAGGGCTTGCCCATCGACGCGCATTGCGATCGACTTGGCCTCGGCGTCCGCGATCGCATCGCCCTGATCGTCGAGGCCGCTGCTGCCGTTGCCCACGCCCACGGCAAGCTCATCGTCCATCGCGACATCAAGCCTTCCAACATCCTGGTGACTGCCGATGGCCGGACCCGGCTGATCGATTTCGGCGTCGCGCGGTTGATCGCCCCGGGTCCGGACGCTGCGACCGAATTGCCGATTTCGATCGAATATGTCGCGCCGGAATTGCTGGAGGGGCGTTCGGCGGGCACGGCCAGCGACGTTTATGGATTGGCCGCGACGCTGTACGAACTGATCGCGGGCCGCCCACCCGTCGATGTCGGCGGGCTGGCGATCGGTGCCGCCGTGCGCCGGGTCGCGGAGGAGGAACCCGCGCCGCTTAGCGAGACGGCTTTGCCTGGCGATACGGCACTGCGCCGCGACATTGCAGCGATCCTCGCGCGCGCTCTGCGCAAGGAGCCCGACGCACGCTATGCGACCGTCGAAGCGTTCGCGGAGGATCTGACGCGCGCGCTCGCCGGCTGGCCGGTTGCCGCGCGCCGGGGCGAACGCGGCTATGCGGTCGGTCGGTTTCTCCGCCGACGCAAATGGCCGATTGCCGCGATCGCATCGCTGCTGCTGGCGCTGGGCGTCGGACTCGGCGTTGCACTCTGGCAGGCAAACGAAGCGCGGTTGCAGCGCGATGCAGCGCTGCGCGAACAGGCTCGGCTCCAGGCCGTGCAGCAATATCTCCATTTCATGCTGCGCTCATCGGCGGAGACGGGCGGGCCGGATGCGGATGCTGGCCGCATATTGGAGAGCGCAGCGGCGCGCGTAATCGAACTGTTCGATCGCGATCCGGCACGAGGCGGGCCGGTGCTCCATGCACTGGGGGAGCTCTATTTCAATATCGGCGATTATGAGGCGGCCGAGCCGCTGTTGCACAGATTGACGGATGCGCGCGGTGTCGCGCCCGAGCTGGCGGCTTCGGCGGCCTATGATCTTGCCCAGGTGCGGCTGCGTCAGGCGCGGGTCGACGAAGCCGCCATATTGCTCGATCGCGCGCAATCCTTTTGGTCCGCCGCGCCGCAGCGCTGGGAATCGGAGCTGCTGGACAGCCGTCTCGTCGAAGCCAGACTTCTGCGTGATCAGGGCAAGGCCGAACAGGCGGTCGAGCTTCTGCAACGCAATCTCCCGGCCCGGGCAAGACGCAACGGCCCCACGCATCGCGAAACCGGAGTCTATCATAACAATCTCGGCGTGATGCTTACTGCCGCTGGACGGCGGGACGAAGCGGTGAGATCCTTTCAGTCGGCGCTGGACGTGTGGCACGTGAACGGACTCGACAACGGGTCCGATGCGCTCAATACATTGAACAATCTCGCCGCGCTGCATGTCCTTTCGGGGCGGTCTGAGGAGGCCGAACCCCTGTTCCGGCGTGCGGTTGTCCTGCGGCGCCAACTTTACGGCGCTTCGGCCGCGACCGCCGCTTTGCTTAGCAATTACGGCAAGACCCTGGTCCAGCTCGGCCGTTCCGCAGAGGCAATACCGGTGCTCGAAGAGGCCGTCGCGATGGCGCGTACGCATGCCGGCGCCGGCAGTCTCCATCATGCGTCCGCTGCCGCCGGATTGAGCGAGGCGCGGTTCGAAGCCGGCGATCTGGATCGCGCGTCGCGCGAGACTGAACGGGTCATTGCCGAAGTACGGAGCATCGTGGGCGAAGGGCACCCCGCCGCCGCTGTGCTCGAGGTGGCGCTTGGCCGCCTGCGCGCGGCCCAGGGGCAGGCGGTGGAAGCCGATCGCCTGCTGGGCCAGGCGCAGGGCGTGTTCGCGGCTCTGGGCGCGGCCGGCGTACCTCAGGTCGAGGCGATCGACAGGATCAGGGCGCGCTATCGCCTGCCGCGACCATGAGCCCCGTGCCATTCACTCCGTCATCGCCCAGTTCGCGATAGAGCCAGGCCCGCGCTTTTACCCAGTCGCGCCGGACGGTGCGATCGGTCATACCGAGGATCGAAGCGATCTGGCTGTCGCTATAGCCGGCGAAAAAGCGCAGCTCCGTCACCTTGACGAGGCGCGGGCTGATCTCGCGTAGCCGGCCCAGCGCCGCATCGAGATCCACGAGACGCTCGTCGCTTTCCCAGAAGGGCGGAAAATCTTCGTCCAGTGGCTCGATTCTGCCCTCGCCGCGCTTCGCGGTGAGCCGGCGCCGCGCATGATCGATCAGGACATGGCGCATCGCGACCGCCGCCGCGTTGAGGAAATGTGCATCGTCGAGATCGGGCAGACTGCGGCGTAGCTTCAGCCAGGCTTCGCTGATCAGGGCAGTGGCGCGCAGCGTCTCGCCTGCCTTCACGCGGCCATGTTCGCGCCGAGCAATACGGCGCAGTTCGGCCCACAATTCCGGAGTCATTCGCGCGGCCGCGTCATGTACCGCGTCTTCGTCCCAGATTTCCGCCGCCTTGCCCGCCACTTTCGGCCCCCCGATACGCACTCTCATCCCTCTCTACCGCCCTGACCGGGCTTTCCAAGGGCGTGTCATCCGCAATGTCCGCATCCCGCCGGAGAATGCGTATTCGCCAGGAAGGGAAAATGGGAGGAGAATGGTGATGAGAGCTTTCTGGAAATGGTTTGCGGGCGGCCTGGCGCTGCCGCTGATCGGGGCGGCAGCGATCGCCGGTGTCGCTGTCGGGCAGCCGGCGGTGGAGTGGAACACGGATCGTCTGGGCAGCGATATCGAACTGATCGAGCTGGCGCGGGGCCAAGACCACCAGGTTTGCGCTCAGGCTTGCGTCAACAATCGCGCCTGCCGCGCATGGACCTGGGTGCCGACTGGAGCGCAACGCGCCGAAGGCCCCAATTGCTGGCTCAAGGATGCAACGCCCGAGCCCAGTCAGCTGTCGGGTGTGGTGTCCGGGCTGCGGGGAGCAGGGCTGCCCGGTCGTACAGGGCCTGCCGCGGCGTCTTTGTCGACCGGGGGGAGCGTTGAACGGAACACGGATCGACCCGGCAGCGACATCGCGATGATTGAACTGCGCCGCGATCAGGATCATCGGGTTTGCGCTCAGGCCTGCGCCGAAAATCGCGCCTGCCGCGCATGGACCTGGGTGCCGACTGGAGCGCAACGCGCCGAAGGCCCCAATTGCTGGCTTAAAGACGCGACACCCGATCCTGTCAGAAATGCCGGGATGGTGTCGGGACTGAGGGGGGGCGCCTCCCATTGAACCGACTTTTGGGTTCGATGGGAGGAGTGCCGGCCGCGCGATGCTGTGCATTGCACAACTTTTCGCGCGGCCGGCACCGCTGACTGTTACCTATTGTCGTCTCACGGTTTCCAGCGGCTCAGACGTGACCGGGTAGCCTGTGCCTTCCGGGATGCAGAGGAATTTGCGGCCGTCCCGCTCCTCGACCCATGGCGTGATCCGCGTCACCGGATGGCGCTGTGCATCGGCGCGGGCATCGGCGATCGAACCGAAAAGGGCGAGCCGCTCCAGATTGCGGCGGGTCGGGAAAAGCGCGCCGGCCCGTCCGGCGTCGAGCTCGGCGAGGATGTCGGCGGCGGTGGCCCATAAAGCGCGCACCGCTTCGGCTTCTGCGACTTGCGGGGCGGGGGCGTCGGCCGGGGCCTCGGCGATGTAGAATAACGTGTCGAAGCGGCGCGTTTCGCGGAAATTGGGGCACCAACGCGCAAAGGGCGTCAGCGCGTCGAGATCCAGGGCCAGGCCGTGACGCGCCAGCAGTTCCGCGAAATCCCCGCCGGCGGCCATGTCCGCACGCAGGGCAGGAGGCGGGGCAGGGTACAATGCCGGCGCGATGCCGGTCTCCTCGATCGTCTCGCGGATCGCGGCGATGCGGGCGGCGGCGTCGGGCAAAGCGGGGAAGGCGCGCCCCGTCAGTTCGTCTTCCGGGTCGATCCGCCCGCCGGGAAAGACCAGTGCGCCGGCGGCGAAGGCCATCCGGCCGGTCCGCTCCGTCATCAGGATCTCGGGCGGGCCGCCGGGCCGCGTGCGCATCAGCACCAGCGTCGCTGCGGGCATCGGTGGCGGAAGATCGCTCATGCCGGCGTCAGGACAGCAGGTGCTTCTGGATCTTGCCGCCCGGCGTGCGGGGAAAATCGGAGACGAATTCGAAGCTCACCGGTACCTTGTACGGCGCCAGACGGGCGCGGCAATAGGCGTCGAGCTCGTCGCGGTCGGGGTGCCCGCCCGGCGCCGGCAGCACGAAGGCGCGGCCGACCTCACCCCATTTCGGATCGGGCCGGGCCAGCACCGCGACATCCGCCACGGCGGGATGCGCGGCCAGCACGTTTTCGACCTCGATCGGATAGACATTCTCGCCGCCGGAGATGAACATCTCCTTCCGGCGCCCCGCGACCCAGTAGAATCCATCCGCGTCGCGCCGGGCGAGATCGCCGGAGATTAGCCAACCATCCTCGGTGAAAGCGGCGCGTGTTGCCGTCTCGTCGCGCCAATAGCCCGGCGTCACACCCGGCCCGGCGAAGAGCAGGTCGCCCACCTCGCCATCGGGCAGATCGCGGCCCGCCGCATCGACGATCCGGGCGCTGCACAGCAATTGCGGCTTGCCGATCGAACCGATCCGTTCCCAGGCATGGACCGGATCGACCAGGAAGGCGGTCGGCCCCGTCTCGGTCATGCCCATGCCGTTGCACACGCGCACGCCAAGGTCGCGATAGCGTTTGGCCAGCGCGTCCGGCAGCGGTGCGCCGCCGCAGCCCCAGTGGCGGACATGACCGAGCGGCGCCGCGGCGAAGCGGGGATGATCGAGGAGCGCCTGATAGACGGTCGGCACGGCGAAGACGGTGTCGAGCCGCCGCCGTTCGATCAGATCGACGAACGCCTCCGCTTCGAACGTCTCCATCAGGATGACACGTCCGCCGGCGATCAGCGTCGGCAGCGCGTGGAGATTGATGCCGGCGGTGTGGAAATTGGGCAGGAAAGCGACGGTCGTGTCGTTTGCCGTCAGTCCGATCGCCGAGCCGATATTGACATGGTTCGCGAGCGCCATCCGGTAGGTGTAGATCACGCCCTTGGGTCGTCCCGTCGTGCCGGACGTGTAGAGCAGATACCAGGTTGCCGCCGTCCGCCAGGACATGCGCGTCCGGCGCGGCGCTACGGCTGCGAGCGCGGCTTCATATCCGGTATCGAGGTTGATCACCGGCGGCGGGTCGGTCAGGCGCCCCACGGTTTCCGCATCCGCCGCGTCATGGAGCAACAGGATGGGCTCGGCATTGGCGATCAGCGCGTCCAGTTCGGCCGGCGGCATCCGCCAGTTCAGCGGCACCAGCACGGCGCCGAGCCGGGCGCAGCCGAACAGCAGCTCGAAAAAGGCGATGCGCTGACGGCAGAGGATGGCGACCCGCGCGCCCTTGCGCACGCCATGCGCGGCGAGCATCGCCGCCGCCGCGCCGGCACGGGCATCGAGTTCGGCATAGGTCCGGGTCGCGCCGGTCGCCAGCTCCTCAAACGCGATCGCGTCCGGCGAAAGCGCCGCGCGCTTGGCGGCAAGGTCGGGGATCGCGGCCATCATGGCGACCTGGCCTTCAGCCCCTCGGCGACCAGGTCGATCGCCTGGTCGGCGATGCGCGCCGGATCCTCATCCTTGTCCCAGATCGCGTAGCGCATGCCCAGGAACACGCTCATCCCGATCAATGCCCAGGCGCGCAGCTCGTCCGGTCCCTCGATGATCTCGCCGCGCGCGCTCGCCGCCGCCAGCCCCTCGCGATAGCCTTCGACGAAGGAGCGATAATGGGCGCGATAGGCATCCTCGGCGACGAACTGGGCCTCCTCGATGATCCGGTAGAGCTCGGGATGCTGGCGGGTGAAGGCAATGAAGGCGGCAAGGCCCAGCCGTTCGGCCGCGAGTCGGTCGGGCGCGCCTGCCACCGCTTCGGCGACATGGCTGCGCGTTGCGTTGCTCATGTCGCGGACCAGCGCGCGGAACAGCTCCTCCTTGCTCTCGAAATAGGTGTAGAACGTGCCGAGCGCGACGCCGGCCCGGGCCGTGATCCCCGTGATCGCCGCTTCGTGATAGCCGCGTTCGCCAAACTCCCCCGCTGCCGCTTCCAGGAGCTTGCGCACCGTGCGCCGCCCGCGCTCCGTGCGCGGCGCCTTGTCCGCCGAAACCGCAGCCTGCCCCATATCGTTCATTCATCCGTCTCCCGGATATGAACCTGAACTCACTCTCAACTCGACGCAAGGGGGGATACGCCGCGCTTCGTGATGCCGGCGCGCAACATCGAACTGAAAGTTGAACCATATATCAACTTGAATATTGACTCGGTTTTCACATGAGGGCACGAGGGCCGCCACGCCGCAGAACTCCGAACAGGAGCGCGCGGCCGGGGAGGACGCTTGCAGCATTTCATCGCATCGGACGGGGCGCGCATAGCCTATCGCGACACGGGGGCGGCTGGGGACGGCCGCACGCCGATCGTGCTGCTGCACGGGCTGATGGCGCATGGCGGCTTCTTTCGCGCGCAGGCGCCGCTCGCCGATGATTTCCGATTGATAACGATCGATCTGCGTGGTCACGGCGAATCGCCGGCGCCGGGCGGAAAGGCGAGCGTCGAGCGGATCGCCGCCGATGTCGCGGGGTTGGTTGCCGCGCTTGGTCTGAAAGACGCGATCGGTGTCGGCTGGTCGCTGGGGGCGACGGTGCTCTGGCATGTTCTGGCCGGCCCGGCGGCGTCGCGCTTCGCGGGGGCGGTTGTGATCGACATGACGGCGCGCGTCCGCAACGACGACGAATGGGATCTCGGCATCTCGCCGGAAGCATGCGAGGCCCGCTCCCAGGCGATCCGCGATGATTTCGACAGTTTCGCTCGCACTGCCGGAGAGGGCATCTTCGCCGAGCCGGTGCCGGTGCACTTGAACGAACTGGCCGAATGGGCGGGCGCCGAGTTCGCGCGCAGCGATCCGCAGGCGATCGCCTCTGTGTGGGCGTCCTTGGTCCGGCAGGACGTGCGTGCGCTGCTCAGCGGCATCACCCATCCGACCCTGATCGTTCATGGCGGCCGCAGCCGTCTCTATGGCGACGACACCGCCGATCATCTCGTCGCGGCCCTGCCCGCCGCCGAGGCGGTCCGCTTCGCCCAGTCCGGCCATGCCCCGCATCTGGAAGAACCGGACGCTTTCAACCGCACACTTATGGATTTCGCGGCGCGCCTGTTTCGCGCGTCCACTATGGAAACAACGCATCGATGAGGAGGAGCATCATGTCCCGCACCCGCATTCACACCACTGGCCTGAAGCTTGGCGCCGCGCTCGCCGCGCTCGTTGCCGCCGCCCCTGTTCAGGCGCAGGACGCGCCGTCGGCGGCCGCCGCGGAAGAGGCCGATGACGGCATGATCGTCGTCACAGCCCGCCGTCGCGCGGAGAGCATCCTCAATGTGCCGCTCTCTATCTCCGCTTATTCCGGCGAGGAACTGGAAGCGCGCGGCGCGATCGACATCACCGACATCGCCGCGACCACCCCGAACGTGACGCTGGAAGTGTCGCGCGGCACCAATTCGACGCTCAGCGCCTTCATCCGCGGTGTTGGCCAGCAGGATCCGGTCGCCGGCTTCGAATCGGGCGTTGGCCTCTATCTCGACGACGTCTATCTGAACCGTCCGCAGGCCGCCGTGCTCGATATCTATGATGTCGAGCGGATCGAGGTGCTGCGCGGGCCGCAGGGCACGCTCTATGGCCGCAACACGATCGGCGGCGCGGTCAAATATGTCACCCGCCGTCTGTCGCGTGATCCGGAACTGCGCATCCGGGGCACGGTCGGCACCTATGAGCAGGCCGATCTGATCGTCAGCGGCAGCACACCGGTCGGCGCCGGCATCCTGCGTCTGGGCGGTTCGGTCGCACGCCTTTCGCGCGGGGGCTTTGGCGAGAATCTCACCACCGGTGAGGACAATTACAATCGCGACATCTGGGCCGGGCGCTTGTCTGCCGAAGTGAACAATGACGACAATGTCTTCGTCCGCGTGTCGGCTGATTATACCCGCGACAACAGCAATGCGCGCGGTGGTCACCGGCTGATCCCCAGCCTCGTCACCGGTGCGCCGGTGCTCGACAATGTCTATGACAGCCGTGGCGCGCTGGCCGATCCGGATCAGTATGTGGAAGCCTGGGGCGTTAGCCTGTCCGGTGAATTCAGGCTTTCGGACCGGGTGACCGTGCGCTCGATCACCGCCTGGCGCCAGGACGAGAGCGGCACGCCGATCGACTTCGATTCGCTGCCCGCCGTCGACCTCGACGTGCCGGCGATCTACGAGAACCGGCAGCTCTCGCAGGAGCTCCAGCTCCTCTACAATGCCGGCGGTTTCAGCGGTCTGTTCGGCGCCTACTATCTCGACGCCAATGCGCGCACGATCTTCGACGTGCGCCTGCCCGGCGGCTTGACCGCGCTCACCTTCGGTGATGTGGACACCGAGACCTGGGCGCTGTTCGGCGATCTGTCCTACGATCTGTCCGATCAGTTCAGCGTGTCGGTCGGCGGCCGCTATACCTGGGATCGGCGCACCTCCGACGTGCTGCGCCAGGTCTATCTCGGCGGCGGCGGCTCGCCTTTCTTCGGCGGCACCGGCATCCCGATCGTCCTGCAATCGGACTTCACCGGCACGGCGACGTTCAAGGAGTTCACGCCGCGCGCCTCGGTCAGCTTCCGTCCCACGCCGGATCACACCATCTATGCGAGCTATTCGCGCGGCTTCAAGGGCGGCGGCTTCGATCCGCGCGGGGTCAGCACCGCGGCGCCGGATCTCGACGGTGACGGCGTTGTCGGTCCGGATGACATCTTCGCGTTCATGTCGTTCGAGCCGGAGACGGTAACGAGCTACGAACTGGGCTGGCGCGCGTCACTGCTGGACCGGCGGCTGCGCTTCAGCCTGGCGCTGTTCCATGCCGATTATACCGACGTGCAAGTGCCCGGCTCGGTCGGCACCGTGATCGGCGGGCAGCAGACCTTTATCGGCGTCACCACCAATGCCGGCAGGGCGCGTTTCCGCGGTGTCGAATTCGAAGGCAATGCCCTGTTGGCGCGCAGCTTCGGCACGGACCGGGATTCGCTCAACTTCTCCTGGTCGCTCGGTTATCTGGACGCCGAGTATCGTGAGTTCATCGACGCCCGGGGCATCGACGTGGCCGGCAACCGGGCCATCCAGAACACACCCGAATGGACGGCGAGCGGCACGCTGAACTACGGCATTCCGGCCGGACCGGGCATGCTGAATCTGATCAGCACCGTGTCCTATCGCAGCGCCAGCCAGCAGTTCGAACTGGCCACGCCGCTGCTCGATCAGGGTGGCTTCGCTCTGTGGGATGCCAGCATTGTTTGGCGCTCGGACGACGATCGCTGGTCGGTCGGCCTGCACGGTCGCAATCTCACCAACAAGCGCTATATCGTGTCAGGCTACAACTTCCTGGCCCAGAACCCCGATACCGGCGCCTTCCTGCGCAATCCGTTGAACAACAATTTCATCCCGACGCTGGGTGCGGAAGGCACGCTGACGGCCTATTACGGCAATCCGCGGCAGGTCTATCTGTCCGTCGGCGTCAATTTCTAAGGAGCGATCATGGCGGGGAGCGGGACTGCGAATGTGACTGCGGAGCGTAGCCCGGGCGGGCGGGTGCTCCTCATTCTGCTCCTCGCCTACATCTTCAATTTCGTCGATCGCCAGATCATCGGAATCCTGGCGGTACCGATCAAGGCGGAGCTGGACCTCAGCGACCGCCAGCTCGGGCTGATGGGCGGCATCGCCTTCGCGCTTTTCTATTCCGGCCTCGCCATCCCGATCGCCTGGCTGGCCGATCGCTACAATCGGGTGAAGATCATCGCCTGGTCGGTGGCCTTGTGGAGCGGTTTTACCGCCTTGTGTGGCCTCGCCCAGAATTTCTGGCATCTGTTCCTCGCCCGGATGGGGGTCGGCATCGGCGAGGCGGGCGGAGTCGCCCCCTCTTATGCGCTGGTTTCCGATTATTTCCCGAAGGAGCGCCGTGCCCGTGCGCTCGCTTTCTTCTCGCTCGGCATTCCGATCGGTTCGGCATTGGGGGTCTTCTTCGGCGGCTGGATTGCCTCCAACCTCGACTGGCGCGCGGCCTTCATCATCGTTGGTCTCGCCGGCATTCCGGCCGCCCTGCTGGTCCGCTACGGTATCAAGGAGCCGCCGCGCGGTGCCTACGACAATGAAGCGGGGCAGGCGGCGGAACCAGCGCCGCCCTTCGCGCTGGTCGCCGCGACGTTGGCCAGGAAGCCCAGCTTCTGGCTGCTCTCCTTCGGCGCCGCGTCCGGCTCGATACTCGGCTACGGCCTGATCTTCTGGCTGCCGAGCTTCTTCTCGCGCAGCTATGGGCTGGAGCTGATGGAGGTGAGCTGGTTCTACGGCTCCATCGTCCTGATCGGCGGCATGGCCGGCACCTGGCTCGGCGGCTGGCTGGGCGATCGGACGGGGCCATCCAATCCCGGCTCCTATGCCCGCATCCCGGCCGTGTGTTTCGTGATTACGGCACCGGTGTTCGCGGTCGGTCTGTTCGCCGAATCGCTGGTTGTGGGCTGGATACTCTTCGCGATCGGCCAGATGCTGGCGCTCGCCTGGCTCGGCCCGGTGATCGCCGCCGTCCAGCATATCGTCCCGCCAAATATGCGTGCGACGGCCTCGGCCAGCTTCCTTTTCATCAACAATCTGATCGGCATCGGTTTCGGGATCTTCTTTCTCGGCTTCATGTCGGACGCAATGACGGCGAGCTATGGCGATCATGCGCTGCGCTATTCAATCCTCTACGGCCTCGGCTTCTACCTGCTGAGCGCCTTGCTCTACTTCATCGCCTCGAAGCGGCTGGCGAAGGACTGGCACGCGGGCTGATCGCACCCGCAAATGTGAAACAATGTAAAACGGTCACTCCCCCGCAACAGCATCGTGTCAGCTTCGTTATGGTGCGTTCAAAGGAGGAGCCGCGTCATGGGTATTTTCAGCAGCATCAGCGATCGAATCTTCAAGCGCCGTCTGGAAGCGCGGCAGCAGGATGCCGCCCAGGAAGCCGCCAGCAGCGCGCCGATTGCACCATCGCCTCAGCCTCAGGCCCAGCCCGCTGCGGCCCCCGCCGAGCCGGTCGATGTTGAGGCGGTGCTGATCGAGATTTCCGCGGAGAAGGGTAATCCGAACCTCAACTGGCGGACGTCCATTGTCGATCTGATGAAGCTGCTGGATCTCGATTCCAGTCTCGCCAACCGCAAGGAGCTCGCCACCGAGCTGGGCTATACCGGACAGAAGGACGGCAGTGCCGAGATGAACCTGTGGCTCCACCGCAAGGTGCTGGATCAGCTCGAGGCCAATGGCGGCCACGTTCCCGCCAGCCTGAAGGACTGACTTCTCCGCAACGCAGTGCGGCGGCCTTTCGGACGCCGCTCAGGTCGCGAAACTGGGATCGAGCCGATAGGCCTTGCGCAGCAGCGCAGGCCACGCGAGCAGGTTGGCGCCCATCTTGAGGCTGGCGCGTCCCTGTTCGGCGGCGACTTCCGGTGCGCCCTGCGGCGGGTTGTTGAGATTGCCTTCGCCGGCCGTCAGCGCGAGAACTTGCGCTTCGCAGGCTCGCTCCAGGAAATAGAGTTTCAGGAACGCTTCGCCGACCGTCTCGCCGACGGTGAGCGTGCCGTGGTTGCGGAAGATCATCGCGCTCTTGTCACCAAGGTCCTGCACAATCCGCTCCCGTTCGGAGAGGTCGACGGCAACGCCTTCATAATCGTGATAGGCGATCTCCTCGCGCACCAGCATCGCCGTCTGGGTGAGCGGCAGCAGGCCTTCGGCATGGGCCGCGACCGCCTGGCCGTTCGGCGTATGCAGATGCATCACCGCCTGCGCATCCTCGCGGGCCATGTGCAGCGCCGAATGGATGGTGAAGCCGGCCGCATTGGTGATGAAGGGCGTCGGTTCAACGGGATTGCCGTTCATGTCTACTTTGACCAGGCTGGAAGCGGTCACTTCCTCGAACATCAGCTGATAGGGATTGAGCAGGAAATGATGCTCCGGCCCGGGCACGCGGGCGGAGAGATGGGTGAAGATGAGATCGTCCCAGCCATAATAAGCGACGAGGCGGTAGGCGGCGGCGAGATCGACGCGGATCTTCCACTCTTCGGGACTCACCTTGTCCTGCATCGGCGGTATGTCGAGCGTCGAAAGCGCATGCGCCTCGGCCATGCTGCGCGCCATCGTGTCGATGCGTCCCATGAGTCTCTCCCGTGCTTTTCCCGATCCTAGCCGGTTGCAGGCGCGGGCGCGAGCCTGTCCGGATGGGCGGCGGCAAAAGCGGGCAGCGTCTGGGCATTGGCGTCGGCGCGCGCAAGCGTCGGCCAGCGATCCAGAGCCATGTCGAACCGCCGGGCATTATAGACCTGCGGCACGAGGCAGATGTCCGCCAGCGTCGGTGCGTCACCGTAGAGGAAAGCCTCCGCCTGCGGCATGGCGAGCGTCTCCAGCGCGTCGAAGCCTTCGGCGATCCAGTGGCGATACCAATCGTCCCGCGCGGTCTGATCCACGCCGAGCCTCGACAGATATTTGAGAATCCGTAGATTGTTCACCGGATGGATGTCGCAGGCGATGGTGAGCGCCAGTGCCTGCACATGCGCGCGCGCTGCGGGATCGGCCGGGATCAGGCGCGGTTCGGGCATCGTCGCGTCGAGATAGTCGATGATCGCGAGGCTCTGCGTGATCTGCCGCCCGTCCGTATCCAGCATGGGGACGAAACTCTGTGGGTTGCGGGCGCGATATGCGTCCGATCGCTGCTCGCTTTCCAGTAGGTTCACCGGCACGCGATCGAATGCGATGCCTTTGAGATGGAGCGCGATGCGGACTCGGTAGCTCGCCGAGGAGCGCCAGTAATCGTAGAGGACGGGTTTGCTCATCGCGTCAGCATAGCGCCGCGCGGGCCGGCACGGAATGCCGCCCGCGCGGGCGCGTCAATGCGCGGCGAAGACGTACTGGCCGCCATCGCGCGTGAAGGCGATCGTCTGATAGGGTTCGCGTTCGTCGCCCCGCTCCATGCCGGGCGATCCGATCGGCATGCCGGGCACGGCGATGCCCACAATGTCCGGCCGCTCGTCAAGCAGGCGTATGATGTCGGGGGCCGGCACATGGCCTTCGACGACATAATTGCCGATGCTGGAGGTGTGGCAAGAATGCAGGCGTTCCGGCACGCCCAGCCTTTGCGAAACCGGGTGCAGGTTCGGCACGTCCGTCACATTGACGGTGAACCCGGCGGCGCGCAGATGCTCGATCCAGCCGGTGCAGCAATCGCAGGTCGGCGTCTTCACCACCTCGATCACCCGCGGCGGGGCTGCGACACAAGCGGCCAGCACGAGTGGCGCCATCAGCACGAAACGCCGCGACAAGCCTTCCCTCGTCAAAACCATGTTCTCACTCCCATCAAGAGGCTCCAGCCACCGGCGCGCGCACCCGCCAGCCGGCGATAATCGGCCGTGCCGCCAAAGGCACGTTCATATTCCACGCCGACATAAGGCGCGAATTCCGGCACGACTTCATAGCGCAGGCGCAGACCGGCTTCGGCCTTGGCGAGGCCGGAGCCGAGGCCCAGGTCCGGTACATCCTGCGCGCTCAGCTCGATCTCGGCGGCGGGCTGGAGGATCAGGCGCTGGGTGAGGCGC
>CAYTMM010000061.1:0-18388 GCA_964438875.1 uncultured Sphingosinicella sp. | reverse complement strand
ACCCGGCGAATCTCGACCGGGGCGGTCGGGATGCGATTGAACACGCGCGGCAGATGCGGCTGCAATTCGGCCATGAGCTGGTTGAGCCAGGCGAGCAGTTCGGTGCGGCCTTCGTCGGTATTGGGGAAGCTGCGCGCCGGATCGCGGTTCATCGCGTTGATCCGGTCGCCCACCGTGCCCTGCGTCATGCCCTGCGCGCGCAGCAGCACGTCGATGCGGCTTTGCAGATCCGCGACCTGCTCGAGCCCGACGCGGTGGATTTCCTCGCCGGTCATCGTCGTGGTGGTGTTGGAGCGGATGCCCCAATTATAATAGGCCTCGCCATCCGGAAGTCGCCAGCAACCGGCATCGTGCACCGCCTGCGGGCGGATTTCGCGGAGCGCCGCGAGCTGGCGGTCAAGCCCGTTCGCGATCCGGCCGGAGACGATGGCGGCGGCGCGCGCTTCGTAATCGCCCAGCCCGGCTTCGCTTGCCCGGCGTGTCAGCGAATGCACCATGCCGCTTTCTGCCACCGGCGTCGCGCGCAACGCCTCGATGTTGGAAATGGCCTTGTCGAGCGCGAAATCGGGCGGGATCACGCCGACGGAGGCATCGTGGCGGATGCGCTCCGCCTCCTGCTCCAGATTGCGGCCGAAGGCGTCAAGGCGTGAGAGATAGGCCTCGGCATCCTCGGCGGTACGGATCGGGTGCTGATTGGCGAGGAAATCGGGCACCGAATAATAAGCGCCGCCGAGCTGGCTTACGACGTAAGGCGCAGGCCGGCCGATGCCGCTGCCATAATTGAACTGCGCACCCTGCGCCGAAACCGACCAGCGGAAGGCGGCGATGTCGTAATTGAGCTGACCATCGGCGGAGAGGCTGTCGCGGTTGAATGCGGTGAGCTGGCTGTCGCGCGCCACAGCGCGGTCGCGGTCGGCCCGCACCTCCTCCAGCGACGCCTCCGAAAGCTGTCCGCGCAGCGCCGCGCGTGCGCCGGTATCGAGGCCGAGATTCGTGGCGAAGGTCGGCGCCTTATCGAGATCCTCGTTGAACCAGCTATCGAGGAGCGTGTGCAGTTCGGCATCGCGCGTGCTCGCCACGCCTTGCGCGCGCGCCGCGCCGGTCAGCGTCAGCAGGCCCATGGCAGTGGAACTGGCGAGGAACGTGCGGCGATCGAGCATGACGGCAATCTCCCTGAGTTGATTGGGAAAGATGCGTAACGGCCGCGCGCCTGGCACGCAACCGGTCGCCCCTAACGCAATGGTAGCTTTTCGCCGATAGGCGGAGTGCACGAAAGGGAGACGGGATTTGAAGGGCGCGGCCGCGCGGGCAAACAGGGTGGATGCGAGGCATCCTGCGATGGCGAAGCCGACGGCGCATGTCCTGCCCGGCTATCCGGAAGCGATCGACGCAGCGGCTGGCATCGCTGCGCCGGCGCAGCTTTTCCTGCGCCGCGCCTGGTTCGACGGCTCCGGCGATGCCGGGGCCGTCACTTTGGTCGGGCGGCGCGCGGACGGTACGGCTTTTGCGGCGATCCCGACCTTGCCTGTTGGCCCGGTGATCGCGGCGGCCCGCACCGCGCCCGGCAGCTACTGGCCGTTCCGCTTTTTCCCGATGGCAGAAGATGCGGCCGAGCCCGAGCTGACAGCATTGCTGGCTTCCGACGCGACGCGCGCCGCGCTGGGCCGGGTCTGGCGGCTGGGCCCGGTCTATCGCGCAGATCCGGCGACGAAGCTTCTGGTCAAAGCGGGGCGCAAAGCGGGCTGGACGGTGCTGAAGCGCAGCCTCGGCACGACGTTCGTTCAGGACCTCGCCGCCGAAGTCGCCGACGGCAAATGGCCGCCCAAATCCAAGTTGCGCCGGGTGCGCTCGGGCCAGCGCAGGCTCGACGCGGAAGGCGGTCACGCAGTGCGTTTCATCTCCGGCGGGCAATGGACGGACGATCTGCTCGTCCGGCTGGGCGACATCGAGGCCCGCTCATGGGTGGGCCGCTCCACCGACGGCGGCGGGGCCAAGTTCCTGACCGAAGAGCAGCGCGATCAGTGGCGTCGCGTACTGCACGATCCCGTGCTGGCGGACATGCTTTCGGCCACCGTGCTGGAGGTGGCGGGACGGCCGATCGCCTTCAGCTTCGATCTCACCGCGGGTCCGCTGCGTTATGCCCTGGCCAGTTCCTATGACGAGGACTGGAAGGCGTTCAGCCCCGGCCATATTGTCACCCATCACATGCTGGCCGATGCTCTCGCGCGCGGCGTCTCGCGCATCGATTGGGGGGCGGGCGACGGTGGCTTCAAGCGCGAGATCGGTGCGCAAGCGGGGTCGGAGATCGTCGATTGCCTGTTCGTGCGTGGCCGCGCGCTGGCAAGCGTGCTCAGGACCAAATGGAAGCTGCCGCCGGGCGAAGCCGATGCGGGCGTTCCGGCCGAAGGGCTGGGCCGGATCGAACAGGCGCTGATCGCAAGTCTCGGCATGGCGGCCGCGGCCGCAGCCTTCATTGAATAATTCGCGGGTCATCGTGGCGTAACGCCCTTGTTGCATCGCAGCGGAGCCGCTATGGCCCCCCGTCTTTTTCCGCGAAAGTAGATTCGAAATGAGCCTTCGCAACGTGGCGATCATCGCCCACGTCGATCACGGCAAGACGACTCTTGTCGACCAGCTGTTCCGCCAATCCGGCACCTTCCGCGACAATCAGCGCGTGGAGGAACGGGCGATGGACTCCAACGATCTGGAGAAGGAACGCGGGATCACCATCCTTGCCAAGTGCACCAGCGTCGAGTGGACGCCGCCCTCTGGGGGGGAGACGGTGCGGATCAACATCGTCGACACGCCCGGCCACGCCGATTTCGGCGCGGAGGTAGAGCGGATCCTCTCGATGGTGGATGGCGTCATCCTGCTCGTTGATTCCGCCGAAGGCCCGATGCCGCAGACCAAGTTCGTCACCGGCAAGGCGCTGGCGCGCGGCCTGAGGCCCATCGTCGTCGTCAACAAGATCGATCGGCCGGACGCCCGTCCCGCCGAAGTCCTCGACGAATGTTTCGAACTGTTCCTCAGCCTCGATGCGAATGACGAGCAGCTCGATTTCCCGACGCTCTACGCCTCGGGCCGCAACGGCTATGCCGGCCGCACCGACGATGTACGCGAAGGCGATCTGATCCCGCTGTTCGAGACGATCGTCTCGCACATTCCGGAGCCGGGGCTGGACAAGCAAGGCGAGTTCAAGATGCTCGCCACCCTGCTGGACCGCGATCCCTTCCTGGGGCGTATCCTCACCGGCCGGATCGAGAGCGGCAAGCTCGACGTCAACATGCCGATCACCGCGATCGATGTGGACGGCAATCCGGTCGAGTCCGGCCGCGCGACCAAGGTGTTTGCGTTCAAGGGGCTGGAGCGCGTGCCGGTCGAGAGCGCCGAGGCGGGTGATATCATCGCAATCGCAGGCCTCACCAAGGCGACGGTCTCCAACACCATCGCCGCGCCGGGCGTGACCGTGCCGGTCCCCGCCCGCCCGATCGATCCGCCGACGCTGGCGATGAGCTTCGCGGTCAACGACTCTCCCTATGCGGGGAAGGACGGCGACAAGGTGCAGAGCCGCGTCATCCGCGAGCGGCTGGAGCGCGAGGCGGAAACGAACGTCGCGATCCGCGTCACCGCCGCGCACGACAACGACGCCTTCGAGGTCGCCGGCCGTGGCGAGTTGCAGCTCGGCGTGCTGATCGAGACGATGCGCCGCGAGGGTTTCGAGCTTTCCATCTCCCGTCCCCGCGTCCTCTTCCGCGATGGCCCCGACGGCCGCGAGGAGCCCTATGAGACGGTCGTTATCGACGTGGACGACGAACATTCGGGCACGGTCGTCGAGAAGATGGCGATGCGCAAGGCGGAGATGACCGACATGCGTCCCTCCGGCGGCGGCAAGACCCGCCTGACCTTCAGCGCCCCCTCGCGCGGCCTGATCGGCTATCATGGCGAGTTCCTGTCCGACACGCGCGGCACCGGCATCATGAACCGGCTGTTCGAGAAATACGGCCCCTACAAGGGCAAGATCGAGGGCCGGCAGAACGGCGTCCTCATCTCGATGGAGCAGGGCGAAGCCGTCGCCTACGCCCTCAACGCGCTCGAGGATCGCGGCATCATGTTCATCTCGCCGGGCGACAAGCTCTACGAAGGCATGGTGATCGGCGAGAATGCCAAGCCGCAGGATCTCGAGGTGAACCCCCTCAAGTCCAAGCAGCTCACCAACTTCCGCGCCAGCGGCAAGGACGAAGGCATCCGCCTCACCCCGCCGCGCCGCATGACGCTGGAACAGGCCATCGCCTATATCCAGGACGACGAGCTGGTCGAGGTGACGCCCAAGGTGGTGCGGATCCGCAAGCGGTATCTGGATCCGCACGAGCGGAAGAGGCAGAGCCGTAAAGCCGAAGCGGCCTAAGCCGCAAGGCGGGCCGCCGAGCCTAAGTCCGCCGACGCGCAGCGACGCCGGACTTATGCGAAGAGACGGCGAAGGCCGGCCAGCCTGCGCCCTGCGGGCGACAGGACTGACGTCACGGGACAATGGTCCCGTGACGGCTATGGCTCACGCGTCGCACAAGTAGACCCGCTGCCAGATTTCACCCACCAACGTCACCCCGGACCTGATCCGGGGTCCACCTTCTCGCTTGTTCCTATTATCGGAAGTGGTAGCATATCTTTGCCGACAAGAGGGGGCGGAATGGCGATTTCAGTCCGCTGGACAGAAGATCAGACGAAGCGAGCGCTTTATCTATATTTCCAACTTCCTTTTGGGAAACTTCACCAAAAGAATCCGGAGATCATTGCACTCGCGGCAGAATTGAATCGAACGCCCTCGTCGGTGGCTATGAAACTGGCCAATTTTGCAAGTCTTGATCCTAAGATCATAGCGACTGGACGAAAAGGGTTAGAAGGGGCGTCTGCACTCGACCGGAAGGTTTGGGGTGAATTCCACAGCGACTGGACAAGGCTGGTCACGCAAGTCGGCTTGAGCGAGGGTGTGCTGCCGCCGTCCGACGAAAGCAAAATCAGTGATGCGATTTCTGACTTCAGGTATGAACCGCCCGGACAGGTGAGCGTCAAAGCCGTCGAAATTGAGCAAAGGATAGGTCAGAACTTCTTCCGGCGGGCCGTGCTGGCGAATTTCGGAGATAGCTGCTGTATCACTGGCATTGCCGATCCACGCCTTCTTAATGCCAGTCATATCTCCTCTTGGGCATCGGACGTTGTAAACCGCCACAACCCACGGAATGGCCTCTGCCTCTCAGCCACTTTTGATCGAGCCTTTGATCGTTGCCTTATGACGGTCACACCTGAATTGAAGGTAAGGTTGTCGAGGCTTCTCTTGCAAAGCCCGAGTGCCGAAACGAGGGCCTATTTTGCACCTTATGAGGGGCGAACTATTCGGGCTGTCACTCATCTAGCGCTGGATGAAGCATTGCTCGCGCGACACAATGAGCAATTGCTCGATTAGTTAGCCACTTGCTCAGGCGGCGAGTTCGCTCAAGGCATAGTCGCCCCATTGATCCGCCATCGCATGGGCAATGCCCGGAAAAAAGCGACTGCGCTCTTTCCAGCGATTGGGACTCGGTGACGCGTGGTGAACTCGCGGTTCGCGACCATCGACAATATTCGTCGGAACTAGCGGCGGCAGATTCTTGAGCCAGAAGCAAGTCCGCTTCGTCTCGCCGTGTCCGAATTGCCACGGCTGCACACTTTGGGCTGGTTCGAGATAGTTGGTGATTCGCTCTTTGGCGTGGCGATGCATGACCGGGTTCTCCACGCAAATCCGTTCAATTGGCGCGTTCCAGAACGCAGAGAACAACTCTGCACCCTCATCCAACTCGAGCCACATCTCTTCCTGTGTTCGGCCGGGGGGAGGCACATGCAACCAGCGAACCCCACTATTGCAAAGCCGCGTGCATGGAGGATGAGCGACGATCAACAGATCCCAACCGTCGTCGAGCACTTGGCGCGCATCACCAGTGATATGTCGGTTGCTACCGTCTTCTGAGGGCAACAGATCGCATGACCAAGCGTCATAACCGCGATCAAGGAAGGCATTGCGAACGGTTCCGGAAAACTCACAAGCTACCAGCACCTTCAATTTCGCCTCCTACCGTGAGCAAAGTCGAGGACACCATAGCAAAATCTTCGGAATGGGAACAAGAAAGAAACAAACCAGGACTATACCAGGTAACATTTCTGCTTAGGATTGCTGGATTGATCCCCGCTCCGGGGTGCAAGAACAAAATAAAAAACAAAACCATTTTCCTACAGCCCCCTCCATTAAGTCATAAGCTGGCCGATTAACCCGATTGAGGGAGGCCGGTTCATGTCCGATGAAGCTGCGGTTCAGGCGAAGCGGACGCCTGCGTTTCGGCGGCGCGCCGGGTGCCCGCAAATCCGGCATTCGGGGAGGAAGACGGGCGGCGTCGGAAAGCCGCGCGCCGCCAGCGCCCGGGCCTCGGACCGGCGGAAAAGCGTGCGACCGTGTCAACTTTGTCAACTTAACAGAGGGGAACGCGCAAAATCCGCCGCGCGAAACGGCGCGTTTTTGGGCGCTCCGGGGTCGGTTTTCGCCCGTTTTGGGCCTTTTCGCGCCCGGAAAGCTGCAACTTATGGCGCTTTCTGCACGGAAACGGGCCGTCACGGGCGCGAATCCCGCGACGTCGGCCCTGTCGTCCTTCGCTGCGCTCGGGTCGCAGGCGGGCCGGCGTCGCTACGCCCGGGCGCTCATCTCCAATATTCTCGCCCATTCCTCCTCGCGCACCGGGGCGACGGAGAGCCGCGATTGGCGAACCAGTTCCATCTTCGCCAGGTCGGGTGTCGCCTTGATCTCGGCCAGTGTCACCGGCCGGGCCAGCTTGCGGACCGGCTGGACGGGGACTTTTACCCACGCGCCGTCCGGACCGTCGGGCTTCTGCGGTCCGGCGATCTTCATGATGCCGATCACCGCCTTGTCGGCATTGCTGTGGTAGAAAAAGGCCTCGTCGCCCGGCTGCATGGCGCGCAGGTGCAGGCGCGCGGCATTGTTGCGCACCCCGTCCCAGTCCGTCTCGCCGTCGCGGACGAGATCGTCCCAGCTGTAGACGTGCGGTTCGGACTTCATCAGCCATTTGGCCATGATCGGGGCTCCCTCGCGCGGCGGGCGGTGGAAAGTTGCCGCCTTGGTCCGCACCGCCTAGAGGATAAGGCATGACGGCTCAACGCATGCTCGTATTCGCGTCCGCACTGCTTCTGATCGGCTGCGGGGAGCGCGCGCCCGTGACGGAGGGGCAGGGTTCCTCCACCCCCCCTTATGTGCGCGCCGAAGCGGACGATCCGCTGCAGGGCGGAAGCGTGACGCCGGTGCGAATCGGCGAGCTCGGCCCGAATTTCGCCGCCTGCAACGCGCGCGGAGCGACGCGCGAGCGTGCCGGCGCGGATCACGTGCCGGTGCGCCCGGCGCCCTTCGAATCGGCCGAGGAGATCGACCGGCTGCCGGAGGGCGCGGAATTCTTCATCTGTTCGCGCAGTCACGATCAGCGCTGGTTTGGCATCGTCTATGATTCGGGCGGTATCGCGGCGGAGCGTTGCGGCGTCTCCGCGCCGATCGGCCGACGGAGCAACTACGAAGGGCCGTGCGCAGCCGGCTGGGTGCCCAGTAACCTCGTTCGGCTCGTCTCCGGCGTGCCGCACCAGCTTTCGGCCGGAGATGCGCCGCCGGCTCGATAGTTCGCCGTTCGTCCCGCCTGCGCCCCAGTTCGCCGCTGCATTGCAGCATAAAACTTGCAAATTGCGCTGCAATGCACAAATGCGGCACCGAAACGGTTCAACGAGCTTGGCCGCCACAGCGCATGAGCGCGGGCGGCTGTCGGCAAGTCGGCACGTTGATGGACCGGGCGTATGGGAGCGTCCGACGGGATCGCGGCGCCGCACTGGATAAACCTCTTTCATGTTTCATACGGTTCGCGCCGCGGGCTTTGCCGCGGCTGCTATCGTTGCGGCGGCCATGTTGTGGGATGGTCCGCTCGGCGCCTGGCAGGGCGACGGCACCCCGACGCCCACCACGTCCTGGCTGATCCACGCCGCCGCACCGGCCGCGACGGGTGACCTCGGCCTCAATGACGGGGAACTGCTGGAATCCGTTCAACGGCCCGCCGATGCCGTGCTCATGCCGGAGGTTCATGCCGATCCCGTGCCCGTCGCGCCGCCTCCGCCGCCGCTTTCCGATCTGGTCGCGCGCAAGGCGACAGATGAGACTGCCAATGCCGAGCAGCATTGCCTGGCCAGCGCGGTTTATTTCGAGGCACGCGGCGAATCCCTGGAAGGCCAGCTCGCGGTGGCCGAAGTCGTGCTGAACCGCACGCGCTCTTTCCGCTATCCGGATGGCATCTGCGCGGTCGTCCGCCAGCCAGCGCAATTCTCCTTCGTCCGGCGCGGTGTGATCCCGCGCGCCAACCGCAATTCGGCGGAATGGCGCCGCGCGGTCGCGGTGGCGCGAATCGCCGAGCGGGGCGAGCCGCGTCTGCTGTCCGAAGGGGTGCTCTGGTATCATGCCCATTATGTCTCTCCCTCCTGGGGACGGCGGCTGGCGCGGACCACCCGGATCGGGGCGCATATCTTCTACAGCTAGCGCGGGCCGTGGCGGATGGGCTAAACCCCTGTCATGTCCACCTACACGATCGACACTGCGACGAGCCGGGCGACGCCCACCCCGGCGCCGATGAAGCGGCTCACGGCGCCGGGCATCATGACGCGCAAGGGCGGCGAGCCGATCGTCGCGCTCACCGCCTATACGATGCGCATGGCGCAATTGCTCGATCCGCATTGCGATCTGCTGCTGGTCGGCGACAGTCTCGGGCAGGTGATTTACGGCCTGCCCTCCACCATCCCGGTCAGCCTCGACATGATGTGCGCGCATGGCGCCGCAGTGGTGCGCGGATCGTGGCATGCGCTGGTCGCCGTCGATATGCCGTTCGGCTCGTACGAGGCGAGCCCGGCGCAGGCCTTCGAGAATGCGGCGCGCATCCTCAAGGAAACCGGCGCGGCGGCAGTGAAGCTCGAGGGCGGCGAGGCGATGGCGGAGACGATCGCATTCCTGACCGCGCGCGGCATCCCGGTGATCGGCCATGTCGGGCTGACCCCGCAGGCGGTGAACGCGCTGGGCGGCTATCGCGCACGTGGACGCGATGAGGCGGAGAAGGCGAAGATACTCGCCGACGCCCGCGCGGTCGCGGACGCGGGTTGTTTCGCGCTGGTGCTGGAAGGCGTGATGGAGGAGATCGCGGACGAGGCAACCGCCGCTGTGGCCTGCCCGACGATCGGGATCGGCGCTTCGGCGCGGTGCGATGGCCAGATCCTGGTGATCGACGACATGCTCGGGCTGTTCGAGCGCGTGCCGCGCTTCGTGAAGAAATATGGCGACCTTGCCGACGAGATCGGCAAAGCGGCCGAAGCTTATGCGGCGGACGTGAAGAATCGCGCTTTCCCGACCGACGAGCAGATTTACCGTGCCAAGTGAGGGTCTTTTCCTTCGCGCTCGGCATCGGTAAGGAGAGCGGCTTGGGGGCGCCGGCCGGCGCTCCGGCGGGCGCCGCTCAGGCAGGATATGACGGGCGCCGAACGGCACCCGATGAGTTTGGAGACACAGGTTGGCGATCAAGCCGGGCGATGGCGATGTGTTCCTTCGCGAAGTCGACGAGGAACTGCGCAAGGAGCGGATCAACAATTTCGTCGCGCGCTACGGCTGGGCGATCATCGCCGCCGTCGTGCTGGCGCTCGGCGCGATCGGCGGCTGGCTGTGGTGGCAGCACAGCAAGGCGCAAACCGCCGCCGCACAGGGCGAAACGCTGCTCGAGGCACTCGATGCGATGGAAAGCGGCGGCGCGGCCAATGCCCAGCCGAAGATCGCCGAACTCGTCGACAGCAATATCCCCGGTTATCGCGCCGCCGGCCTCTTCGCGCGCGCCAACGCGGAATTGCAGGCCAACGACAATGATGCGGCGATCGCGACCTTGCGCAGCATCGCCGAGGATCAGGGCCTCGACGAAACCTATCGCAATGCCGCGCTGGTGCGGCAGACCGCGCTTGAATTCGATTCGCTGGAGCCGCAGGCGGTGATCCAGCGCCTTGGTCCCCTTGCGCGGCAGGGTGAGCCCTGGTTCGGCAGTGCCGGTGAACTGGTCGGCATCGCACATCTCAAGATGAATCGGGCCGATCTTGCCGGCCAGCTTTTCGGCCAGATCGGCCGCGACGAGACGGTGCCGCCGTCGATCCGCACCCGCGCGATCCAGATGGCTGGATCGCTCGGCGTCAATGCCCTCGACGAGCCGGACGGCGCGGACGAGGAGAACGCGAATCAGGCGGCGCCTGCTGCCGCTCCCGCCCCCGCAGCCAGGGAATCTGCCGAATGAAGCGTATCGTCCTTGCGCTGACCGCGCTCAGCCTGCTTGGCGGCTGCAACGTCCTGAACCGGGATCGCGGGCGCGGCCCGGTCACGCCGACTCTGGGCGAACGCATTCCGGTGCTCGGCCGCGAAGGAGAAGTTGAAGCCGATCCGGCGCTGGCCGACATTCCCGTTACCGTGCCGATTCCCGTCGCCAATCCGGACTGGCCGCAACCGGGCGGCAATGCCGAGAAGGTGATGGTCCATGTCGCTCTCGGCGATTCGCTGACCCAGGCCTGGACCGCCAGCATCGGCGCGGGCAGCAGCAGCACCGCCCGCCTTGCCGCCGAGCCGGTCGTCGCCGGAGGCCGGGTCTATACGATCGACACGCGCGCCACCGTGCGCGCCTTCAACGCCGATACCGGCGCGGTGGTCTGGGAGCGCCAGGTGCGCGGCGAGAACAGCCCGCGCGAGACCCTGTTCGGCGGCGGCGTCGCGGTTTCGACCGAAGACGGCCGCGTCTATGCGACCAACGGTGCGGGCGATGCCGCCGCGCTGAACGCGGCTACTGGTGAAATTGTTTGGATGGTCAAGCCCGGTGGCCCGCTGCGCGGTGCGCCGACCATCGCCGCCGATGCGGTCTATGCGATCAGCCAGGACAATCAGCTCTACGCGCTCAATCCCGACACCGGCGCGACGCGCTGGACCGGCGCCGCCGCGTTCGAGCTGGCCGGCGTGTTCGGCACGGCCGCGCCTGCCTTCGCGCAGAGCACGGTCGTCGCTGGCTTCTCGTCCGGCGAACTCACCGCCTATCGCTATGAAAACGGTCAGGTCGTCTGGCAGGACGCGCTGGCTCGCACCGGCGTTTCCACTCAGGTGGGCCAGCTTTCGGACATCGATGCGGATCCGGTGATCGACAATGGCCGCGTCTTCGCGGTTGGCCAGGGTGGCCGCATGGTCGCCGTCGAGCTGATCACCGGGCAGCGCGCGTGGGAGCTCAACATTGCCGGCATTTCCACGCCCTGGGTGGCGGGCGAATGGGTGTTCGTTGTTACCGATCGCGCCCAGCTGCTGGCCGTCGCCCGCTCGTCGGGCCGTGTTCGCTGGATGACGCAGCTTCCCGCCTTCCGCCGGCCGGAGCGCCGGGATAGCCGGCCGGACCGCAATACCGGGCAGATACGGGTGCGTCCGGGGCAGGACCCGATCTTCTGGCGCGGACCCGTTCTGGCGGGCAACCGGCTTGTGCTGGTGAGCTCGCAGGGGCAGATCGCTTATGTCTCGCCGACGGATGGGTCGATCCTGTCGACCACAGAGGCGCGCTCCACTTTCTCGCTCCCGCCGGTGGTTGCGAACAATACGCTTTACCTGCTGGATGACGACGGGCGGTTGACCGCCTGGAGGTAAGCGGGCAGGGGGTCACGCCTTATGGCGCGCCTCCCTACCGTTGCGATCGTCGGACGTCCGAACGTCGGCAAATCCACCTTGTTCAACCGGCTGGTCGGCAAGCGGCTGGCGCTGGTCGACGACCGGCCGGGCGTGACCCGCGACCGGCGCGAGGGCGATGCCACCCTGCTCGGCCTCGAATTCCGGGTAATCGACACGGCAGGTTACGAGGACGAAGACCCCGCGACGCTGCCGGGGCGGATGCGCGCCCAGACCGTGGCAGCGGTACGCGAGGCCGACGCGGCCCTGTTCCTGATCGACGGCCGGGCCGGTATCATGCCGCTCGATGAGGAGATCGCCCGTTGGCTGCGATCCGAATCGACGCCGGTCATCCTTGCCGCGAACAAGGCCGAGGGGCGGGCCGCCGAGGCCGGCCTGATCGAGGCTTATGCGCTGGGTCTGGGCGAGGCGATCGCGATCAGCGCCGAGCATGGCGAGGGCGTTGTCGATCTGTTCGAGCAGCTCCGCCCTCATGTCGAACGCGATGCGGCGGACGAGGACGACGAGGCGGAAGAGAGCTATCAGGGTCCGCTGAAGCTCGCCATCGTCGGCCGGCCCAATGCCGGCAAATCCACTCTCATCAACCGGATGCTGGGCCAGGACCGGCTGATCACCGGACCCGAAGCTGGCATCACCCGCGATTCGATCGCAATCGACTGGGAATGGCCGGACAAGGAAGGGATGTTGCGTCCCGTCCGGCTGATCGACACCGCCGGCATGCGCAAGAAAGCGAAGGTGGAGGACAAGCTGGAGAAGCTGTCCGTCGCCGATGCCCGCCGCGCCGTCGATTTCGCCGAGGTGGTCGTGCTGCTGCTCGATGGCACGCGCGGGCTGGAGGCGCAGGATCTCCGAATCGCCGACCATGTGCTGCAGGAAGGCCGGGCGCTCATCGTCGCGATCAACAAATGGGACGTGGCCGAAGGCGCCAGCGCCTTGTTCAACGGCATCAAGGCAGCCCTCGACGAGGGACTCTCGCAGGCACGGGGCGTGCCGCTGATCACCGTGTCCGGCAAGACCGGCAAGGGGATCGACCAACTCCTCGCCGCTGCCTTCGAAGTACGGGACATCTGGTCGCGGCGAGTATCGACCGGCCAGCTCAACCGCTGGTTCGAGGCCGCCGTGGAGAAGAATCCGCCACCCGCTCCCGGCGGCAAGCGGATCAAGCTCAGATATATCACCCAGGTGAACACCCGGCCGCCCAGCTTCGTCCTGTTCGGTACCCGTGTCGATCAGCTTCCCGATTCGTACCTGCGCTACCTGATCAACGGCATCCGCCGGGAGCTCGATTTCGGCGCGGTGCCGGTGCGGCTTCAGGTCCGGGCTTCGCGCAATCCTTTCGACAAGGAAAATACGAAAAGCTGATTTTCATCAACCGCATGTTTACTTGAAGCGGATAGAAAAGCCGACGGGTTGGACCAGGAAGGACTTACCGCGTTGGAAGACGCCGCCGTACCGCTTGTCGACTGGACGGAATTCCAGCGCGCGCGCGCCGAGCTTGGTGCCAATTTCGTGCGCATACTCGGCTATTTCCGCGAGGATGGTGAAAAGGCCGTGGCGCGGATCGAGGAGGCCATGCACGAGCGAAATGTCGCGTCGATCGTGCTGCCCGCCCATACGATGAAATCGGAAGCGCGCCAGTTCGGCGCCGAACAGCTCGGCATTCTCGCCGAGGAGATCGAAGTGGCGGCCCGCCGCGCGCTCGAATCCCACCTGTTCCCCGACCATATCGTCCCGGAAGTGGCGAAGCTGCGGCCGCTCTATCAGCGCACGATCGAGCTGCTGGAGCAGGAAACCAATCCGCTCGCTCAGCGTCGGCGGCCGTTCGGGCGCGCGCCGAGCAACCAGGAATTCGGCCGCCTCTGATCCGCTGATTTCGTTTGCGTCGTTGCGTAGCCCGCGTTTAGCTCCGCGACCATCTGGCCCCGGGGAACGCTCATGAAACGCCTTCGAAAAGTGCTTGTCGCAGCCGCGCTGGCCGGCGTTCCGCTGTCGTTGCCGGCAACTGCGCAGGAGCCGACCGAGGCGCAGATGATCGCCGAGTTCCAGGCGACGATCGCGGAGCTGCGGGATATTCTCATGCAGCGCGGCGAGCGGGTGGAGGGCTGGGACGTTGGTGGCGGCGATCCTAATGCGGAGCTGCGCCGGATGGGCGCCACCAATTATTACTTCCTCACCCGATCGGCGTCCGCAGACAGCGTGACGATCCTTACCGACCGGCCGATCGGTCATTATGCGCCACGTGACTGGCGGGTCGTCGACACCTATGGCGGTGAAGCCGCGCCCGGCGCCGGCGTACAGGTGGATTTCGTGCCCCTCTCCGCGCGCTACGTGTTTGCCGCGCGCAACCGGGTCGAACGGCGCGGCGGTGTCGATTGTTTCGCCAATGTCGATCAGGCGATCCTGTACGAGAGACCGGACACGCCGGAGACCGAAGCGGATGAAACAATCCCCGCCATGTTCCGGATGACGATCCTGGCGTTGGAGGATGAAGTCATCTGCATGCGCTCCGATGGTGATCGCCAAAGAGGCTGGCGATCTCGCAACTTCACCGAGGACGGCCACCCATTGCCGGAAATCGACGCCGGTCGGGAGGATGAGGTCGCATGGATCGTGCCGGCGGCGCCAATCGGCGCGCTGATCGCGTGGCGCGGAGTTCCGGAGGCGGGACCGGAGTCCTACTGAGCCTTTCGCATCGGCTGGAACTCCCAGCGGGCCAGGCTGCGCCACAGCCATTCGAACGGGCCGTAGCGGAAGCGATCCAGCCAGGGCTTCGACCAGAGCAGTATCAGCGCCCACATGCCCAGCACCGGAATCCACAGCTCGATTCGGCTGAGATGGCCGTAAAGGCCGAATCCATAGCCGTAGAAGAGTGTCGTCATCAGGATCGACGTGCCGAGATAGTTGGTGAAGGCCGCGCGGCCGGCGGCGGCGATGCGATCGACCAGCCAGCCGCCCCGCCACGTGACGAGGATCACGAGCGCGGCGAGCGCCATGATCATGACCGGCCGGACAATGCCGGTCGCCGCCATCGTGACAGCGAAAAGCACGGGTATGGAAAAGCCGTCGCGCAGCAGCACCCATGCGAACAGCGCATAGGCGGGCAGGCCGATGGCGAAACCGACGATTGCCCATTTGCGGTAACGCACGGCATCCCACGCGCCGCGCAGGAAGCCCGATTTGAAGGCCGCCATGCCCAGCGCCATGTAGCCCAGCGTCTCGGGCCCGAAGAGCAGGCTGTTGTTCAGCGGCATCGTTCCCATCCGGATCACGCGCTCGGTCAGGATCCCGGCATAGCTTCCCCGGTAGATTTCGAGGCTGCGTGTCATCGCGTCGGGAAGAACGCCGAAATCGCTCTGCATGGTCTGCCAGGCCTGTGCCATCTCCGCATTGGCATCCGGCATTCCGGCGGAGTGGGCGAGGCCGAAGATGAAGGCGGACATCGCGCTGAACAGCAGCACCTGCAGCAGCACCAGCGCAATGCCCCAGATCACCAGCGCACGCACCGACAGGTTGCGAAAGGCGTAGAGGATGAGACCGCACAGGGCATAGCCGGTGAGGATGTCCCCGAACCAGATCAGGTAGAAATGGAGCAGGCCGAAGACGAGCAGCCAGAGCATGCGCAGATAATGGGCGCGCGCCGGCGAGTTGCCTGTCGCCCGCGCGCTTTCGATGACGAGCAGCGTCGAGGCACCGAACATGAAGGAGAAGAAGCCGCGCATCTTGCCGTCGACAAGCACGAAGCTGAGCAGCCAGGACGCGAGATCGGCCTGGCTCTCCGTGCCGTAGGCCATCGGGTTCATATAAGCCTGGAACGGCATGGCGAAGGCGACGATGTTCATCGCCAATATGCCCATCACGGCGATGCCGCGCAGGATATCCAGCGTCGCGATGCGAACGGGCGGAGAGGGGGGGGCGAGAGGCGACACGGTTTCAGTCATCTGGCGAACCCCACCCCAATGTTCAGCAACTTCACCCATATCGCTGTCGGCACTTCACCGGCGAAGTTCATGCCCTACAGGGCGAGTTGTTCCCGCCTTTCGAACACAGCCCATCGGCGGGCTGCGCCCATCGCACAGGATAAGGCAGATGAAATCCTGCTTGGCAAGCGGGAGAAAGGATGTCGTGTCGCGCTGCGATGTACGATATCCGATTTGCATGATCATCTTCGGTCGCGGCGTCTCAATCCGCTCCGCAGGGGGGAGATATCACACGCCTCAATAACTCGCCCGCAAGGTTAGCAGCACGTTCCGCGGCTCGCCGTAATTGTTGTAGGTGTTGATCGATCCGACGCGGACATAATAGACCCGGTCGAACAGGTTGTTGACCGACGCGAACAGCCGCAGATTTTCGTTGAAGCGATACCCGACTTGCGCGTTGGCGACGGCGAACGGGCCCTGTTCCCGGATGCCGGGCACGCCGGCGCCGATCACGCGGCTCTGTGCATTGAGGCCGAAGGCCGCGAAGGCGCCGCCCCAGGCGGCTGGCTCGTAGCGCGCATAGGCCTTGAACTGGTGACGCGGCGAGAAGATGTCGAACACCGCGCCGGTCTGGGCGGCCGTGCCGACCTCATATTCGGTACGCAGATTGGTGTAGCTCAGATTGACGTCCAGCCCGGTAAGCGGGCTGCCTGTCACTTCGAACTCGAAGCCTTCGATACGGACTTCGCCGGCGGGCACGAAGAAGCCGGGGGCGGACACATCCGCCAGCGCCCGGTTGATATCCCGGCTGCGGAAGATCGCGGCCGCAGCGTTGAGCCGTCCGTTCAGGAACCGGCCCTTCAGTCCAAGCTCATATTGTTCGCCAATACGCGGTTCCAGCGTCGTGCCGTCCTGGCGCTGCGCCGTCTGCGGATTGAAGATGTCCGAATAGCTGCCGTAGAGGGTGACATTGTCGGCCAGGTGGAGGACCGCGCCGATGCTGGGCGTGAATTGCCCGCGCTCGCGCGCCGTTGTCCGGAAATCGCTAGGGTTGGAGGGCGCGATGCTCCGGCTGCGGTTCGTATAGTTGCTGAAGCGCCCGCCCAGCACGACGGTGAAAGGATCGAGCAGGCGCAGCCGCGCCTGAGCATGAAAGCCGCTCTGGCGCAGATCGGTCTCGTTGCCCTGGGTGAAGGCGGTGGGAGGCAAAGGCACCGCATCGGGATCGAAGATCGAAAAGCGCCCGACCACCGTCTGCGAGCGAGACCGGAACGAGGTGGTCCGCCGATCGTAGCTATAGCCGATCGCCAGTTCATGCTCGCGGCCGAACAGGCGGAACGGGCCGGCGGCATAGGCGTCCAGCGCGCGCTTGCCGTTCTCGCCTTCGCTGCGGCGATTGACATAGATCGCGGTCAGCGTGTCGGGATCGACGCCGGTGCCGGGCTGGATGAAGCCGTCCTGCCAGGCGCGCGGAATGTCGCGGGCGAGCGCGCGAACGACCACGGACCAGGCGCCGACCCGCTGCTGCACCTCCGCCGCATATTCCGTGACGGTTTCGGAGAAATTGTTCCAGCTCGGCAGGTGCTGGAAGCTGCGCGGGAAATTCAGGAACTGCTGGTTGGTAAAAGCCGGTTGTCCGTTCATCGGCGTGTCGGCATCATTGTCCTGCCATGTCAGCGAAGCGCCGATCGTGGTGGTGGGTGTGAGATCGAAATCCACGGCACCGTAAGCGATCGCCCGACGGGTATGGGACCGGTCCTGGAAGAAATCGCGATCGACCAGGCTTGCGACGGCCCGCGCCCGCAATCGCCCGGCTGCATCGAGCGGGCCGCCGAAGTCGATCTCGGCGCGATAATTGTTCCAGGAGCCTGCCGACAGCGCGCCGGAGACAGCAAAGGCCTCCAGCCCGCGCTTGCGGATCAGATTGATCGTGCCGCCGGGCGAGCCGGAGCCGCGGAACAGGCCGGTCGGCCCACGCTGGACCTCCAGCCGTTCGTAGATGACGAGATCGAATTCCGGCACGCCGGACGAGAAGGTGGAGGGCACACCGTCATAGGCGTAATCGAGCACGAAGCCGCGCGCGCGATAATCCGGGTTGGTCCCGTCAAACGGCATCACTGTCACGCCGGCGACCTGCTGCACCGCCTCGCCGATCGTGAAGAAATTGCGGTCTTCGATCTGCTCGCGTGTCACTACACTCACCGACTGCGGGATTTCGAGCAACGGAACGGGAAGCTTGCCTGCGACCGCGGCGCGGTCCGGGGCATAGCTGTCGTCGGCGCGCAGGCCCGTGATCACGATTTCCGGACGCTCCACCTCCACTTCGGGATTTTCGGCGCGCGCGGCCCCGCCCAGCACGAATCCGACGCACAACAACGATCTGACGAACACATCACCCCCCGAAGAATCAGATAACAATATATCATCTCATTATGGTTGGGGTTGTCGAGATGCAAGCGCGGGAGCGAATCTCTTGCGGGATTGTGCCCAGACACGGGCGCGCTCCCCGGCTGGAAGGCGATCGGGGGCCGAGTGTCACAAATGGACGCCGAAGGCTAAGGTTGTTTTCAGCTTGCGCTGAATCGGCACCGGCCCGCACCCCCACCCCCACCCGGCCTTCCATCGACAGGATATGCTATTGGGAGGCCGGGTGGGGTGCGGGCCGGTGCCGCCT